>DAIMFJ010000080.1:0-17231 GCA_036724695.1 Planctomycetota bacterium
CGTCGCCGCCCTCGAACAGGTGCGCGCGGCGTTCGCCGCCGATCGCGACGTGCTGACGACGGTCCGCTGGAAGGCTGGCGAAGCGCCATGGATCGGCCCAGGGGCGCCGATGCTGGACACGCTGGCCCAGCGGCTGGCCGACGATCCGTGGCTCGCCGCCGTGACCTTCGCCGGGTTCGGCAAGGCAGCGCTGGCCGACAAGGTCTACAAGACCAGCGCCGCGCTGCTGGACCGACCGCTGTTCGATGCCTGCGACACGCTGCATGGCGCCTTCACCACCCACCTCGAGCATCTGCGCAGCACCTTGCTGCACGAACTGCACGAGCGCTGCCAGCAGGCGGCCCGCAGCGAGCAGACGCTCTCGTTCGACGACCTGCTGCGTCGCACGGCCCATGCCCTGCGCGACGCGCGGCGCGGCGACGCCCTGCGCGAGCAGTTGCGCAGCCGCTACCAGGTGGCCCTGATCGACGAGTTCCAGGACACCGATGCGCTGCAGTACGAGGTCTTCCACGGCCTGTTCGCCGATCGCCAGCTGTACTTGATCGGCGACCCCAAGCAGTCGATCTACGGCTTCCGCGGCGCCGACCTCTCGGCCTACCTCGACGCCGCTGCCGCCGCCGACCGCGACTACACGCTCGCCGTCAACTTCCGCAGTTCGCCCGACCTCGTCGAAGCCGTCAACCACCTGTTCGGCGGGGTCGGGGCGTTCGTCGAACCGCGCATCGCGATGCACCGCATCCGCGCCCACGCCACGGCCGGCCAACTGCAGATCGACGGCGACCCGGGCCACGCCCTGCAGTGGCGCACCTGCGCCGCCGAGGCCAGCGTCGAACGCGCACGGCGCACGATCGCCGCCGACGTCGCCGCGGAGATCGCCCGGCTGCTGCAGTCGCCCGCCACGCTCGACGGCCGCCGCCTCGGCCACGCCGACTTCGCGGTGCTGGTGCGCAGCCACCCGGAGGCCGACGCAGTGCGCGCCGCGCTGCGCCAGGTCGGCATCCCGGCGGCGATCGGCAAGAGCGGCGACGTGCTCGACACCGACGAAGCCGACGAACTCGAACGGGCTCTCCACGCCGTGCTGCACCCGCGCGATCTCGCCGCGGTGCGGGCCGGCCTCGCCACCCGGCTGTGGGGCAAGGACGCCCGCTGGCTGCAGCAGACCGTCGCCGACGAGTCCACGCTCGAACCGCACCTCGAACACCTCGACCTGTTGCGCCGCCGCTGGCACAAGCAGGACGTCATGGCGATGACGACGCTGCTGTTCGAGTTCGGCGGCACGGTATCGCGCCTGCGCAGCGCCCCCGACGGCGAACGCGCCCTGACCAACCACCGGCACCTGCTCGAACTGCTGCACGAAGCGGCGCACGCCCAGCGCCTGCCGCCCGACCGCCTGCTCGAATGGCTGCGGCACGCCAGGCAAGACCGGCACCTGGTCGCCGGCGAACGCCGCACGCTGCGGCTCGAGAGCGACGCCGACGCCGTCAAGATCCTCACCGTGCACGGCAGCAAGGGCCTGCAGTACGAGATCGTGTTCTGCCCGTTCCTGCACGGCCGCATGCGCGCCGACGCGCCGCGGGTGGTCGGCACCGGCCGGCAACGCACCTTGCGCATGACGCTGACCGACGCCGAGGCCCACCAGGCGACGCTCGACGGGCTCGCCGAGGAACTGCGGCTCGCCTACGTCGCCTTGACCCGCGCCCGGCGGCGCTGCTACGTGCACCTCGGCGCCACCGGTGCGAAGGACAAGCAGAACGACGCCAATGCCCTCAGCTGGCTGTTGTGGCGGCCGGCGTTGGACGTTCGCGACGACCGCGACGCGTTCGCCGCCTGGGAACGACACAGCCGCGCGATGCTGCACGAGCTCGCCGAGCAACTGCCGCAGGCGGCGACGTTCTCGGCGGCGACGATGGCCATGGCCACGGTGCAACCCACCGTCGTCGTCCCGCTGCCGCCAGCCGCCGTCGACCCGCGGCACCAACCGCGCCGCGCCGAACGCCAACCGGTGCCGCGGCGCATCACCAGCTTCTCCGGACTCGTCGCCGGCAGCACGGGCAACGCTGGACAGCTGGGCGAGTTCGACCCGCGCGACCACGACGAACGCAGCCCGCGCCGCACCAGCGGTGACGCCGCCAGCCCCGCCGAGGGCATCTTCGCATTCGCCCGCGGCGCGGCCGCCGGCACCTGCCTGCACCAGATCCTCGAGCTCGTCGACCTGCAGCAGCTCGCCGCGCCGGCGACTGCCACCACCGTTCGCGACGTCCTGCAGCGCCACCGTCTCGCGGACCCTGGCGACCACCTGGCGGCGATCGACCCCGTCGCCACGGTGCTCGCCAACCTGCGCGACCTCGCCGCCGCCCGCGTCGACGCCCCCACCGGCACACCCGGTCCGACGGTCGCCGACCTCTGCGGCCCGACCCGCGCGGCCGAATGGCGGTTCCTGCTGCCGAGCCCCGGTGGCAACCTCGGTCAGCTCGCCAACCTGCTGCAGCGCCACGGCTCGCCGCTGGCCCGCCGCTTCGCCACGACCCTGCGCCAGGGCGACTCCCGGCTGCTGCGCGAGACCTTGCACGGTTTCCTGACCGGCTCGGTCGACCTCGTCACCGAACACGCCGGCCGGTTCTGGATCGTCGACTGGAAGTCCAACCACCTCGGCAACCAGCTCGCCGACTACCGATCCGAAGCGCTCGCCGACGCGATGCTCGAAGCGGCCTACGTGCTGCAGTACCACCTCTACGCGATCGCCGTGCATCGCCAGCTGCGCGAACGGGTGCCGGCGTGCCTGACGCAGGCGCAGCCGTTGTCGGTGCTGTACGCCTTCGTGCGCGGCGCGGCAGCGGGCACCGACTCGGGCATGTTCGTCGACACCGTGTCGGCCGAACTGCTCGTCCGGCTCGACGAGTGGCTCGGCGGGCCGGGCCACCAGGCGACGATCCCCGCCTCCCTGACGTCGAACCAGCAGATGCCCCCTGGAGAGCCACGATGAGCGACGACCGGCCTTTGCCGCATCTCGCGCGCCATCTCGGCGCGCTGCTCGGCGAACTCGCCGGCCAGCACGCCCCCCTGGTCGCCGCCGCGGCCGACGCGGCGCTGACCGCGTTCGCCGACGGCGACGTGTGCACCGGCCTTGGCAGCCTGGACCAGCACGGCGACGCCACCACCGTGCGCCGGCAGCTGCTCGCCTCGGCCGCCGTCTGCACCGCCGACGCCGCCGCCTCGGCACCAGCCCCCCTGGTCCTCGACGCCGCCGACCGCCTCTACCTGCTGCGCCATTTCCGCGACGAACAGGCGTTGCTGCAGTTCGTGAGCCAGCGCCTCGCCGCCGCCCCGCGCCATCCGCCCGCCACCCTGCGGGCCGGGCTCGCCGACCTGGGCTTGCTGCCCGAACCGCCCAGGGCGGACCGCCAACTGGCCGCGATCGTCGCCGCCGTCAGCGGTTCGTTCACCGTGCTGACCGGTGGGCCGGGCACCGGCAAGACCTACACGATCGCCCGGCTGCTGGCCCTGCTGCTGCACCTCGAACCGAGCACCCGCATCGCCCTGTGCGCGCCGACCGGCAAAGCCGCGTCGCGCCTGCAGGAAGCCCTGCACCAGGCCGCGAGCACGCTGCCACCGCTGGCCGACGCCCGCATCCAGAGTGCGACCCTGCACCGGCTGCTCGGCTACCTGCCGCTCGACGACACCTTCCGCAGCGGCCCCGACCGGATGCTGCCGTTCGACGTGGTCGTCGTCGACGAAGCGTCGATGGCCGAACCGGCCCTGCTGGCCTGGCTGTGCAGCGCCCTGTCGCCGACCGCGCGGCTGGTGCTGGTCGGCGATCAGGACCAGCTCGCCGCGGTCGGCGCGGGGCAGGTGCTCGGCGATCTGTGCGCTGCCGCCCGGCCGCACCTCGGCGTCGGTCCGCAGCTGGCCGAACAGGTCGCCGCGGCCACCGGAGCCAGACTGCCGGTGCAGGCGAACGCCGCCCCGATCGCCGATGCGGTCGTCGCGCTGACGCAGAACCACCGCTTTGCGGCGCAGCCCGGCATCGGTGCCTTCGCGCAGGCCTTGGCCCGGCGCGACCAGGTTGCCGCGCTCGCCGCGCTGCAAGCGGGCCATGCCGACTTGCAGCCGGTGCCACGCATCGAGGCCGGTCTCGAGAGTCTGGCCGAGACGTTCGCCGCGATGCGCGACGCCGCCGAAGCCGGCGACGCCGCCCAGGCCTTGCACTGGCAGCGCCAGGGCCGGGTCCTGACCGCCGGCCGCTCCGGCCCGCACGGTGCCGAAGGACTCAATCGCCGCGTCGAGCGACTGCTCGCCGCCCGCGGCCACTTCGTCGGCGGCGACAGCTACCCCGGCCGGCCGATCCTGGTCACCGCCAACGACCACCAGAGCCAGATCTACAACGGCGATCTCGGCGTCGTCGTGCGGCACGACGGCCAGACCAAGGTGGCGTTCGACGGCCCGGGCGGCCCGCGGCTGGTGCCGCTGCTGCGCGTGCCCACGCACGAGACCGCCTGGGCGATGACCGTGCACAAGGCGCAAGGCAGCGAGTTCGCACAGGTACTGCTGGTGATGCCCGACCAGGACAGCCCGCTGTGGCAGGCAGCACTGGTCTACACCGGCATTACCCGCGCGCGCCAGCGCGCGATCCTGTGTGCCGACCCCACGCTGCTGGCGGCCGGTCTGCAGCGTTGGCCGACGCGCCGCTCGGGCCTGGCGGCCGGCCTGGCGGCAGGTACGACCACGGCTGGCGGCCGGGCTCAGCCGCCATCGACCGGCACGTCGTAACGGATCTCGACCACCTGCGGGGCGGTCGTCGCGACGACCACGACGTCCCCCTGCCAGTACACCGCCGCGCCACCCTGCAGACGCACCTCGTGCCGGCCGACCGGCAGTTCGATGCGGAAGCGACCGTCGACCGGCTGGCCGCGGTATTGGCCGGCGACGTACACCGCCGGGCCGCCGGGCACCAGTCGCGGCGAGCCGTCGATGACGAACTCGACCAACGTGATCGGCACGGCGTGCATCGACACCGCGCAACCGGACAGGGCGAACAGGAACAAGCCAGCGAGGGATCGCAGCATGGTTTGCGGATGGGCCAGGGATGGACGGCCGCCGGTCATGACCGGAGCACGGCGCGGCAGGACTGCACCGAGAGGAACCTTGCCAGCCCTGCGAACCACGGGCAACCCGGTGCAAACCCCTACAGCGCAGCGGCAGCGGCGACGTTGCCTGGAATCCGGGATTTCCGCCGAACCTTGGCCGCGAGCCGCCGCGGGCCGGCAGCCGCGCGGTGGCGAGATCGTCGCCATCCGGCCGACGCACGGCCGCCTGGGGCAACCCGCGCGACGTCGGCTCCTGCTGGGCAGGACCTGGCCTCCAGGGTGAGCCCACCGGTTCATCGCAGTGGCCGCGACTCGCCTTCGTCGTCGACCACGGTCACCTGCACCGGTGCGGCGTTGGCGATTGCCAGGAAGGCGCCGCGGACCGAAGCACTGAAGTGCACGAGGTCGGCGATCGAGGCGGTGGCGCTGGTCATCGACAGGCACAGCCTCTCGCCAGCCTGGCGCACGCTGGTCCACCAGCAGCCGACCGCCACACGATCCGCAGTGCGCGGCACGATGCCCGGGTGCTCGGCGGCGAACTGCCGCAACGCCGGATCGGGCGCGAATTCCAGCGTGACGCATTCGGCGCGGCCAGGTGAGCCCGTGAGGGTGGCGAACAACGACTGCAACTCGATTGCGGGGGCGATGGCAGGCCGGGTCGGGACGTACAGCTTCGCCACCGCCTGCAACACGGCCGCGGCGTCGGCGGCAGCGAACTCGAGATCGAGACCGACGGTGCGAGGCATGCGACGATCGTGCGCGCGACAGCGTACACGGTGGCTGGCCGAGGTTCGTGGATCGATGCCGTTCGGAGCCAGCGGGCCCGTCACGACCCCGGCAGGTGTGCGCCCCCGGTCCGTTTCCCGCCATACGGCTTGAGGCGCAGGAAACGCTTCTCGTACAGCTCGTACGACAGCACCGACACCACGAACACCAAGGTCGTCGACAGCCACGCCGAGTCGATCCAGCGCGACGACGGGCCGGTGCCGTTGAACACCGATTGCCAGACGTAGATGCCGTAGCTCAGCTTGCCGAGGTAGGCCAGCGGGGCGAATTCGCCCCAGACCGCCAGCCGGGAGGTCCGGAACACGTGCAGGTCGACGAGCAGCAAGGCAAAGCCGATCGACAGCAGGTTGATCGAACGGTGCCAACCGGCATAGCCGACGAACAACCACAGGCTGCTCGCCAGCAGCAGCAGGTGCAACGGCAGGTGGGCCCGTGGCCGGCGCGCCAGCCAACCGAGGGCCGCCACCGCCGCGGGCATCTTGACCAGCACGGCCGCCAAGGCCCCCACCAGCAACGGATCGGCGGCGACCGGCATCCAGCGACCGACGAAATGGGATTGCTGGTAGGCCGCGAACAGCTGTGGCAGCCGGTCGTTGGCGAGATTGGCGGCGAGCAGCACCACGCCGAGCCCGAGCAACCCCACCACCAACTTGTGGCGCGTGTCGGCGCGGCCGAGCAGCAACCACAGCAACAGCCCGTAGACGAGGTAGAACTGCTCCTCGGTCGCCAGCGTGTGGAACGAACCGATCAGGCCGTTGTAGTCGGCCCTCGGCACGAAGTTGAACGCGTAGCCAAGGCTGTACCACCACCCGCGAGCCGTCACCGTCGTCAACCCGAGCAGCGACAGCCCGAACACCACCAGCAAGGCCAGGTAGTACAGCGGGAACAACCGCAGCGCACGCCGCACGAAGAACTTGCCGAGCAGGAAGCGACCATTGGCCCGCACTTCGTCGACGGCCAACGACGTGATCAGGAAGCCACTGAGCACGTAGAACAACACCACCCCCGTGTTGCCGCTGACCAACGGGTGCCAACGGCCCCAGCCAGCGTCGTCGAACCACTCCTTGGAGCCGACGTGCAACCAGACGACACTGAGCGCGCCGAGACAACGCAGCGCGTCGAGGCCGGGGATGCGGCCGGTCGTCGGTTGGTCGTGGAGCATGCTCAGGCGGCCGGGCGGAAGTTGCGCACCCTACGGGCGCGACCTGAGTTCTGCCAGCCAGGTTCGCGATCGGCGGCCCGGGACGAGTACCATCCGGCAATGGCACTTCCCTCCCTCGTCGGGTCGCTCGGCGCGCTCTTGCTGCTCGCTGCGATCCCCTTGCCGGCTGCCGCACAGCAGCCGGTCCCAGCCGCCCCGGCGGCCCAGCCAGCGGCGGATCTCGCCGCTGCCAAACAGGAATTCCAGGCCCTCGTCGACGCCTTCAGCGCGGCTTCGCGAGAATTCGCCAGGCAGCGCCAGGCCGAGATCGAAGCCGCCAAGAAGGACGGCAAACCGCTGCCGGCCCTCAGCATGGCCGCGCCGACCGCCGAGTGGCTGCCGAGGTTCCGCGCCGGGGCCGAGAAGTACCAGGGCACCGACGCGGCCGTGCCGTTCCTGGTCTGGGTGGGCAACCAGAGCCGCGGCGCCGACCGCGAGGCCGTGCTGGCGACCCTGCTCAGCGTGCACCTGCAGTCGCCAGAGCTCGGTTCGGCATTGCGCCTCGTCACCAGCCAATTGCAGGTCGGCGGGGCCCGCGCGATCAGCATGACGACGGGCCAACCGACGGGACCTGGCGACGATGCCGGTGCTGCGGCCCGGCAGGAGCTGGTGCAGAGCCAGCTGGCGAAGATCCTGGCCGGCAACCCGCACGCCGACGTCCAGGCACAGACCCTGCTGGCCCGCGCCAACCTGGTGCTCGAAGCCCGTCCGCCCGCCGACGCGTCGCGTCGTGCGGCAGCCCTCGACGACGTGCGCGCGGCCAGCAAGCTGGCGGTCGCTCCAGCCCTGCAGGCCCAGCTCGACGGCATCCTGTTCGAGCAACAGCACCTGGCCGTCGGTGCGGTGGCTCCCGACATCGAAGGACCGGACCTCGAAGGCGTGACGTTCAAGCTGTCGGACTACCGCGGCAAGGTGGTCCTGCTCGACTTCTGGGGATTCTGGTGAGGCCCTTGCCGGGCCATGATCCCGCACGAGCGGTCGCTCGTGAACAAGCTCGCTGGCAAGCCCTTCGCCCTGCTCGGTGTCAACAGTGACAAGGACCTCGCCGCGATGCGCGCGAAGTACCCCGACGAACAGATCACCTGGCGCAGTTTCTGGTGTGGTCCCGACGGCACCCGCGGGCCGATTCCGACCCGTTGGAACGTGCGCGGCTGGCCGACCCTGTACCTGCTCGACCACGCTGGCGTGATCCGCCACAAGTGGGTCGGCAACCCCGGTGACAAGGTGCTCGACGCGGCGATCGACGAGCTGGTCGCGGCGGCCGAGGCGGCGCAGAAGTAGCTCGCCCGGGCTCAGCCTGAGCCTTTCCGGAACCGTCCGTCGCCGCCCGACACGGTGGGCAGTATCCTGCTGGGCCCATGCCTCGTTCTGCCGCCGAAATCGCCGCCATCCGCCAGCAGGTCGCCGCCATCGAGAGCTGGTACCACCGCATCGATCTCGGCGATGGCATCGAGACGCCGGGCCACTTCCGGATGTCGGACTACCTGCGCCACTACCACTTCCCCGAGCGCATGGACGGCATGCGCGTGCTCGACGTCGGGGCGGCGACCGGGTTCTTCGCCTACGAGTTCGAACGTCGCGGTGCTGCCGAAGTGGTCGCCGTCGAGCTGCCGACCTGGGACAGCCACGACTGGACGCCGCGCTACCGGGCTGGCCTCGCGGCGCGCAGCCAGCAGGAGAAGGACACCGTCGAGCGCGAGGTGATGATCGACGGCTTCAAGGTGGTCGGTGCAGCCCTCGGCAGCACCCGCGTCAAGCGCATCTACAAGCGCATCTACGACCTGACCAGCGCAGAACTCGGCCACTTCGACCTGGTGTTCTCGGGAGCCATGCTGATGCACGTGCGCGACCCGATCCTCGGCATCCAGCGCATGCGCGACTGCTGCGCACCGGACGGCCGCCTGATCGTCTCGATCTCGACGACGATGATGGACCAGAAGGAGCCGGTCGCGCGCTTCGTCGGCGAGTGGAACCAGTGCAACTGGTGGCAGATGAGCCCCGCGTGCCTGGACAGCGTGCTGCACTGTTGCGACTTCACCCACATCGACCACCGCGACCGTTACACGCTGCAGGACGTCACCGGGCAGTTCCACGACCCGACCTACGTCTGCCACGCCTTCCCGCGCCGCGAGGCCTGAGCCCGGTGGCCGACGCCGCGACGTTCCGCAAGCTGGCCCTCGCCTTGCCGCAGGTCGAGGAAGGCAGCCACCACGGCAACGCCGACTTCCGTTCCGCCGGCCGCATCTTCGCCAGCCTGCATGCCAACGGCAGCACCGCCATGGTCCGCCTGGCGCCAGGCCGCCAGCAACAGCTGCTGGCCACCGCAACCCCCGGCCTGGCCCCCGCCAACGGCGCCTGGGGCCGCCAGGGCTGCACGCTGATCACCCTGCCCACCGTGCGCGAGACCTTGCTGCAGAGCCTCCTGACCGACGCCTGGGAACACCTCCACACCCGACCCAGCTGACCCCACTGCGCATACCTCACCCGGTACCGAATGCGCACGCGACGACGTAATCATCGCCGCTTGCTGGGATTGCAATAGACGACCTGTAGGTCTATTGCGACCGACAACGGGTCAGTCGCCGCCGCCGAACCAGATCGTGTCGTCGAGCAGTTCGCGCAACACACTGGTCGCGTAGCTGCCGCGCGGCAGTCCGAACGTCAGCTGCAGGCCACCTTCGACGAGCGCCGCCGCCGGTTCGCCGAGCGGCACCCGCAAGGGCCGCCGTTCGCCGCGCGCGATCCGGTACGGCATGCGCCCGAACGCGCCGACGTCGAGGCCGAGTTCGGCCACCGCCGCGGCCTCGATCACCGCCACTTCGCCAGTCGGCATCGGCATCTCCGGCCCCGGCATCGGCCCGGTCGGCGACACCTCCAGTGCGTCCGCCCGGGCTTGTTCGCGCACCGGGTCGGCGACCGCGAACACCGCGCCGTTCTTGTGCAGGAACGCCAGGTCGCCCGGCAGGAAGCGATCGAGCGTGGCCAGCCGAGCCCGCACGACGCGGTTGAACACCTCGCTCTGCACGGCCGACAACACCAGCCCGAACACCCGCCGCGGCATGCGCGCTGCGAACTGCCGCGCGTCCCCCGCCAACACGTCGAGCCCCTTCTGCAGATTCGCCCCCCGCTTGCCGAAGCGTTGCTCGCCGAAGTAGTTCGGCACGCCACGCCGCGCGAGTTCGGCAAGGTTCTGCTGCGCTTTCGGCAGGTCGTCGGCACTCGCGCCCCGCAACGTCACGACGAAGCGGTTGCCGCGCAGGTGCCCCATGCGCAGTTTGTTGCCGTGCCGGCTGCAGGCCAACACGGTGAAGCCCTCGCCGACCAACCCTTCGCACGCGCGCACGTCGGCACGCTCGATGCTGACCCATTGCCGACTGACCGCCTGCGCATCCTTGAGGCCGGCGATGCCGAACTCCCGCTCGTCGCGGTCGAGCCGTTCGGCCAGCGCGTGCAACAGGTCCATCGTCGACAGCCCACGCTTCTCGACCCACAACCAGACATGGTCGCCGCTGCCGCTCGGCACGTACGCCGGGATCTCCTCGACCACGAAGTCCTCGGGCCGCGTCTTGTAGCGCCCCGGAAAGAACCCACCCGCGCAACCGCGCGGCACCGGCCGCATCGGTTTCTTCGGCGGCAGTCGTTCGGAGGCCACTAGGCGTCCTTCTTGGCCTTCTTCTTGGCTTTCTTGTCGGTCTCGACGGCCGGCACGGTCACCGGCTCGGGTTCGGGAATCGCCGCCACCGGTTTGAAGGCCTGCACCGGATCGCGGCCGGTCGCGTACGCCAACAACCGCGCCAGCTCGTCGCGCATCTGCGCGCGCGGCACGATGCGGTCCACCTGCCCCTTCTCGAGCAGGAACTCCGAGCGCTGGAAACCCTTCGGCAGCTCCTTCTTGATCGTCGTCGCGATCACCCGCGGCCCGGCGAACCCGATCAGCGCCCCCGGCTCGGCGACCAGCAGGTCACAGACCGACGCGAACGACGCGGTGACGCCGCCGGTGGTCGGGTGCGTCATCACCGAGATCGACACCACGCCCTGCTGGTGCAGTCTGGTCAGCGCGCCGCAGGTCTTGGCCATCTGCATCAGCGACACCGCACCTTCGTGCATGCGCGCGCCGCCCGAACACGCGAACAGGATCACCGGCAGCTTCTGCACCGCGGCGTGCTCGCACAGCAGCGCGATCTTCTCGCCGACCACCATGCCCATCGAGCCGCCGAGGAACTGGAAGTTCATCACGCCGAGCGCGCACGGGATGCCCTTGATCGTCGCGGTGCCGGCGACGATCGCATCGTTCTCACCGGTCTTCTTGCGGGTCTGCTCGAGCTTCTCGCCGTACGGCACCCGGTCGTTGAACTCGAGCACGTCGTAGGCGCGCAGGTCCTGCCACATCTCGACGAAGCTGCCGTCGTCGGCGGTGATCGCGATGCGGTCCCGCGCCGGCAACGTGAAGTGGTAGCCGCAGGTGCCACAGACCCGCTGGCGCTGTTCGAACTCCTTGCGGAACAGCATCGCACCGCAGCTCTCGCACTTGATCCACAGCCCACCGGGCATGTCCTTCTTCTTGCCGAAACGCGTCCAGGCCATGTCGAGCTCGGGGGTGTTGGTGGGGTTCGTCGGTGGTCTGCGGAAGGACGGCAGGATAGCGGCAAGCCGTGGCCAGAGCCTGGATTCCGTGCCCCCGCCGCGGCCCGCGACCGACCGGCATCCGCCCGGTCCGGTGCCTACTGCGGCCGCGCTGCTGCCGCCAACTGCCGCAGTTCGGCGATGCGCTGCCGGCGGTCGGCGGCCCCGAACACCGCCGTCCCGGCGACGAACACGTTGACGCCCGCCGCGCTGGCCGCCGCGATCGTCGCCGCGGCGATGCCGCCGTCCATCGACACCTCGCCGGCAAACCCGAGTTCGCGCAGGCGCGCGACCTTCGGCAACACCTCGGGCATGAAGCGCTGCCCCCCGAAGCCGGCGAACACGCTCATCACCAGCACCAGATCGCATTCGCCGAGGTACGGCAGAAGTCGTTCGGGCGCGGTGTCCGGCTGCAGGGACAAGCCGGCCTTGCAGCCCCTGGCCCGGATCCGCCGCAGCAGCGCGACCACGTCGCCCGCCGCCTCGACCTCGACATGGAACGTCAACCACTGCGCCCCGGCGTCGAGGAACGCGTCCGCGTAGCGCCACGGATCGCTGATCATCAGGTGCACGTCGAGCGGCCGCTGCGCCACCTTGGCCATCGCGGCGACGACCGGCGGCCCGAACGTCAGGTTCGGCACGAAGTGCCCGTCCATGACGTCGAGATGCAGCCAGTCGCAGCCGGCCGCTTCGACCGACGCGATCTCGTCGGCCAGGTGCGCGAAGTCCGCCGCCAGCAGCGACGGCGCGATCCGCACCGGCAACTGGCCGGCCGCCATCTCAGTTCGCCCCCGCCGAGCCACCGCTGCGGTGGTCGGCGACGCCGATCCGCGCGCCGTCCTCGCGCACCTCGATCGCCATCACGTGGGCGATGCCGCGCGGCCGTTCGGTGAACGCGTGCCCGCGCGCCGCCAGGTTGTCGCGCACGTCCTTGGGCAGGGCATGCACCTCCCACAGGATCTCGTCCGGCAACCACTGGTGGTGGATGCGCGGCGCCCGCACCGCCTGCTCGAGCGTCATGCCGTGGTCGACGCGGTTGAGCAGCACCTGCAGCACCGCGGTGATGATGCGCCCACCACCTGGTGCACCGAGCACGAAGCGCACTTTGCCGTCCTTGCAGACGATCGTCGGCGTCATCGACGACAGCATGCGTTTGTGCGGTTCGATCGCGTTGGCGACCCCGCCGACCAGCCCGAACTGGTTGGGCACGCCCGGCTTCGCCGAGAAGTCGTCCATCTCGTTGTTGAGCAGGAAGCCGGCGCCGTCGACGACGCACATGCTGCCGAACGTCGAGTTGATCGTCGTCGTACATGCCACCGCATTGCCGGCGGCGTCGACGATCGAGAAGTGCAAGGTGTCGTCGCTCTCCTTCGCACCGGGCGGCGTGCCCGGCGCCACCGCACTCTTGCGTTCGAGCGAGATCGACGCACCGACCTCCTTCGCGTAGTCCTTGCCGATCAGGCCGGCCAGCGGCACCTGGTAGAAGTCTGGGTCGCCGAGCCACCGCGAACGGTCGGCATAGGCGCGCCGCATCACCTCGGTCAGCAGGTGGAAGTACTGGCTGCTGCCGTACCCCATCGCCGCGAGATCGAACGGCTCCAGCAGGTTCAGCATCTGCTGCAGCGCCACACCACCCGACGACGGCGGCGGCATGCCGATCACTTCGTAGCCGCGGTAGCTGCCGCGCAGCGCATCGCGCACGACCGGCCGGTACGCCGCGAGGTCGTCCTTGGTCACGAAGCCGCCGCCGCGCTGCATCGCGGCGACCACCAGCTCGGCGGTCTTGCCGCCGTAGAAGCCCTGCAAGCCGCCGCCGGCGAAGCGTTCGAGCGTCGCCGCGAGGTCTGGCTGGACCAGCCGTTCGCCTTGCCGCAGCGGCCGATCGCCGACGAAGAACACCTGCTTGCTGGACGGAAAGCGGGCCAGATCCTGCCGCGCCTCGGCCAACGCCCCGGCCAGGAACTGGTCGACGACGAAGCCGTCCCTGGCCAGCCCGATCGCCGGGGCGGCGACCTTCTCCAGCGGCCAGCTGCCGAGCGCTTCCAGCGCGTGCAGGAGGCCCGCCGGACTGCCCGGCACGCCCGCCGCACTGGCCCCGAACTGGGCCTTGTCGAGGTCGACGCTGCCGTCGGCCTTCAGGTACAGGTCGCGGTGCGCCGCGGCCGGCGCCTTCTCGCGGAAGTCGATCGCGGTGGTCCGACCGTCGGCCATGCGCACGACCAGGAAGCCGCCGCCGCCGAGGTTGCCGGCCTGCGGGTGCGTGACCGCCAGCGCCAGGGCCACGGCGACCGCCGCGTCGACCGCATTGCCGCCCTGCCGCAGCACCTCGAGCCCGACCTGGGTCGCGTGCGGTTCCGGGCTGACGACGACCCCGGCCTTGCCGCGCGCCACCAGGTCGTTCGGCGGGGCTGGCGGCGTCCCGAGGCCCGCCACCAACAGCAGGGTGAAGCCCCACGGCCACAGAGCGCCGGGCGCCATGCTCAGCGCTCCTGGCTGCCGAGCCCTTCGCCCAGGCGTACCCCTTGGCCGCGCAGGTACTCGAGCACGCGTTCGACCTCCGCCTCCTCGCCCTCGAGCTCGAGCGCGATGAAGCCGCCATCGGCCGTCACCGACGCGCCGCGGATGTTCACCACGACGTCGAACGAGCGGTTGATCTTGTAGAGCAGCGGTTCGCGGACGAGGTCCTGGCTGAACTCGAAGTGGATGTTCTTCTTGGTCTTCACGAGCTGGAGTCTGGTTCTGGGCGGCACCGCCGCCGCGGCAGCATACGCAAGCTGCGGTGCCAACGCGCCAACCTTCTCGGCTGGGTCGGCGCGTGAGGGTTGCGGGAACCTGCAGCTGCCTCTTGCACTCGGCGCGGCGATCGCTAGGGTAGTTGCCCCACTGGGTCCCGTAGCCAAGTGGTTAGGCAACGGATTGCAAATCCGTCTACCGCGGTTCGATTCCGCGCGGGACCTCCAGTTTTCCCCACGAGCCGGCCAGCCCCAGGAGAGCGGGCCCGAATCCCACGCGCACTGCGCCGTCGGTCGTATTCAAGCTCCCCCGCCACCCAGCCGATACTCTCCTCGATGCGCATCCTGGTCATCGAGGACGACTTCGTGTCGCGCCGAGTCCTCGGCCGCTTCCTCGATGCGTTCGGGGCGGTGACGTCGGCCGTCGACGGCCCCGATGGCCTGTCGACCTTGTGGAACGCGGCCGCCGAAGGCAAGCCGTTCGACCTGGTGCTGCTCGACGTGCAGATGCCCGGCATCGACGGCCTCGAGGTGCTGCGGCAGATCCGCGCCGAGGAAGCGACCAGCGGCCGCCCGGCGACCCGCGCCGTGATGACCACCGCAAACGACAGCCTGGACACGGTCAAGCAGGCCTACCAGGCCCTGTGCGACGGCTTCCTGGTCAAACCGGTCCGCAAGGCCGCACTGTACCGCACGCTCGAGACGCTCGGAATCCCGCTGCCAGCCTGAACGGGGCGTGGACGGCGCACCATCTGGCGTCGATGATCCGATCGCCAGCGGGTGTGGCGGAACGGCAGACGCAGCGGCCTTAAAAGCCGCAGGCCGGCAACGGTCATGAGGGTTCGAGTCCCTCCACCCGCACCATCGTGAAGAAGCACTTCAGCGCAGATCGGCGACCAGCCGTTGCGCGAATGCGCGCAATTCCGCGCCGTCGGGCCGCGGGCCACCGTAGGCGGCATCGGCCAGGCGCTGCCGCAGGTCGCGCGTGACGTCGTCGCATTGCGCCCAATCCGCCTCGCCGAGCGGGCCGCTGCCGCGGCACGCGGCGACCAGCACCTCGAAGCACTGCAGGAGCCGCGCCGGGTCGCCATCGAGCACCAGCAGCAAGGCCTCGCGCGCACTCTGCGCGCGCCGCCGCCGTGCCGCCCGTTGCCGCGTGCGGACCGCGCCGAGCAGCGTGCAGCCACCGGCGACGATCACCACCAGCCAGTACCACGCTGGCACCGCGTTCGCGGCGGCCCGTTCTTGCGCGTCGGCCTCGACCTTCTGCCGCACCGGGGCCGGTAGCGCGGCGAGGTTGGTGGCCGGCGCGACCGTCACCGTCACGGGCTCGGTGCGCAGCGTCGTGTACGCCCACTGGCGCGGGTCGAACACCACCAGCTCGAACGGGCCGAGCGGTCGTTCGCCGTCGCGCAGCGCGACCACCTGGTAGCCGAACACACGGGCGCCGTTGCGCGGCTTCTCGCGCACGCCGACCACGAACCAGCCCGGCAGGTTCGGCAGCGGCGGCGCCGCGAACGCCGACAGGTCGCCGCGGCCGCGGACCACCAGGTCGACGTCGAGTTCGCGGCCGACTTCGCTGGCGGCCGTGCGCAGTTCGACCTGCAGCGTGAACTCGCCGACCGCGCCACCGAACCCGGCGGGCTCGGCCTGGTCCGGCAGCGCTGCGATCGTCCACGCCGACGCGGCGGCGGACACGCTGGCGTCGTGCCGATCGAGCGGTTGGCGCCCGCGCAGGAAATCGTCGTGGAAGCCCGAAGTGTACGCGTAGCGCACCGCAACCGCGGGCACGACAGCGCCCGGCGCGCGCGGCGTCGCGACGAAGTCGGCGGCGAACGTGCGCCAGCGGCGGCCGTCGCGAACCTGTTCGCCGAGTGCCCGCCAGCGCACCACCCGCTCACCGACCACCGCGCGCGGACCGCCCTCGGCGTCGACGAAGGCGACCTGCCAGTTCGCTTCGTCGCCGAACCAGTCGCTCTGCACCGCGAACGGCAGGTCGAGCGGCTGCGCAACCAGCGCCAGGCCGTGTTGCTGCTGCCAGTCGACGTCGAAACCAACCTGCAGCTCGCCGGCGAGCTGCTGGCCGACCACGGCACGCAATTGCTTGGGCGCGAGCTCGATCGTGTACGGCGTTGCGGCCCCGCCGGCCACCTGCTGGGCGCCGAGCGCCGTCAGCAACGTCGCCCCCGCAACCGCGTGCCACACCGCCGCCCATGTGCCGATCTCCCTCACCATCCGCGTACTCCCGTCGGGGTCTCGTGGCTCTGCCGCAGGCTGCGCACGGCGCGCTTCTCGCGTTCTTTCCTGGCCAGCTTCTGCGCCAGCTCGGCCAGCTCGCGCGCCGACAGCGGCGGCACCGTCAGGTCCGGCAACTGCTCTTCGAGCGACTGGTCGTCGGGCGGGGCGGGCGGCGGCGGCGGCGCGTCCTCCTGCTGCTTGTCCTGGCGATGCTGGTCGCGCAGTGCCTGCCAAGCCTGCAACTGCCGCCAACTGCGTTCGGCGTTGCGCAGCGCCGCCGGCCAGCCGGCCGGCCGTTCGCCAGCGCGCACGAAGTGCTCGAGCGCGCGCCGGGCTCCGTCGACCGCGGCCTGCCACGCCATCGGTTCGGCATCCGGCAACTGCGCGGCCGCGGCCGCCAGTTCGCCGCGCCGCAGGGCCGCCATGCCGAGCACGAACTCGGCTTCGGCGCGTTCGGCGGGATCGTCGTGCGCGAGCAGCGGCCGGATCACTGCCTCGGCATCGGCGGGGCGGGAGCGCCGCAGGGCGGTCACGGCGAGGTTGCTGCGCAGTTCGGGCGGCAACGGG
>DAIMFJ010000081.1:0-17107 GCA_036724695.1 Planctomycetota bacterium
CATCAGCGGCGCCAACGGAATCGACGACCACCCCCTACGACGCGCCACCAACGCCCCCACTCCCTTCGGCGCGTAGAACTTGTGCCCACTGCACGAGATAAGATCGATCCTCGGCAGCTCGATCCCCGGCAACTTGGCGAAACTCTGGGCTGCATCGACGTGGAAGTACGGCTGAGCCGGTAGCAGCCGACTGATCTCGTCGATCGGCTGGATCATCCCGGTCTCGTTGTTCACGTGCATCACCGAGACCAGCAGCGTGTCGGGACGCACGGCAGCAGCAACCGCCTCGGGTGAGACCCGCCCATCGCGATTCGGTGGCACCAGAGTGACCTGGAAGCCGCGCTTCTCCATCTCAGCCAACGGCTCGAGCACAGCCTTGTGCTCGATCTGGGTCGAGACCAGGTGCATCCTGCCCGTCCGTCGCCCCTCTTTCTCGAGCCCAAGGATGGCCAGGTTGTTCGCCTCGGTTGCCCCGCTCGTGAAGATCACCTCCTCCGGCCTGGCGCCCGCCACCGCGGCCACCTGCTCGCGAGCTCGCTCCACAGCCTGCTTGGCGCGCAGGCCGAACTCGTGGGTCCGGCTTCCGGCGTTGCCGTACTCCACTTCCATGTAGTACCGGACCACCTCCATCACTTCCGGGTCGACAGGGGTCGTCGCGTTGCAGTCCAGGTAGATCGTCATGCAGCCCTCCCAGGCGGATCAGCCCCTCTGGTACACCGTCCGGACCGAGCACGGAAGCCCTCGGTTCGGAAAACTCGCGTCCAAGTTTGTTTCTCAGTTGACGTACAACGCAAGTCTTGTAGAAGCCGATGGCATCGGTTCTTCAAGGCCCTGGGAGGGGCGATGGACGCAACCTTCGAGTACGTTTTCCCGTCGATCCGCGGCGTGCAGGCTGGGCGCGAGTTCTACGTGTCCATGTGCCCCCTGCACCTGATTCCGAAGATCTTCCTCTTCAACGAGGACGAGGTCACGCCGGAGCTGCGGGCACAAAGAGTGCTCAACAAGGCTCGCGTCCCGCAACTCGCCAGGTACATCCTGGACAACCCCAAGTCCTATATTTTCTCGGCACTTACGGCGTCCATCGATGGCGTCGTGAAGTTCGAGTCGGTGGGTGGCAAAGGGGCAGGTGACCGGATCGGAACCCTCCGGATCCCGATGTCGGCGCGCTTCTTGATCAACGACGGCCAGCACCGGCGCGCGGCGATCGAGGTCGCCCTGCGGGAGAACCCTGATCTCGCCCATGAGACGGTTGCCGTGGTGTTCTTCCTCGACGTCGGACTCACGAGGTGCCAGCAGATGTTTGCCGACCTCAACCGCTACGCGGTCCGGGCCACCAGGTCGATCGGTATCCTCTACGACCACCGCGACGAGCGCGGAGCCATCGCCAAGGCCGTGCTGGGAAAGTCGAGCCCGTTCAAGGACGTGGTCGAGTACGAGCGCAGCACCCTTTCGCTGCGCTCGCGGAAGCTCTTCACCCTGAGCGCCATCTACACGGCGGTCGGCGCCCTGGTCAGCGGCGTCGAGAAGGACGAGAAAGAGCTGCTCGCCTTCGCCCAGGAGTTCTGGGAGACCGTCTGGCGCCAGTTTCCCGAGTGGGAGGAGGTCAGGCAGCGCAAGCTGCCTGCGGGCGACGTGCGGGCTGAGTTCATCCACTCGCATGGTGTCGCGCTGCATGCGATCGCCCGGGTCGGAAACCAATTTCTGAAGAGCGACCGACGGAACTGGAAGCAGGTCCTGTCCAAGCTCGCCACGTTGAATTGGTCGCGCAGCAACACCCGACTCTGGGAGGGCCGCGCGATGGTCGGCGGAAGAGTCTCGAAGTCGGGGAACGCGGTGATTCTGGTCACCTCCGCGATCAAAAAGCACCTTGGGGTGCCACTAGGACCAGAAGAACAGCGTGCAGAGCTCGCCATCGCAGGACGCGCCAAGGGAGGCAACCATGGAAACGAAGCCAACGCGAACGCCTGAGTCGACCTTCTCCGAGTTCGGCTTCCGAGACACCCTCGAAGCACTGATCGCGGAAGTTCAGCAGCTGTACAAGGTCGACCAGATCCCCTGGGTGGTCGGGTACAGCGGCGGCAAGGACTCGACTGCGACGCTGCAGCTGGTTTGGCTGAGCCTCCAGCAGCTGCCCTCGAACGAGCGGACCAAGCCTGTGCACGTGATCTCCACCGACACCCTGGTAGAGAACCCGATCGTGTCGGCTTGGGTCGGCAGGTCCCTGCGCCGGATCAACGAACAAGCCAAGGAGCAGGGCTTGCCGATCACCAGCCACCAGCTCAACCCCCAGGTGGAGGACACCTTCTGGGTCAACCTGATCGGCCGTGGCTACCCTGCCCCCGGCGTCAAGTTCCGCTGGTGCACGGAGCGGATGAAGATCCGCCCGGCGAACCGGTTCATCAGCGAGATGGTGAAGCAGAACGGCGAAGCCATCCTCGTGCTGGGCACGCGAAAGGCGGAGAGCAGCAAGCGCAAGCATCGCATGGTGAAGCTCGAGGGTAAGCGCATCCGCGACCGCCTCAGCCCCAACCTGAGCTTGCCGAACTCCTTGGTCTACAGCCCGATAGAGGACTGGACCAACGACGACGTCTGGCTGTTCCTGATGCAGACTCCGAACCCCTGGGGTCACAACAACAAGGAGCTGTTGACCATGTACCAGGGGGCGTCCGCGGACGGCGAGTGTCCTCTGGTCCTGGATACCAGCACCCCCAGCTGCGGCGACAGCCGCTTCGGGTGCTGGGTGTGCACCTTGGTGGACAAGGACAAGTCGATGTCTGCCATGATCCAGAACGACCAGGAGAAGGAGTGGATGCTCCCCTTGCTGGATCTACGCGACAAGCTCAAGGAAGCCGACCGCACGACTCGCGACTTCCGTCGCATGCAGGGGCAAGTGCAGATCTTCCACGGCGAGCCGATCCCAGGCCCCTACACCCAGAAGGCCCGCGAAACCTGGTTGCGGGAGCTGCTCACGTCACAGGAGTGGATCCGTGAACACGGCCCCGAGCACGTACGAGACCTGCAGTTGATCACGTTGCCTGAGCTTCAGGAGATCCGGCGGATCTGGGTTGTGGACAAGCACGAGTTCGAGGACTCGCTGCCGCGCATCTACCTCGAGACTACGAAGCGTGAGTATCCGGGTGTGCCCCTCCACGAACACTCTGCCTTTGGGGCGGCTGAAGCAAAGCTGCTGCAGGATGCCTGCGGTGACGACCCGATCCACTTCGAGATGATGCGCGAACTGATAGACACCGAGCAGCGACACCGAAACATGGCCAGGAGAGCTGGTCTGTTCGACAAGCTTGAGTCGGCGATTCGCCGCAGCTTCTACGAGAGCGCGGAAGATGCCAAGCAACGGGCGCTCCGTCGCAAGAGCGCGAAGGACAACCCCATCTCGGTACACGCTCGCGACGAGCCCCACCAGCAAGGACTGTCGCTGAAACCTCAGGCAGAGGAATCCAGCAGACCAACCGACGCCTGACAACCCCGTACGCCCAGTCCACTATCCGCGGCAGCCGACCCACCTCGCGCCCTCATGATTCTCGAACGGCTAGTACTGCACAACTTCGGACCTTACCTCGATCGCCACGAGATCGAGCTCACGCCGAAGTCCGCCAAGCGCCCCGTCATCTTGCTCGGAGGGATGAACGGGGGAGGCAAGACCACCTTCCTGACCGCGCTACAACTGGTGTTGCACGGCAGGCAGTCCGACGTCTGGAGAAGCTCCTCGAGCTCCTACGACGCCTACCTTCGGCAACGCATCCACAAGGCAGCCGACCCCCAAGAAGGTGCTGGGATAGAACTCCACTTCAGGTCCTCGGTGCAAGGCGAGGAACATGAGTATCGCCTCTGCCGGTACTGGAGGCTTGCAGGTACATCCGTCCGAGAATCGCTCGACGTCATCCGCAACGGAGACCTCGATGCAGTACTCGCCGAGAACTGGGACGAGTGGGTCGAGGAGTTCATCCCAGCCAGGGTCGCGCCGCTGTTCTTCTTCGATGGCGAAAAGGTCGAGGAACTCGCTGACCATGCCAAGTCAGCCAAAATCCTCCAAGCAGCCGTTCACTCTCTTCTTGGCCTCGACATCGTCGATCAGCTGAAGAGTGACCTGGAGATCATCGAGCGCCGTAAACGCAAGAGCTACCAGCCGGAAGCTGGAAACGCGACCATCGTCGAGAAAGAGCGGTTGGCCACTCAGCGAGTCGCAGACTTAACGCAAGGCAGGTCCGACAAGACCCAGGAGAAGGCGAGCCTTACCAGTCAGCGGGACATGCTGCTGCGCCAACTGCAACACCTCGAAGCCAAGCTTAGCAGCGAAGGAGGCAACCTCTTCGAGCAGCGGCACGAGCTGGAAGCGGCGCGTGAAGAGGCTGCTCGAGCGGCATCCGACATCGAGGATGCACTACGTGAATCGGCTGCAGGGGCCCTGCCGATGGCCATGCTGACGCCGCTCCTGGAGCAAGTCGAGAAGGAGGCTCGCCGAACTCAACACGGAACGGTGCAGTCGTCGATTCTCGAGGTGCTCAGCGAACGCGACACCGAGCTGCTCACCAGGCTTCGGGATCTCGGCCCGTCGAAGACCGTGGTGGCCGGCCTGGAGGAGTTCCTGCGGATGGATCGAGATGCGCGCGCAGCAGAAGCCCCTCCGGGCCCGCCAATCCTCGATTCAAGCGGACTGACGAGGCTTCACGCACTGCAGGTGCATGTGCTCCCGTCCGACCTCGTGCGAACGCGAACGTCTCTGCGCAAGCTCTCCGAGCGCGAGCTGGAGGTGCAGGGCTTGGAACGTCGACTCGCTGGTCTGCCCGACGAAGAGAAGATCTTGCCTCTGCTGCGCCAGCGCGACGACCTCCGTGCGGAGCTGGAACAAACCAGCAAGAAGCTGATGGACGCCGAAGAAGCACTTCGAATCGGCAGCACTGAACTAGAGCGAGCCGAGAAGGAGCTGGCAGCGCGCCAGCAAGAGCTCGCGGAGACCATGTTGGACTCGGAGGACACGGGTCGCCTCCTTCGCTACTCGTCCCGGGCGCGCGAAACCCTCGCGAAGTTCCGGCAGCGGGTCTTGGCTGCCCATGTGCAGAAGATCGAGGGGCTGGCGCTGGAGTGCTTCGCGACCCTGATGCGCAAGCAACGCCTCATCCAGGAGCTTCGCATCGATCCTCACACCTTCGAAGTCGCGCTCTACGGACAAGGCGGGCAACTCAGTGAATCCGATGGCGTGAGCGAAGAGGCTCCGTCTCGCGTGCGCATCTCGACACACTTCCTCTCGGCTGGTGAACGACAACTGCTGGCCATCGCACTGCTTTGGGGATTGGGCAGAGCGTCTGGACGCCCGCTTCCAACGGTCATCGACACCCCGCTCGGGCGATTGGACAGCAGCCACCGCAAGAATCTCGTCGAGCGCTACTTCCCCCATGCCAGCCATCAGGTCGTGTTGCTCTCTACGGATGAAGAGATCGACGAACGGTTCTTCCATGCCCTCCAACCGCACATCTCGAGGTCTTACTTGCTCGACTTCGACGACCGCAAGCAAGTGACCACCGTCAAGAACGGCTACTTCTGGGAGACCGCATAATGGTCTTGGACAACATCAAGCTCTCACAGCGAGAGAAGGAGTACCTGGTCCAGCTCAAGCGCCGGACCAAGATCGCCAACTGGAATGTGCTCTGCAGGTGGGCGTTCGCCGCCTCCTTGTCCGAGTCCTCAGTTCCTCCGGAGGCGAAGCTGGCCAGCGACAGCTCGATCGAGATGAGCTGGCGCACCTTCGGGGGTGAGTTCGCCGAGATCTACGAAGCACTGCTGCGTCATCGGTGCACCGTCGACGGCCTGGGCTGCACCCCAGACGTGCTTGCCAAGTACTTTCGCCTGCACTTGCATCGAGGCATCGGCTACTTGTTCGCAGATCGCTCGCTACAGAGCATTCGGCAACTCATCGAGCGAGCCGTGAAACCCGAAGAGCGCGGACCAAAACCTACCCGATCGAATGCGGATACGCCGCGACAAGACAGCGCTGCGACGAGTTGAACTCTCGCGACCGCTTCGGTTGGCGCGTGACCTGGGACTGCTGCGTCCCGAGCATTCGGTGTTCGACTACGGCTGCGGTCACGGCTCGGACGTACGCATCCTGAAGAGTCTCGGGTTCACGGCTGCGGGGTGGGATCCGGCCCATGCGAAGGATGCCGAGAGACTGCCGGCTGACGTCGTGAACCTCGGTTTCGTCGTCAACGTCATCGAAGACCAGGAAGAGCGCATCGATGCGCTCCTGGCTGCCTGGCGACTCAGCAGGTCCGTACTGATCGTCGCCGCCAGGTTGCAGTCCGACGTCGAGGAGGTCACCGGCGAGCACTTCTCCGACGGTGTCGTCACACGCGCAGGGACGTTCCAGCATTTCTACACGCAGTCCGAGCTCCAAGGATGGCTCGAAGGCATCCTCGAAGAGCCTGCGGTGGCGGTAGCACCTGGGATTTTCGCTCTCTTCCGAGGCAGCGAAGAACGAGAGCGCTTTCGTGCTTCGCGATTCCACGCCCGCATCGCAGCTCCAAGACTTGCAGCTAGTTCTGCGCTCTTCGCAGAGCACCGCGAGACCCTTGGCCCTCTGCTCGATTTCTTCGTCGAGCGTGGCCGTCTCCCGAACGCAGGCGAACTCAGTGCCGAGTCTAGCATCAACGCTGTGTTCGGCAGCTTGCGCCGTGCGTTTGCCATCGTTCGCAAGGCGACCAAATCCGAAGAGTGGGATCAGATCGCGATCCAGCGCGAGGAGGAGCTTCTCCTCTACCTGGCACACTCGCAATTCAATCGGCCACCGCGGTTCACGGAGCTCGGCACGCAACTGCAGGGCGACATCCGAGCCTTCTACGGCAACTACACAGCCGCCTGCGAAGCAGCGCTGATGGTCTTGAAGCAACTCTCCGACCAGGATCTGATCGATGCTGTCTGCAGGAACGTGAAGATCGGCAAGCAGACGCCGCAGGCGGTCTACATGCACGCAAATGCAGTCGCCCACCTGCCGGGCGTGCTCCGGCTTTACGAGGCCTGCGCTCGCGGGCTCGTCGGTGAGGTTGAGGGTGCCAACATCGTCAAGTTGCACAGGTATCGCCCCCAAGTCAGCTACCTCTGCTACCCCGATTTCGACGTCCACGCGCACCCCGCCCTCAAGCGCCCCATCGTCGTAAACCTGGACGAAGCGCGTGCATCGATTCGCGATTACGGGGAATCCCGTAATCCGCCGATCCTCCATCGCAAGGAGGAGTTCTTGCTACCTGATGACCCCGCACGTACGAAGTTCGCTCGGCTTACGCGTCAAGAGGAGCGCGCTGGGCTGTACGAAGATTCCTCCAAGATCGGCTTTCTCCGCGAGTGGAACCTCGCGCTCGCGGCAAAGGGGCTCGAGGTCCGTGGCCACACACTGCGGAGGATCCGCGGGTAATCTGAAGTAACTGCGATCGGCGCCCGGTCTTCCCACCCAACCCGCGCCCCGGAGCCCCCAATGGACGACTTCGACACCTTCTACCAACAGCTCGAGTCCCACAACCTCCTCAAGGAACACGGCCCGAGCCTGGTCGCCGAAGCGCGCGAGATCCTGCAGCGTGATCCCGAGACGAAGGTCGCCGGCACCATCCTGCTGCCGGAGGCCAAGGAGACCGCCAACTTCCGCGCGTTCTTCGAGAAGGTCAGCGGCACCGCGCTGCCGCCCGGCACGATCGTCGGCCTCTGCCCGCGCGCGCTCATCGAACAGTACCTGGACACGATCCCATCGCCGACCCCATGGCGCGAGGAGTCCTGGCAGACGCAGCACACCCTACCCGTGCTCGCGGCGACGCGCGACGGCATGCGCGTCGGCTATTTCGGCATCGGCTCGGCGACGGGCGGCGTGTAGGCACCCTCGGGCTGGCCCACACCGACTGCCGACGGTGGCGCCACGGTGACAGTGATTGCGCCCGCAGGACGCGCCGATTCACCGCGCCGTCGCCTGCAGCTTCTCGCGCGCCCTTCGCGCCGTGTCGTGCTGCGGCTGCCCAGCGGCGGCGAACCCCTCGTCGACCTTCGCCCATTGTCGCCGCGCGCCCTCGACGTCGCCGCTCGCGGCGAGGGCGTCGCCGAGCAGTTCGTGGTACCCGAGCACACGCCAAGGCTCGAGGTCCAATGCGTCCGCAGCGGCAAGCACGAGCCTGGCCTGCGCGAGTGCTTCCTCGGCCTGTCCCGCCTGGAGCAGTGTGCGGGCGAGGTTGAAGCGATCGGCGACGACATGGCGGTGACCTTCACCCCACAGCTGCACGTCGATCGCCATCGCCTCACGCAGCGGCTCGATCGCGCCCTCCGGATCGCCGCCGTTGCGCGTCGCCACGCCGAGGTTGTAGAGAGCTTGTGCGAGGTAGTCGGTAGGCCTGCCGAACGCGGCGCGCTGCACTTCGGCGGCCTCTCGGAACGCTGCTGCCGCGGCGTGGTCGTCGCCGGCTTCCTGATACGCGCGCCCGAGCTTCATCATCGCGTGACCGAGTTGTTCGCCGCCCGCTTTGCGGCGCACGGCGACGATCGCCAGTGCCTCGTCGATCGCGGCGGCATGGTCCCCTTTGCGGAAGTGGACGTCGACCAGTTGCAGCCGGCCGTACAACGTCCAGTCGTGGTCGTCGCCGAGGCGGCGCTGCAGGTCGGCGCACGCCTGGCGCACGAGCGTTTCGGCTTCGTCGACCCGCTGCAGACGCAGTGGACACTGGGACATGTCGAGGCGAACACGCGCCGTGTAGGGGTGGTCGTCGCCGAACACCGCCGCGGTCGCCGGCAGGAGTTCGGAATAGACTGCTTCGGCCTCCTGCCAGGCGCTCCCCAGCGTGAGGATCCAGCCGAGATTCTGCCGTGACGTCAGCGTGTCGGGATGCTCGCGACCGAGCACGCGGTCCTGCGTCGCGATCGTGGCCGTGAGCAGCCGCTGCGCCGTGGCGATCTCGCCGTGGGCAGCGAGGTCGACGGCCAGGTGGCTCGCCGAGCTCAGCGTGCGGGGGTCCTCGGTGCCGAGCAGCCGCTCCTTGTCGGCGACGATCCCCCGTTGCTCGGCGATGCTGCGCCGCTGGTCGCCGTCGTCCCAGCGCGCTGCCGCGAGCGCGGCGCGATGTTCGAGCGTGTCGGGGTCGGCCGCGCCGAGCTCGGCCAGGCTCGCCGCGACCAACTGTTCGCCGAGCGCCACGGCCTGCCTGGCACGGCCGAGGTCCGTCAGCACCCGCACCATGTGCCCTCGCACGCGCAGTGCCAGGCGGTCGCCATCGCCGTCGAGCAACTGCAGGGCGCGGGTCGTCGCCTGTTCGGCCTCGTGCGGCATGCCGAGCGCCCGGTAGCTCGAACCAACCGCGTCGAGAACGTCGGCCGCGATGCGCGGCCGGCCGGCGAAGGCGCGTTCGGCGTGACGCGCGGCGGGACCGAGCACGTCGACGACGCGCACTTCGCGCCCCAGACGTTCGGGCGAAGGCGCCGTCAGCAGGTCGCGCAGCAGGAAGCGGTTGATGCCTTCGGCGCGGTCGAGCGCCTCGCGCGCCTCGTTGCGTTGCCACAGCGCCACCGAAAGGCCGGCGAGCAAGGCGACGAACGCCAACCCCGCCGCGCCGACCGCGGCGTGGTGGCGCGCGACGAATCGACGCCAGCGATACCAGCGGCTCGGCGGCTGCGCCTCGATCGGTTCCTTGCGCAGATACCGGCGCAGGTCGGCGGCCAGTTCTGCGGCCGACGCGTAGCGCTGCTCCTTGTCCTTGGCCAACGCCTTGTTCGCGATCGCGGCGACGTCGGCTGGCGCACGCGTCGCGACGTTGCGCAGCGACGTCGGTTCGTGTTCCAGGACCATGCGCACCGCGGCTGGCAACGGCAGTCGCGACAGTTCGAGTGGCGGCCGGCCGGCGACCAGTTCGTAGAGCATCACGCCGAGCGAGTAGACGTCGGTGCGCACGTCGATCGCATCGGGATTGGCCGCGGCCTGTTCGGGGCTCATGTACTGCAGCGTGCCGACGATCGTGCCGGCGTGCGTCTGCAGCGTTCGTGATTGAAGTTCCGGGTCGGCCGGGCGCGCGACCCCGAAGTCGAGCACCTTCGGTTGTCCGTCCTCTCCGACCAGCACGTTCGCGGGCTTCAGGTCGCGGTGCACGATGCCTCGCTGGTGGGCGTGCTGCACGGCGTCGGCGACCTTGGCGAGCAGTTCCAGGCGCCGCGGCAGCGACAGGGCGCGGTCCCGGCACCACTCGGTCAGCGGCTTGCCGGCGACGAGTTCCATCGCGAACCACGGCTGCATGCCGCGGCCGACATCGTCGGTACCGGCCTGGAAGATGCGGGCGATGCCGGGGTGTTCGAGGCGGCCGAGTACTTCGCTCTCGAACTCGAACCGCCGCAGCTGCGCTGGAGTGACGAAGCCGGGGTGCAACACCTTGATCGCGACGCGGCGGCTCGGACGCTCTTGCTGGGCCTCGTAGACCGCGCCCATGCTGCCTTCGCCCACCCGGCGCAGCACGGTGAACTCCCCGAGCTTGCCGAGGCTCTCGGGTACGGCTGCGCCGGCCAGCAGGTCGGTGACCGGTGAGGTGCCGAGGAAGTCTGGACGTTCGGTCTCGCTCGCGAGCATGCCGAGCACCTCGTCGGCAAGCTCCGCGTCGCCGGCTGCAGCGCGGCGCACGAAGGCTTGCCGATCGCCGGGCGGCAGATCCAGCGCAGCGAGGAAGGTCGCCTTGCGACGCGCGTGCCGTTCGGCGCTCACGAGGCGTTGCCGTCCTTGTCCAGGCGCTGCGCGAGCCACGCCCGCGCCGCACGCCATTCGCGCTCGGCGGTCGCCAACGAGATCGACATGGCCTGTGCGACCTCGGCCATCGACAAACCGCTGAAGAACCGCAACTCGACGACGCGCGCCTCGCGGGGATCGAGTGCGGCCAGTTCGGTCAGCGCCGCGTCGAGGTCGAGGACGTCGACCTGCATCCCAGAGGCCGCGGCGAGCGCCTCGTCGAGCGTCACCGCCGCCTGACCGCCGCCGCGTTTGTCGGCGAGCCGCGCGCGCGCGAAGTCGACACACAGCTGGCGCATCGCGCGAGCGGCGAGAGCGAAGAAATGCTCGCGGTCGTTGACGTTCGCGCCGCGCTCGCCAAGCAACTTGAGGTACACCTCGTGCACGAGTGCCGTCGGCTGCAGGTCCCCGGGGTGGCGGGCGCGGCGCAGGTGGCTCGCCGCCAGCGCTCGCAGCTCGGCATAGACCACCGGTAGCGCCGCCGCCGCCAATTCGTGGTCCGCGCGCTGCGGGTCGCGCAGGTACAAAGTCAGCGCCGGGTCGGGGGGTGTGCCGGACATGGGTGAGGCGAGGCGGACGGCGGGGAGAGGAGATTCTGGCCCAATTCGTGAGGGGCGTCAGGCCCGAATCCCGTGGACCAGGAAGTAAGCGTCCGAACGTCGGCCGCCAATCCCCACCGGAACCAGCCATGAACGCCCAAAACGCTGTAAATTCAACACTTGCGATGGCCATGACGAGTGCCATCGCGTTCTGCCAGCAGGCCGGACCCCAAATCGTCACCACTCGCGCCGAAGGCTTCGCCGCGATCCTCGCGGTGCCGAGTCCGCTGCTCGAACTGCGCCTGGCGCACCGCGACGTGACGCGTCTCGAGTTGCGCGGCGGCACGCCCGGCGCACCCGCGCACATCGCGCTCGGCCGCGAGCGCAACGGACCACCCGCCACGGGCAGTGGCAGCTTCGACAGCCACGGGTGCTTTTCGATCGCAGTCGACCTGGCCACCTTCGCCGGCGACACGTTCGTCGGCCAGGGCTTCGCCGCGGCACCCGGCTTCGACGGCTGGCAGCTGCTCGCGAGCAATGGACTGCAGGTCGAGGTCCCCGTGCTGGCGCCGGCCACGCCAATCGCGGATTTCTCGCTGCTCCGCATCGAACTCGACCCGCACCACGGTGAAGCCGCCTGGCAGGAGCTCACCGCCCGCGACTTCGTCGGCGCGCTCGACATCCTGCTCGATTCGCCCGGGGATTCAATCCTCGCCAAGGTGCAAGGCAAGCTCCTGGTGGTCGTGCCGGGCACACCCATCCAGCTCGGCGGGTCGGTCGGCTACTCGGCGCAGATCTCGCGCGACGGCGACGACTACCTCGTGGCGATCGGCGCGGAGGTCGCGGTGCTTTGCGGCGTCAAAGCCACCAAGGGCGTCGGGATGGAGGGCGGCGTGTCGCTCGGTGCGGACCAGATCCACCGGTTCCACTCACCTGCGGAAGTCGCCCGCGGCCTGTTCGGCATCGCGATGCAACAGGTCCTGCCGAACGTGCTGGCGGCGGCCAACAGCGAGAACCTCGCCAAGGTGCGACACCTGCGCGCCACCGTCGCCAACCTCTTCGCCGCCGGCGAGGCATTGCGCAACCGTCGCGTCTGCCGCCTGCCGGCGGTCGAACGTGCCCTCGACGCGGCGCTCGGCGCCGCACGCCTGGCCTACGGTCGCGCCCGCCGCGTCGGCGACTTCTTCGAGCACCTCGCGAGCCAGCTCGTCGCCGAGGCCGAATTCGTGCGGCGTCACGTCGACGGCACCGAGATGCGCATCGCGTCGACAGGCGAGGTCAGCCTGGAGATCGGCGGCAAGAAGCTCGGCGGCACGATCGGCGCGGAGCTCGGGGGCAAGGCCAGCGGTGGCTACCAGCTGACGGTGCGAACGTTCCAGACCTACGGCGAGGAACCGGCTCGCGTCGAACTCGCTGCCGCGCACTCGATCTCGGCCGCGTTCGCAGCGGGTGTCGAGCTCGGCGAACTCACGGACGGCGACGACATGGCACTCGGCCGCGGCATCGAGGTCTCGCTCAAGGTCTCCCGCGGTCTGCAGCAGGTCTGGGAACGCCACCACGGCGAACTCCGACGCGCCGGGACGACCGTCGTGATCACCCGCGAACTCGGCCTGCCCGGCTTCGGCCGCAAGACGACGTTCGCCTGCGACGCCGTGCAACTCGCCGGCCATGGCCTCGAGGCCGTGACCGCGGCGATCGATCGTGACGCCGGCGCGACCCTCGGTGCGCTCGCCGGCATCGAGGTCGCCGTGACCGTCCAGGATCGCCGCATCAAGGCACTCAAACCCGAGTTCGGCGTCGAGAACACCGGCATCACCGCGAAGATCGGCGGCGAGTTCTCGTGGAGCGACTGCGGCCCGCAGCGCGGCACGGTGTGGAGTCTGCAGCAGGTCGTCGAGCGACTCGCCGACGTCGAGGCGCGCCGCGCGGAAGTGGCCGAACTGATGAAGCAGCTCCGAGGGCTCGCGCAGCAGGACTGATCGCCGGCGAGCGGTGCTCACCATCCCGACGCGGAGCTGCGCGTCGGGCCCCGGCGCCGGATCCCGAGCACCTGGGGCCCCGCTCGGCGAGTGCAGCACCCGCTACACCCAGATCTCCATCCGCAGCCCGCGCCCATCCACCACCACCGCCTCGGGCAACCGCCGCGCCACCCCGGCCCGGACCCGCTCCGCACTCCAACAGGCCACCATCGCATCGACCACGTCGTCGCGCGCGACACCCTTGCCGCGCCAGCGCTCGACGATCTCGACCAGGTCCACGCCCGGAGCCCAGTGCTCGGTGAGCAACGCCAACCGCGCCGCGCGGCCGGTCCTCGACTTCTTGCCCTCGACGAGGGCTTCGCCACCGTTCATGACGGCGAAGCTGCATTCGGGGTGCACTTCGACGACGCGGCCCTGCACCGCCGGCGTGACGAGCCCATCGACCTCGGCGATCTTCGGCACGATCGCGAAGCTCTGCTTGCTGAGCGCCAGCTGGTGCGGCGACGACGCCCGGCTGCGAGCCGCAGCTTCGCCGAACCCGCCGGCACCGAGGACGGCCCGCACCGGCGCCGAGAACACACTGCTGCCACGGTGCGGCCTCAGCATCCGGCGCGCGGCGACGTCACATGGCCGCCCACCCGGCTGAGCGCCGTCGAGCAGGCCGATCGGCACGTCGAAGGCGATGACCTCGAGCAGCGGGTCGCGGACGACCTGCTCGAAGGATGCAACGATCTCGACCTGCGGAACGCCACCGTCGATCGCACGCCTCACGACCACCCAGCCCTTGCGACAACCGTCGATCCCTGCGACCTGCTTCATGGCGCTGTCCATCGACGTGGAAGGGAGCGGACTGCAGCGGCAATCGATCGTCGTCGCGCTCGGGGACGCACCTGTCGAAGGTGCTGGGCATTACCGGGCTGCCGCGCGCAACAGCCCGGCGACCTCGCGCTACCCCCGACCCGCCGGATCCACACCGCCCAGTTCCCATACCGAGTCCAGCGGCACCACCTCGATCCCATCGCCCAACCCATACCGTCTGCCCCCGAGCATCCGCTGGAACCGCCTTCCGGAATTTCCCTGCCGGTCGGAAGCTGCCCCTCGTGCCGCTCTGCCTCCGACCCACCGCAGGACCCCAGCCGCAAGCCTACTGCACAACCACCAGGTGGCTCGGGTTGCTCGCCTGGTACCCGCCGACACCGTCGTAGGTGACCGCCTGCCAGACGAACCGATGGCCGAGGAAGCCTGCCAGGTTCGGAATGCTCAGCGACCCCGACAGTGGGATCCCCGCTTGCGGCACGCCAATGGCCTGCACGAACGACGCCGCCGGCTGGTACCAGAGTTCGTCGGCCAGACCCGCCACCACGTAGGGCGCTGCCGAATACCCGATCAACAGAACGCCAAGATGACCGGACGGCCCGCGCAACGAGGCGGTGATCGTGTCGCCGAGCCCACCCTCGGTCCGGTCCAACATCGGCATCGCCACGGTGCTGTGGACCACGGCGCCGGAGATCGCCGGCGCGGCTCCAGAGACCACCACGGCCGGGTCCTTGCGCAGCGTACCATTGCCGATCACCGCGTTGGCGTACCGCTGATCGTCGAGTTGCCGAGGATGCGCAGCGAGGCATTGTCGAGCCGCACTGCGGCGAGCGGGAAGCCGAACCCGCTGGACCCGTCGACGCGGCATGCGACGAGTTGCATGCTGCCATTGGCGACGACCAGTGCTTCTTCGCCGGGCACGGCGCGCCGGCCGAAGACGTGTACTCCCTCGAGGACGGCATTGCAGCCGTCGAACGTACTGTCGCGCAGCTCCATGTTCCGCAGCGTCACCTGATCGCACGCGATCGCGGTCAGGTTGGTGTGCGACGAGTAGACCCAATTCAAGTGCACGTGGCCTTGGCAGTTGGTCAACTGCACGAACGTCTGCGACGAACCGAACAGGAGCGAGTCGACGTGCACCGCCTGGTGCGGCTGCAATCCGGCGATCGCCAACGTCGAGCCGCGCACTTCGCCACCTTCGCCCAGCAGTGTCAACGACTTGCCTTGGATGGTCAGGCTCTCGTGATACAAGCCTGGCAGGATGCGCAGCACCGCACCGTCGGGCACGGCCGCGATGGCCGCCGAGATGGTCGTGAAGTGTGCACCCGGCCCGTTGGCGGCGTCGACGACGAAGGTCTGCGCCGCCGGTGCCGACACCAGCGCGGCCAGGACCAGGATCGATCGGTAGGCGAAAATCATGGCATCAACTCCTCTGCATCGAATTGCTCGAAGGATCCGCGACTCGAGAGTTCGAAGCGCGGTCACGCCCCTCCCCGACGAGAACCCTCGATGGTACTCACCCGGAGCCGTTCCAGACACCCCCCTCCCAAGACAATGGCATTAACCTCCAACCCTGCCCTTCGAGTTCCACCGGGGGCCCGGCTTGAATGAGATTCGCGGACTGGTCCTTCCTGGGCGGTGTATGACCCGGCGCCTGGCGATCTGCCGGAGCAGCTGCGCATGATGCTCCATGCGTCGATCAGGGTCGTCGCAGAGCATCAGGCGTACGATGCCTTTGGCGATAGCCAGTACTGCAGCCTTGGGAGACGCGTCCACGGCCGGGATCCCGTGCTCGGCCGCGGCATTGGCGGCCAGCAGTCGGGAAATCGAGATCAGGGCCAACTGGGCGAGGACTTCTTGCTCGACACCCAGCACGGACTTGGCGTGCAGCTGACGGAGGGAGAAGGCGTCGCACTTGACCAACTTGTAGGACTCCTCGATCGTCCAGCGCATGTGGTAGAGGTCTCGCAGTTGGGCCACGGTTGCGTCAGATCGGCGCAGCGAAGTGAAGAGCATCCAAGGATCTTCGGCGCCGACGTCGACTCGCACGCAGCGCACTTGGATTCCTTGATCGCCATCACGCCCACCGTTGCGAGGTGGTGGTATGTGCATGATGTAGTCGTTGCCACTGCTCTCGGCGACGACCTTTGCCGCTTCGAACGAACCGGATTTGGGCACTAGGATCACGAAATCGATCCCTGCTGCAGTGAGAGCCTGCAAGACCTCGTAGGACGGGTAGCCGCGATCGAGGGTGAGGATGTCCCCAGCGCGGAGGTGCGGCAGGATCCGCAGAAGCTCCTGCCGCTCACAAGACGGACCTGGTGCCACGGTGGCGGCGATGGGGAATCTGCCGACGACGTCGAACAAGGTCGAAACCAGACCCTGCGGGCAATGCCCGCCATGTGGCACTCCGAAGTGCTCGGCAAGCTCTGGGCTGCGCTGCAAGTTGAGACGCATGCCGTCGACCGCGAAGACCCTGCGCCCATTCCAGCGCAGCTTGTCCGAGTGCTGCTCATCGAGCACCGACCCGATCATGGTCAAGAACGCGGCGAGCAATTCTGGCTTCAGCTTGCGCCTGGCTTTGCAGAACGCAGCTGCGCTGACCGGCTCGGCCTGAGGCAAAGCGATTCCAGACCGGTGCGCTTCCTCCCAGAACGCGTCAAGCATCAGGCTGTAGCCTCCGCGTCCTGCTCCGGCGGACATGAACAGCAGCAAGGTCACGAGAAGCTCTGGCGAGAGCGGGCCCGCGCGCGTGAAGTCGCGGGGGCTGCAGTGGTAGTTGCGTTTCCAGGTAGCTTCGAGCAGCTGCCGAACCAGGACGACCAAATCTCTATTAAGAGAAGGGGATACGAAAGTACGATGTGGGCGTATTTTTGTCAGCTATTTGCGTGCCAAAGCGCTGACTTTTCATGGGAATCTCGAAGGAATATTTCTGGGTGCTCGAAGAGTGCTGACTCTACCTCATGTGTCGCGCAGCCGCACTCGATTGCAGAGGAATCGGATGGTCAGCAGCCGGTCGATGGAAC
>DAIMFJ010000082.1:0-587 GCA_036724695.1 Planctomycetota bacterium
GACCAGCCGGTCGCGCTGCGGGTCCGAGTAGACCTCTGCCTTGGTGCCGCTGGAGGCGTTCTGCAGCGACAGGACCTGCCCCGAACCGAACTGCACGTAGCGGACCAGCGTGCGCTGGTTGGGGACGACTTCGGGGGCGCCGGAGGCGGCGGGACCGCTGGCGCAACCGCTGGCGAGGGCAGCCAACAGCGCGGACAGCCACGAAGTGGAGTTGGGGCGAGCGACCACGACCTGCCGAGTCTAGCGAACGGGCGAGGAAAGAAAAAATGGGGCTCCGGCGTGGCTCGTCCCACTCTGTGTGGAGAAAATGTGCAAAGGGACTGGGCCGAGGCTCGTGGTCCGTGCCTGGGACGGCGCGGTACCTACAGGTTGGTGTCGCCGGCTTCCGAAGGGAGTTGCAAGGTGTCGGCGAGACCGGCACGTGGAGGGAGCGGATGGAGTTGCGAGTGTTCCGGAAAGTGCTGTGTGCGAACCGCGGCGAGATCGCGATCCGCGTCTTCCGTGCCTGTTCCGAGCTCGGCATCCGCACGGTCGCCGTCTATTCCGACGCCGACGCGAACGCGCGCCACGTGGCCGCCTGCGACGAG
>DAIMFJ010000082.1:597-8329 GCA_036724695.1 Planctomycetota bacterium
AACCAGCACCGCTACAAGGCCGACGAAGCCTATCTGGTCGGCAAGGGCAAGGGCGCCGTCGCCGCCTACCTCGACGGCGACGAGATCCTGCGCATCGCGCGCCGCGCCCAGGTCGACGCGATCCACCCGGGTTACGGCTTCCTGTCCGAGAACGCCGACTTCGCCGCCGCGGTGCGCGCCGCTGGCATCGCCTTCGTCGGCCCCGAAGCGGCGGTGATCCGCGGGCTGGGCGACAAGGTCGAAGCGCGCAAGGCCGCGCAGGCACTTGGCGTGCCGACCGTACCGGGGATCGAGTTGCCGCTCGACGAAGCCGCGGCGTTCGCCGCCGCCGAGCGGTTCTTCGCCGCCCACGGCACGTCGATCGTCAAGGCCGCCCACGGGGGTGGGGGGCGCGGCATGCGCGTCGTGCAGCAGCACGACGAACTGCGTGCGAGCCTGCGCCAGGCGCGCAGCGAGTCGCAGGCGGCGTTCGGCAGCCCGGTGGTGTTCCTCGAGAAGTACCTGCCGCGCGTCCGTCACATCGAAGTGCAGATCCTCGGCGACAGACACGGCAACGTGCTGCACCTGTACGAACGCGACTGCTCGGTCCAGCGCCGCCACCAGAAGGTCGTCGAGGTGGCACCGGCGCCGAACCTGCGCCCCGAGGTGCGGGCGCGTCTGCTCGACGACTCGCTGCGGTTGGCCCGCCACGCCAGCTACCACAACGCCGGGACGTTCGAGTTCCTGGTCGCCGACACCGAGCACTACTTCATCGAGGTCAACCCGCGCCTGCAGGTCGAGCACACGATCACCGAACAGGTGACCGGCGTCGACATCGTGCAGGCCCAGCTGCGCATCGAACAGGGCTACCGGCTCGACGGACCCGAGATCGGTCTGCAGGGCCAGGACGCCGTGCAGGTGCGCGGCTCGGCGATCCAGTGCCGCATCACCACCGAGGACCCGCAGAACGACTTCCTGCCCGACACCGGCACGATCCTCGCCTACCGGGCGCCCGGTGGCTTCGGGCTGCGCCTCGACGGTGGCGACGGGCTGGCCGGCACGGTGGTGTCCGGCCACTACGACTCGCTGCTCGTCAAGTCGATCACCTACGGACCGACACTCGGTCACGCCGCCCAGAAGGGGCAGCGGGCGTTGCGCGAGTTCCGCATCCGCGGCGTGAAGACCAACCTCGCGTTCCTGCGCAACGTGCTCGCCCACCCGGCCTTCCTCAGCGGCAGCACCTGGACGCGATTCCTCGACGACACGCCCGAGTTGTTCGAGATCGAACGGGGCCGCGACCGCGCCACCAAGCTGCTGACCTACCTCGCCGACGTGGTCGTCAACGGCCACCCGACGGTGCGACCCGAACAGCGCCTGTCGCCGGCCAGCTGCCTGCCGGCGCCCGTGCCGAACGTACCGGCCGGTTCGCCGCCGCCCGGCACCGCGCAGATCCTCGCCGAAGGCGGCCCCGGCAAGGTCGTCGAGTACGTGAAGCGCCAGCATCGGCCGCTGCTCACCGACACGACGATGCGCGACGCGCACCAGTCGCTGCTGGCGACCCGCGTGCGCACCAAGGACATGGCGGCGATCGCCCACGCGACCGCGCACCTCGGCCACCCGCTGTTCTCGGTCGAGACGTGGGGCGGCGCGACGTTCGACGTCGCCTACCGGTTCCTCAACGAGGATCCGTGGCAGCGGCTGGCCCTGCTCAAGCAGCTGATCCCGAACGTGCTGCACCAGATGCTGCTGCGCGGCGCCAACGCGGTCGGCTACACGAGCTACCCGCAGAACGTCGTCGAAGGCTTCATCGACGAAGCCGCGGCGGCCGGCATCGACGTGTTCCGACTGTTCGACAGCCTCAACGACCTGGACTCGATGGCGGTGTCGGTCAAGCGCGTGCTGACCACCGGCAAACTCGCCGAGGTCGCGATGTGCTACACCGGCGACGTCGACAACCCCGCCCGCACCAAGTACGGCATCGACTACTACGTCGACCTCGCACGGCGCATCGAGGATCTCGGTGCGCACATCCTGTGCGTCAAGGACATGGCCGGGCTGCTCCGGCCGCAGGCGGCCCGCATGCTGATCTCGCGATTGCGCGAGGTGACCAGCCTGCCGATCCACCTGCACACCCACGACACGTCGGGCAACGGCATCGCCACCTACATGGCGGCGATCGACTCCGGCGTGCACATCGTCGACGTGGCGCTGGCGCCGATGGCCGGTCTGACCTCGCAACCGAGCATGAACGCGCTGATCGCCGCACTGCGCGGCGCACCGCGCGAGACCGGCCTGACCAACAAGGCGATGCAGCCGCTCGCCGACTACTGGGAGGCGGTGCGCGAGTACTACGCGCCGTTCGAGTGCGGCCTGAAGTCGAGCACTTCGGAGGTCTACTTCCACGAGATCCCCGGTGGCCAGTACAGCAACCTGCGGCCGCAAGCGGCGTCGCTCGGCCTGCTCGGCCGCTGGCAGGAGGTCAAGTACGCGTTCGCGGTGGTCAACCAGCTGGTCGGCGACATCCCCAAGGTCACGCCGAGCTCGAAGATGGTCGGCGACTTCGCGGTGTTCCTGGTCCAGAACGACCTGCTGGTGATGGACGGCGACCTGGCGCGGACCACTGCGGCGACGCGCCAGAAGGTGCTGGCCGAGAGCCGGCGCCTCGACTTCCCGCTCAGTGTCGTGCAGTACTTCCAGGGTTGCCTGGGCCAGCCGCCGGGCGGTTACCCCGAAGAGCTGCGCGCCGCGGTGCTCAAGGGCCTGCCGGTGCTGACCGGGCAACCGTCCGACGGCATGCCGCCATTCGATTTCGCGGCCGGTCGCGAACACGTCGAGAGCCGCAAGGGCGAGCCAGCCAGCGCTCGCGACGTGCTCAGCTACGCGCTGTACCCGCGCGTCATGGACGACTACTTCGCGTGGCACAACCGCTGCGGCGACGTCTCGCTGTTGCCGACGCCGGTGTACTTCTACGGTCTCGAGATGGGCCAGGAGGTCTGGGTCGAGATCGAACCCGGCAAGACCCTGGTGATCTCGCTCGAAGCGCTCGGCGAGCCCGACGAGGACGGCAACGTCGCCGTCTACTTCAAGCTCAACGGCCAGAACCGGCAGGTGCTGGTCCACGACCGCTCGAAGGTCGTCGAGGGGGACGGGCGACGGCGGGCCGATCCGGCCAACGCCGGCGAGGTCGGTGCGCCGATGCCGGGCCGCGTGATCGCCAAGCTGACCGACGCGCTGAACGAGCTGTCGGGCCGCGTGATCGCCGTGCATGCGACCGAAGGCGGCAAGGTGGCCGCCGGGGATGCGCTGCTGACCCTCGAGGCGATGAAGATGGAGACCGTCGTACGGGCGCCAGTGGGCGGCACCGTGCGCGAGCTGTGCGTCGACGTGCGGCAGCAGGTCAAGGCCCAGGATCTGCTGGTCGTTCTCGATCCGGCGAAGTGAGGCCCAGAATGCCGCGCGGGCGCGCCAGGCGATGGACTGGCGCGCCCGCGTAGTCGCTCGCGGCCGACAGCCGCTAGCGGAGGGTCGAGCTCACGGATCGATGCCGATCACGTTGGTCATGTAGTTCGACGCCGAGATGCCACCCGGTTGGCTGGCGTCCAGCGAGAACCACTGGCCGTGCACGCGCAGCCCGTCGAAGGCCGGGTCGTTGGGCACGCCGAAGCCGTGGAACGTGGCACCGCTGGCGTTCGTGAACTTGAACAGCGACACCGTCAGGTCGTGGTACGTGTTGCAGTTCGTGAACCCGTACTGGGTCAGCGAGGTCGGGAACGTCGTGGTGCCGAAACCCATCGCCAGCACGACGCCGCTGTTCGCCGGCGCGTTCTCGAGGTCGTACCAGGCGAAGCCGCCGCGGTTGGGCGAGCTGAAGAACGCGGTCGTCAACGGGCCGCAGCTCGACCCGTACTCGGTGAACGTCGCGCAGTTGTAGTTGACCCGCATGCGCAGGCCCGAAGTGGTGGCGTACGTGCCGGTGGTCGGCTGGCTGCCGAATCCCCAGCCATTGGCGTACACACGCTCTTGCTGCGTCGAGCTGTTGAAGTTGGTCGACGTGACGGTGCCGTCGAAGCCCGTGCTGGTGTTGCCGCGGGCGTAGATCTCGACGACGACATCCGAGGTGCCGTTGTAGTTGAACGGCGTCGAGAAACCGATCTCGGTCCATTCGTCGGCGAGCGTGTGCCAGCTGTAGTTCCACTTGTCCATCACCGTCACCGGCGACGGCATGTTGGTGGCGAACGTCGTCGACAGCGTGTGGCCGGCGGGGACGTGCGACATGCGGATGCGCAGCTGGCGGTTGAAGCGCCGCGTCTCGTGGTTGGCCGAGAACGCGATGTTGCTGATCGGGCCGGCCGTCAGCAGGTCGCTGCGGCGCAGGACCGTCTGGTAGATCTGGTTGGTCCAGGTCGAACCGTCGGTGTTGTAGTGCAGCGTGACGTTGGCGACGCGGGGGCTGAACGGCGAACCGTCGAACGGCGCATTGCTGGCCGCCCCCAGGCTGATCGACACGTTGCTGTCGGAGAACGCCTGGTTGCTGCCGGTGCCGTTGGTGTAGAAGTGGCCGAAGTTGCGGGCCACGATCGCCACCGCATGGGTGGTGCCGGTCAGGAACGGCGGCTCGTTGAAGAAGAAGCGCGTCGGGGTGTTCAGGCCCGCGGCGACGCCGTGACCAGCCGTGCGTGCGATCCAGCCGGTCGGGCTGCCGGTGTTGCCGACATAGGTGCCCGAGCGGGTGTAGACGTCGATCGTCAGCTTGGTGCCGGCGGCGACGTTGGTGTTCAGCTCGACGCCGGTCCAGTGGGTGTCACCGGTGAAGGTCGCGTCGAAGTAGACCGTGCCGCCGACCGAGCCATTGTTGTTGCTCGCGAACACGCTCGAGAGCCCCGTTGGCGACGTGGCACCGAACGGGATCACGTTGCCGCCGCCGTTCGGCGACACTTCGGGGATGTAGCGCGCGCAGCCCGAGGCGAGGGTCGCGATCGCCGCCTGCAGGCTGGGGTGGGTGATCTGCGTGCCGGCGTTGGCGGTGGTGCCGAGCGGGTTGCTGCAGCCGCCGTGGGTGTGGATCGCGAACGCCTGGCCGGTGGCGACGTCGATCACCGGCGAGCCGGAGTTGCCGCCGCAGGTGTCGACCTGGTAGTTGGCGGCGGTGCCGGAGAAGTTGGTCACCGGGCCGGTCTCGGTCTGCTGCGTCTGGTTGCGAGCCCCGGTGCCGCTGGTCGAACTGCACGAACAGCTCGAGTTGCCGCCGGTGGCGTTGTTGGCGGTGGTGCCGTCCAGGCCGAAGCCGGTCACCCGGGTGTTGCTGTTCAAGGCCGGCATGCTGGTCGCCAGCGTGAACGAAGCGCCCTGGGTCTCCCAGGTGGTCAGGCCCGTGTTCGGGTTCGGGAAGCAGCGGAACACCCAGTAGTCGTTGCCGATGCCACCGTTGACGCGCACCGAGCCGGCGTAGTCGATCGCGAACTGCAGCGACGGAGCCGGGAAGTTCTTGCCGCAGTTGCTGTTCGAGGCGGGCACCGCGAACGACAGCACCTGGTTGGTGGCCGCGCAGTGACCGGCCGACAGGTGGGCCTTGTCGACGCCGTTGCTGTCGATGATCCAGCCCGTGCAGCCGATGCCGTCGATGCGGCCGACGCGCACGTCACTGCTCGGCACGCGGTCGTCGGTGCTGCCGCAGATCGTCTCCAGCGGCTGGGTGGACGGATCCTCGTCACCGGCCAGGTAGCGCGTCATCTCGACGAAGTTGCCGGTCGTGTTCGGACCGGCGACCAGTTCGAGCATCACCGCGTTGCCGTTGAAGTACGCGCTGCTGTACTCCCACTGGTCGAGGTGCTCGTGGCGCATCGTCATCACCGCGCCGTCGAGCAGCGACACCATGCGCAGGTAGCTCTGGCCGTCGAGGCGCACGTTGCTGAAATACAGCCGCAGCCACGGCGCCTGCTGGCGCGAGGTGACGATGGTGCGCCACACGGTGCCTTCGACCGGCGTCGGGTTGTCGAACGAGCCGCTGCGTACCAGCGTCGGTTCCCAGACGCTGGGGGCGGGGGCGGTTTGGGCGGAGAGATGGGCGGCGCAGGCCGCAGCCAGGGTCAGCGCGAGGGAAGCGCGCTGTGGCATCGAAAAGGGAGTCATGGCAATCCTCGGATGGAGACGGGGTGGCGGCAGGCTGCCGCGAAGCCAGGGCACCTCGTGGCAGCGCTGCCACGGTGCGGCCCCGGATGAGATTGGAACCCAAGGCGCCGAAGGCACCACCTAGGGGAAACCCCTAGATTGCAAATTCAATTGCGGCGGTACGCAACGAGGCTCTTCCGCCGGCAAGTGGCAGACACCATAGAGCCGCCGCGATGGCCATGAGCGCTGCAGACGGCCTTCGACCCAAAGGGCCGAAGGCCAGGCTGCTCAGGGGTTTGCGACCCTGGCACCTTCGGCGAGCAAACGCCCGAGCAGGGCTGGGGAGGCCTGCAGTTCCATCAGGCAGCCCTCTTCGGTGTAGAACTCCGACAGCACCGTGGCCTTGGCGCGGATCTCGCCGAGCATGTTCCGCGCATGGTGGGGCAGCAGGATGCTGACGCGGTTCTCGACGCTGGCGATGTGCCGCTGGATCGCGGCGTGCAGTTCTTCGAGGCCGTCGCCGGTCTTCACCGAGATCGCCACTCCGGTCGGTTCGACCTGCCAGAGCGGTGCCAGATCGGTGCGGTCGCGCACCTGGTCGAGCTTGTTGAAGACGGTCACCCGCGGCAGTTCGCCGGCGCCGAGCGATTCGAGCACTTCGTCGACTGCCTGCAGTTGCTCGTTGGCCTCGGGGGAACTGCCGTCGACCATCACCAGCAACAGGTCGGCGTGCAGCGCCTCCTGCAGCGTGGCATGGAAGCTGGCGACCAACTGGTGCGGCAGTTTGCGCAGGAAACCGACCGTGTCGGTCAGCAGCACCGTGCGCCCGCCGGGCAGGCGCCAGGGGCGGGTGCGCGTGTCGAGCGTCGAGAACAGTTTGTTCTCGGCCAGCACGCCGGCTTCGGTGAGCCGGTTCATCAGGCTCGACTTGCCGGCGTTGGTGTAGCCGACCACCGCGATCGTGAACAGTTCCGGCCGCGCCCTGACCTCGCGCTCCTTGTGTTGTTCGATGCGGCGCAGTTCGCGGGTCACGGTGCTGATACGGGTGCGGATCAGGTCGCGGTCGACGTCGATCTGCTTCTCGCCGGCACCACCACGCACGCCGATGCCGCCGCGTTGTCGTTCGAGGTGGGTCCAGCGGCGGCGCAACCGCGGCATCTCGTACTGCAACGCGGCGAGTTCGACCTGGAGGCGCGCCTGCGGCGAGCGGGCGTGCATGCCGAAGATCTGCAGGATCAGCTCGCTGCGGTCCATGCAGGGCACCTTGACCGCGTCCTCGATGCTCTTCGCCTGGTTGGGAGTCAGCGAATCGTCGCAGATCACCGCCCCGCTGTGTGCCAGCCGCACGACCTCGGCGAGCTCCTCGAGCTTGCCGCTGCCGAGGTAGGTGTGTGGGTCGGGGTGGCGGCGGTGCTGCACCATGCAGCCGGCGGCGACGAAGTCGGCGGTCTCGGCTAGCTGTTGCAGTTCGTGCAGCGCTTCGGCTGCGGTGCGGGGGTCGCCCATCGGCACCAGCCCGAACAGGATCGCTTCGGTGCCGTGGCCCGAACGCGTGTTGGCGATCTTCTCGTTCTTCACGTCTGCGGCAGCGGGGAGTCGGTCGGCGCGTGGTTGGGCCCGAGCTGGACCTCGATCCGGCCGTCGC
>DAIMFJ010000082.1:8339-9296 GCA_036724695.1 Planctomycetota bacterium
ATCGTGCGGGAACGATCGATCGCGAGCCCGCCCTCGATCCGGCCGTCGCCGGCACGCACCAGGTGGATGCGCCGACAGTACCCGGAATCGTCGCGCGTCGCGCAATCGCTGCGGAAATGCGTGCCACGCGACTCGCGGCGGCTGGCGGCGGCCCCGGCGACCAGGGCCGACACGGTCAGCATGTTGGCCAGCTCGCAGACCCGCCGGCTGCGCAGCGGGGCGCGCAGCAAGTAGTGGTGCCAGAACGCGATGCGGTGGCAGGCATCGGCGAGGCCGTCGGCGTCGCGGACCAGCCCGACCTGCCGCCACATCAAGCTCTTCAGCGAGTACAGCAGGTCGTCGTGCAGCAGCCGCGGTGGATCGTCGGCGGTGTGCGGCCCGTCGCCGCTGCGCGGCAGGCCGGGATGAGGCTGCTGGGCTTGTGCGGCGGCGCACTGGCCGGTGCGACGGCCGAGCACCGCACCTTCGAGCAGCGAGTTCGACGCCAGGCGGTTGGCGCCGTGCACCCCGGACGCCGCGCATTCGCCGACCGCGAACAGGCCCGGCACGGTCGTGCGGCCGTCGAGGTCGGTGACCAGCCCGCCGACGAAGTAGTGAGCACCAGGCCGGACCGGGATCGGGTCGCTGGCGAGGTCGAGGTCGAACGTCGCACAGATGCGGGCGATCGACGGGAACAGCTGCCGCACGTCCCCCTGCACGGCCGACAGGTCCAGGTAGACGTGGGTGTCCTTGGTCGCGACCATGCGGTCGAGGATCGCCCGGCTGACGACGTCGCGGGGGGCCAGTTCGGCCATCGGGTGCACCGCGTCCATGAAGCGTGCCCCGCTGCGGTCGCGGAGCACCGCGCCGGCCCCGCGCACCACCTCGCTGATCAGGAAGCGCGACGCACCGGCGATGTACAACGTGGTCGGGTGGAACTGCACGAATTCGCAGTCTGCCAGCCGGGCTCCGGCGCGA
>DAIMFJ010000082.1:9306-16825 GCA_036724695.1 Planctomycetota bacterium
CAGGGCCTGGCCGGCGCCGCTGGCGCCGGGTGGGTTGGTGGTCTCGCGGTAGATCTGGCCCGTGCCGCCGGTGGCCAGCACCACCGCCCCGGCTTCGATCGCGAACTCCAGGCCATCCTGCAGCACGATCGCGCCGACGCAGCGCCCGTCGCTGACCACCAGGTCGCGGACGAACACGCCGGCGCGCACGGTGATGCGAGGGTGCTGTGCGATCGCCGCCGACAGGGCGCGCTGGATCTCGGCGCCGGTGGCGTCGCCATTGGCGTGCACGACCCGGGCGTGGCCGTGGCCGCCCTCGCGGCTCAACAACAGGCCCTGCTGGTCGCGATCGAAGCGGGTGCCGAGCTGCTCCAGCCAGCCGACCGCGTCCGCGGCGTTGCGGACGATCTCGTGCACGGCCTCAGGCTCGGCGATGCCAGCCCCGACGCGCAGCGTGTCTCCGGCGTGCTGCTCGAGGTCGTCGTCGGCCTGCTGGACGACGGCGATGCCACCTTGTGCCCAGGACGTGTTGGTGTCGTCGACGGCGTCCTTGACGACCAGCAGCACGTCGGCGCCGGCATCGGCGGCGTGCAGCGCCGCACACGCGCCGGCGATCCCGGCCCCGACCACCAGCACCTCGGTGCGCAGCACCGGCGTGTGCCGCAGGTCGAACGGCGCGAGGCGGTGCGGGAAGGTCCCCGTGCCGTGGGTCGGTGACATGATGCGGCCGTCGGCAGCCCGGCTAGGAAGCCGGGCTGGCCGGCAGGGCGACGTCGTCCTCGAGCTTGTCCTCTTCCGGCGGGATGATGACGTCGTTCGGGTTGTGCATCAGGATCAGGATCGGCGCGGCGATGAACACCGTCGAGTAGACACCCGAGATCATGCCGACGATCATCGCGAACGCGAACGACTCGAGGTCGCTGTCGCTGCCCCAGTTGACCAGGAACTGCGCGGCGACCACGAACAACGTCAGGCCGGTGGTCAGCACCGTGCGCGACATCGTCAGGTTGACCGCGCGGTTGATCAGCCTGCCGAAGTCCTCCTTGACGCCGCCGCGCGCGTTGTCGACCAGGTTCTCGCGGATGCGGTCGAAGATGACGATCGTGTCGTTGACCGAGTAGCCGATGATGGTCAGGAAGCACGCGATCATCGCCAGGTTGATCTCGACGTGGACCCAGCCGAAGTGGTTCACGGCGACGACCGTCACGAACGCGACCAGCACGTCGTGCACGAGGGCGAGCACTGCGGCGATGCCGTAGCGGTACTCGTGGAAGCGCACGCGCAGGTACAGCACGATCAGGATCCACGACAGGATCAGTGCCCCGATCGCGGCGTTGCGCAGTTCGTTGACCAGGCGCCCCTGGATCTCCTGCGCTTCCGGGAACGGATCGGACAGGAACGTCTCCTTGCCCTCGGCGTCCTTCAGGTCGGCGAGCGCTTCGCGGGCGACGTCGAACAGTTCCCATTCCTTGGCCCCGGCCGCGGGCTGCCATTCGACGCGCACGTTGCGGGTGATCGAAGCCTCGTTGGCGTCGAGGGCCGTCACCAGCCCGCTGCCGAGTCGCGCCTCGAGCACCTGCTGCTGTGCATCGGCGACCTTGATCGGGTTCGCGAAGTGCAGGTTGATCGACGCGAACGCGAGGCTGGTGTTGCCCGGATTGGTCAGGATCTGCGGCTCGCTGAACGCCGAACGCACCAGGTCGTTGCCGAACACGCGGCGCAGTTCGCCGACGTACGGCGGGACGTAGTCGGCGGGCGGGGCGGCGTTGTTCTTGGCCGCCTCGTCGCGCAGTTGTCGCCAGGCCTTGCGGCCGGCGTCGACCTCGGCGCGCTGCGCGTCGGTCAGCTTCAGACGGATGTTGAACTGCGTCGTTCGGCCTTGGGCGTCGGGGTCGCCGACCGTGTTGGTCGACAGGTTCGGGTAGGCACCGTGGAAGGCCTGGTCGGCCTCGATGCGCTCGACCAACTCCTTCTGCGACAGCGGCGACTGCAGCACCATGCGCAGGTTCGCGCCGCCGGTGAAGTCGATGCCGAGCATCTCCTCGCGCGGCACGCCGAACAGGGCGTAGGCGAGGCCCGCACCGATCACGACGACGCTGGCGATGCTGCACTTGCGCACGTGCTTGACGTAGTCGATGCCGAGGTCCCCGAACAGCCGGCGCGGCCGGTACTCGGTGAACAGCTTCTTCTCCATCGCGAAGTGGAACAGCAACCGCGTCACGAAGAACTGCGTGAACACGGTCGTGACGATGCCGGCCATCAGCGTGACCGCGAAGCCGCGCACCGGGCCCGTACCGACGTTGAACAGCACGATGCCGACCAGGAACGTCGTGATGTTCGAGTCCAGGATCGCGCTCATCGCCTTCTCGAAGCCGGCCCGGACCGCCTGCAGGAGGTCCTTGCCCTTGTCGAGTTCCTCGCGGAAGCGTTCGTAGATCAGCACGTTGGCGTCGACTGCCATGCCGATCGTCAGCACGATGCCGCCGAGGCCCGGCAGCGTCAGCGTCGCCTGCATGAACAGCATCGCCGCGTACAGCAGCGTGACGTTCAGCAGCAGCGTGATGCACGCGATGATGCCGGGCAGCCGGTAGAACCACAGCATGAACGCGAACACCAGCACCGAGCCGATCGCCAGCGACAGCACGCCGCGCTGGATCGCCTGTTCGCCGAGGCTCGGGCCGATGATCAAGCGGCTCAGGAAGATCGGTTCGACGCGCAGCGAGCCGGTGCGCAGCACCTTGACGAGTTCGTCGATCTCGGCCTTCGTGAAGCTGCCGTGGATCTGGCCGCTGCCGGGAATGCGGGTCTCGAAGCGCGGCGCCGACTTGACGATGCCGTTCAGCACGATCGCGCTGCATTTGTTGATGTACTTCTGCGACCAGTCGCCGTAGTCACCGTGGAAGGCGTCCTGCAGCCGGTAGTTGACCGCCAGGCCGCCGTCGCGCGACGAGCCTCCCGAAACGCCGGCCGGGTCGAGCTGCTCGCCGGTGAAGTGGCGCTCGTGCATGTTCAGCGCGACGAGCTCGAGCAGGAAGCGCTTGTCCTCGGGCTTCTGCTGGAACGTCGCCGGCACGAGGCCGTTGTTCCATTCCGCGTCGTCGTAGGCCTTGACCGTCGAGGGTGCCAGCAGCGGGATCGACGTGAAGCTGCTGTCCCACTGGCCCTTGTCCTTGCCGGCCGGCTCGATCTTGCGCGGGTACCAGGCGAGGTTGCCGAACGCGAGCGGCCCGAAGCTGGCGTCGTCGTTGAAGCGCCGGATGTTGCGCGTGTCCTCGTACAGCAGTTCCTTGTTGCCGGGCTGCTTGAGCCAGGCTTCGAGACGCTGCTGCTCCTGCTTCAAGTCGAAGCGCACGGTACCGCTGACGTAGTCGCCGTCGGCGACGATGCGCATCTCGAGCTTGCCGAGGTTGGCGATGCGCTGCTCGACGCGCTGCAGGTCGAGCGGGTCCTCGAAGTACGGCAGTTCGATCAGGATGCCGTTGTCACCACTGCGGGTGATCAGCGGATCGATCGTGCCGGTCGGGTCGATGCGCTCGGCGATCACGGCGATGGTCTGCGCCATCACCTGCTCGATCGACAACCCCTCCTTGCTGGCGAGCTGTTCGAGGACCTCGCTCGGCACCTCGTAGCGCAGCTGCGTGCCGCCCTTCAGGTCCGACCCGAGTGCCGGCGTGAAGGTGAAGATGACGGCCACGCCCGCGACGAGCGCGAGCAGGACCAGGAAGAACTGACGACTGGCGTTCTCGAGCATGACGGTCAGGACACTGGCCGAAGCAGACGCACGGGGATGGCGGGAAAGTGGCTGACGACGTCGTTCGGTCGGCCGCGCGCAGGCGGCGCAACATCACCGAGGCTCGGTCGCCAACCGCGACCCGGTGCCGGCCAGGAACGTCGTCCGGGCCGGCCGCAGGTCGTGGGGAGCTGGCGGGTTGCGGACCTCAGTTGGCGGCCTTGGCCGCGCCGCTGCCCTTGGTCGAGCGCGGGTGCTGCAGCTTGCCGAGGTTCGGCTTCAGGCGGGTCGCCTTGCCTTCGCGCTCGCGCAGGTAGTACAGCTTGGCGCGGCGGATCTGGCCGCGTTCCTTGACCTTGATGTCGGCGACGCGCGGCGAGTGCAGCGGGAAGGTGCGTTCGACGCCTTCGCCCGAGACGATGCGGCGAACGGTCGCGCTGCGGCGCGTGCCCGCACCTTGCAGCGACAGCACGGTGCCGCTGAACAGCTGCACGCGTTCCTTGTCGCCTTCCTTGATCAGATAGTGGACTTCGACGGTGTCGCCGATCCCGAAATCGGGGATCGAAGCCTTCATGTGCTCGCTTTCGAGCTGGCGGAGGATGTTCATGGTGGGGTTGTCTCCAGGAGGTTCCGGGCAGCCTGGCTGCGCGGACGCGATGGCGGTAGGGGAAGGGGGGAAGGAACGGTGGCCGCTCGCCAAGCGCGGGGTTGCGCTCGGCTCATGGCGATGGCGGATGCGATTGGTGTTTGCGAGCCGTCAAGGCACGGGCCTGCTCGGTGCGCCAGCGCGCGACCGCCGCGTGGTCGCCGGACATCAGGATGTCCGGGACCCGCATGCCGCGGTACTCGCGCGGGCGCGTGTACTGCGGGTAGTCGAGCAACTCGCCCTCGAACGACTCGAGGACCGCGGAGTCGGCGCAGCCGAGCACGCCTGGGATCAGGCGCACGGCCGCTTCGAGCACGACCAGCGCACCCAGTTCGCCACCGGCGAGCACGTAGTCGCCGAGGGAGATCTCCTCCCAGGTGTGGTTGAGCCGGATGCGTTCGTCGTAACCCTCGTAGCGGCCGCACAGGAACAGCAGCCGCTCGTGGTGGCTGAGTTCGCGGGCGCGCCGCTGGTCGAAGGTGCGACCGCGCGGGCAGAGCAGGATCTTGTGGAACTCACCATGGGTGCGTTCCACGTCGGTGATGGCTTCAAAGATCGGTTCGGGCTTGAGCACCATGCCGGGCCCACCACCGAACGGTCGATCATCGACCGTGCGATGGGGGTCGCATGCGTAGTTCCGGAAGTCGACGAGGTCGACCCGGAGCTTGCCCTGCGCCTGGGCGATCCCGAGGATGCTCTCGTCCAAGTAGGGCCGGATGGCCTCCGGAAAGAGTGTCAGGATGGCGCAGCGCAAGGTGTCTTGCCGCGAAACAAGGGGTGAGAAGACTAGAGGTCCGGAGGCGGAGCGTCAAGATGGCTGGCGGGCAAGCTCGGCACGGCGTAGGTTTGGGGCATGTTCACGGGTCTGGTGCAGGGTGTCGGCACGGTGCGCGCGGCGGCGGCGGTGCCCGGTGGGCGCGAACTGGTCGTCGACCTGGCCGGGTTGGCCGGGCCTGGGGGCGATGGGCAGTTCCGGATCGGCGACTCGATCGCGTTGTCCGGGGTGTGCTGCACCGTGGTGGCTTTGGCAGCGGGTTTGGCGCGCTTTTTTCTGTCGACCGAAACCCTGGCTCGTACCTGGCTCGGGCAGGCCGAACCGGGCACCCGCTTGAACCTCGAAGGGGCGCTGCGGGCTGGCGAGCCGCTCGGCGGTCATCTGGTCCAGGGCCACGTCGACGGGGTCGGCAAGGTCGTCGCGACGATCGACCCGGCGCAGGGTGGCGACCTGGTGGCTACGGTGCCACCGGATCTGCGGCGCTACTGCGTCGAGAAGGGCTCGATCACGCTCGACGGGGTGTCGCTGACGATCGCCGGCGCGCCGCAGGACTCGGTGCGGATCGCCGTGATCCCGCACACCGCCGCCGCGACGACACTCGGCGCCAAGCGGGTCGGCGAACCGTTGCACGTCGAGGTCGACGTGCTGGCCAAGTACGTCGAACGGCTGCTGGCGGCGCGCGGACTGTAGGCGGTGGCGCGGTCGCGGCAGGCCGCGCTTCAACGCGGGGCGGCCGTGAAGCGGTGCCGGTCGCCGTTGCCGAACCACTTCGGTTCGCTCACACCCGGCGCGAACAGGGCCACCTTGCAGTCGCCGAGCACTTCGAATTCCTCGCCGCGCACGAGCACGGCCGTGCCTTCGTCGATGCCCAGCCCGGTGAGTTGCGGGAAGCGCGCGTGCAGCGCGGCAAGGTCGGCGAGGCGGTTGCGGGCGACGAAGTGCTGGTCGATGGCGACGCCGGGCAGGAACCCGAAGCCCCGCGCATAGCCTTCGCACCACATCTCCTCGTTGCCGAGCGGGTTGCCGCGCACAAGGAACTCGCCCTGGATCGTCGCACCGGCCGAACTGCCGCCGATCACGCCGCCGCGCCGCAGCACGGCGTGGAACTTCGCGAGCGCGGCCGTGCCGTCGAACGCATCGCACAGCCGCCACTGCCGGCCGCCGCCGAACCACACCGCGGTGGCGTCGTCGAGCACGGCGAGCCGCTCGGCGGTCGCTTCGCCCGGGTGGGCACAGTCGAGTTCGTGCAGATCCTGCACACCGGCGCGGCGCAGCAGGCCGTACATCGGATCGGGGCGGCGGCCGTCCTTGGGCATCGCCGACGGCACCAGCACCACCTTGGCCTTGGCGCCGCCGGCCGCGGCGACGAAGCGCTCGATCGCAGCCGGTGGAATGCGGCCACCGCCGACCAGCAGCACCGTGCCGTGCGGCACCGCGGGCACCGGCAGTTCGGCCGGCGGCCAGGCCGGCTGCAGGCGTTCTTGCGCAGCGCGCTGCCAGGTGACCAGGTCGGCGCGACCGCCGGCGGCGAGCTCGAGCCGTTGCTCGGCGCGGCCGTTGGCGGCCGGCAACACCAGCACGGCCTGGCTGCGGCCGTGCACCAGCAGCTCGCGGCCGCGCACCTCGACGGCGGTGCCTTCGTCGATGCCCAGGCCGAAGTGGCCCGGGCGCAATGCCAGCGCCTGGCGCAGGCGCGGCAGCCGTGCGCGGGCCAGGAAGTGCTGGTCGGTGATGCCAAACGGCAGGAAGTCGAAGCCCTGCGCCATCACCGGCGGGTCCTTGCCCTCCTGGATCATCGTGCGCGACTGGATCGCGGTGCCGGCCGAGGTGCCGCCGACGACGCCGCCGCGGGTCAGCAGCGCGTGCAGTTCGCGCTCGACGCGCGTGCCGAGGTAGGCGCTGGCCAGGCGTTCCTGGGCGCCGCCGCCGAGCCAGACGCCGGTCGCCGCGCGCAGCGGCGCGGTGAACGTCTCGTCGTCGGCCTGGGCGCGGTCGCGGGTGTGCAGCAGTTCGAAGGTGTATCCCGGGTGGTCCTCGCGCCAGCGCGCCAGCGTGCGCTGGCGACCCTCTTCGGTGTCGACGGTCGCCGACGCGGTCGGGATCAGCACGATGCGCCCGTCCGGGCCGCCGGCCAGGCTCAGGAACCGTTCGTAGACGTCGCGTTCGGTGCGGCCGCCGCCGACCAGGAAGCGGGTGCCGACCACGCCGCGCGGATCGATCGGCTGTTGGGCGGCGAGCGGCACGGCGAGGAGTGGCAGCAGGAAGGTGGCGGCGAAGGTGCGCATCTCAGAAGGTCCCGAACAGCACCTGCACGAAGTTGCCGATCGGTGCCGCTTCGCGCGCATCCTCGAGCGCGGCATCGCGCGCGGCGAACTGCGGCCGGTGGACG
>DAIMFJ010000083.1:0-2820 GCA_036724695.1 Planctomycetota bacterium
CGGCCGGCTCGACGTGTTCGGCGGTCACGCGGGCCGCGGCGGTGGCGCGAGCCTTCAAGTCGCCACCTCCGAAGCCGCGTGCGCCGCGGTCCAGCTGCGCACCGACCCGCTGGTGCGGGTCTGGTCGCCGAGCCGCGCCGCGGACCGTTCGCAGCGGCTCGCCACCGGTCTCGCCGACCTCGGCGTACGCGCCGACGCAGCCCCCGGCGCCTACGACGACACCCGCCGCTTCCTCGCCGCCGACCCGGACGACCGCTGGGCCGCGCACCTGCTCGGTGCGTTGCTGGTGCTGGCCCATGAACGGGGGCTTCGTCCCGCCGTCGGCTTCGACCTGCTGCTGCACAGCGACGTGCCCGAACGCTGCGGCGCCGCCTAGTCGACCGCGATAGCCGTGGCGGCCATGTACGCGCTCGCCAACGCCAACGGCCTGCCCTTGCCCGCCGACGAGGCGGCGACCCTCGCCGACCGCGTCGCCCGCGAAGTGGTCGGCGAGGTCGTCGACGCGGTGGCGACACGCACCGTCGTGCACGCGCGCGGCGGCAGCCTGTGCGCTGGCGTCGACGACTTCACCGCCCTGCCCGATGCGCTCGAACTGGTCGGCATCGACCTCGGCGTCGCCCGCACGCCGCTCGGCGACGCGTCGCCGGCCCCCGCCTACGTCGAGGCCGAGAACGCCCGCGTCGCGCGCTTCCGGGCCCTGTGCCAGACCCCGCTCGACGAGCAGGTCCGCAGCGAACTCGGCGACCTGCTGTTCGCGGCGCACCGCGACCTCGCCGCACTCGGCCGCGGCCACGAACGCAGCGACTTCGTCGTCGACCTGGTCGCACAGCGCCGCGCCGCCGGTGGTCCGGTCCTGGGTGCCAAGGCGACCGGCGACGGCGGTGGTGGCACCGTGCTGCTGCTCGGCGAGCACGGCAAGGTCTGGCTCGAGGCACTGCGCGTCAAGAAGGCCCTGCTGGCCCGCACGGGCCATTCGGCGCACGTCTTCCGCTGGTCGTCGCCGGGCGCGGCGGCGTTCGAGCCGATCGAGTTGCTGCCGACGGCGCCCTGATCCCGCGCCGAGGTCGGTTCAGACGGTGCCGATCGCCAGCCACAGCGCGTTCGAACCGAGCACCTGACCGGGCCCGAACGCCAGCGCCTGCGCGACCAGCCGGGTGCCGAGCAGCTGCGGGTGGTTGCCGATCGGCAGCGGCTGCGCCGGCCCGGTGACGAGCAGGCACGCTGCGTCGCCTGGATCGACCACGAACGTGCAATCGCGGGCGCCGAACGGCGTCAGGTCGACGCCCGGCAGCAACGTGCGCCAGCCGAACACCAACAGCCGAGGCGCCTGCGGCCACGGTGCGTCGACGGGCCGCAGCGCGGTGGTGGTGCCCAGTGCCGGCCGACCTTCCGCCTCGAGCCCGAAACCGTCCTGGTCCGGTCCGGTCGCGAACGGCGGCGTCGCCGACAGGTCGACCGCGCCACCGTCGCGCGCGCCAGCGCCCGGCGAACAGCCGACCACGCACGCATCGCCCGGCTGCGCGACGTTGCCGTACACCAGCAACACCTCCCCGTTGCTGCGGCAGGTGCACGCGAACGTCGCGCGCGCCGTCGCGACCGTCGCGTTCGGCACCTGCCACCAGGTCAACGTGACGTCGCCGGTCGCGGCGTTGGTCGATGCATACACCGTGTCCGGTCCGCGCGGGGCCAGATCGAGCCAGCACGCCGCGATCGTCGGCTGGCCGGCCAGCAGCGCCTGCGGATCGGGGTTGCCAGGACCGCCCGACAACTGTCCCAGACCACCCAGTGCCACGCGCCCGTCGGCGAACACCAGCAGCTGGTTCGTGCTGCCGTGCGGTGTCGACAGCGCGTGCAGCAGGGGCACGAACACCGCGCCGCCGCGCGCGAGCGGCAGGGGCTGCGCGCCGACCGGCAGGCCCGGCACCGGCAAGGCGACGCGGCTGACGTCGTAGCCGCCATGCTGGTTGGGCACCAGCCGCAGGGCTTGCCCGGACAGATCGAACGCGCCCGGCAGGAAGTGCTCGTAGAACGACCTCGCACTGGCGCCGCAGCGGCTGCCGGTCGGTGCGACCGTCGCCGCGACGTACGGGCCGCCGCCGAGCGTGTAGTGCACCGCCCCGCAGAACACCCGCGAGAAGAACTGCTGGCCGCCGCAGCGCAGCGTCGACGCGCCACCGCCGCGCAGCGTCAGCACGCCGTCGCTGCAGCTGCGCACGCCGAACGCGAACGCGTACGCGGGCATCACGCCGCGGTGGTGGAGCATCACCCCCCAGGTGCCGGCGGGCAGGCCGATCGCGCGCTGCAGTGGCAGGTGCGCCGTGCCGACGAACCCGGTCGAAGTCGTCGTTCCCGACCCGGCCAGCGTCCAATCGCCGATCGCCGTGCTCTGCCCCGTCCAGCCACCCGGCCGCACGTAGACGTCGACGGTGCCGAGGCTGCCAGCCGGCGAGTGCAAGGTCAGGTCGAAGGCGTCTAGGCTCAGGTCCTGGCCGACGACGAGGTCGAAGTAGACGGCCCCGTCCAGCGACGCGAGGTAGGTGCTCGGCGTGAACGGGGTCACCAGGGTCGTCGGTGTCGAGGTCGCCGCGGTGGCCGGCAGCGGCAGCGGCAGCGTCGACGCGAGGCAGAGCAGCAAGGCGAGGTTGCGCATGCCGGCACGTCGCCGCTCGAGTCCGGTGATTGCCGCGCGGGGACACGTTCGGGCGAAGATCCGCGCTGCGGCGCGGCGCGCCGGCGCTTTCGCCCTGGCGGGATGCCCGGGTCCAACCGCCGGGGGCGCCCGGATTTCTGTCGTGCGCGCCGCACGCTTGCGCAACCATG
>DAIMFJ010000083.1:2830-16813 GCA_036724695.1 Planctomycetota bacterium
ATGAGCAAGCACGCACCCGACCATCACGATGCCGACATCGTCCTGAAGTTCTACGACCTGCGCCGCGAGCCGGTGATGCGCGAATCGCGCGATGCGATGGTGCGCGAGTTCTGGCCGCGCAACGAGGCCGAGTGCCTCGCCGTGCTGGCCTGGGACCATCCGTTGAACCGTGCGTACCGGCAGGTCGCGTCGTACTGGGAGATGGTCTACGGGATGGCCAAGTACGGCGTCGTGCACACCGACTTCCTGCTGGAGAGCAATGGCGAGGGACTGTTCCTGTACGCCAAGGTCGAGCCGTACCTGGCGGCACTGCGCAAGGCGTCGAGCCCGCGGGCCTTCGAGAAGGCCGAATGGGTCGCGAACTCGTCGGAGCTCGGCCAGCGCCTGGTCGAGATGTTCCGCCAGCGCGTCAAGAAGCAGCTCGGTCAGTAGCCGGGGGGCTGGCGCCGGCGCGCCACTGGCCTATCCTCGGCCATCATGAACCGCAAACTCGCCCTGCTGGCGCTGCTCGGTCCCTGGTCGCTCGTCGCCTGCGGCGGCGAGGCAGGTGCCGCCGGTCGCGCGCTCGACGCGACCGCCGCCGCGACGTCGATCGAGAAGCTCCTGAACTCGGTCACCGACGCGCAATCCGCGGCCGCCGCGCGCGCGCAGCTCGAACCGTGGCTCGGCAAGCTCGACGTCGCGCTGACGTCGATGCGTGCGACGCTCGACGCCGCCGGCGACAAGGTCGGCGCCTGGAGCGACAAGGCGATGGCCGTGCTCGAGCCGCAGCTCGATCGCCTGCTGCAGGGTCTGCGCCAGAAGGTCGAACAGCTGCGGCAGGATCCGCAGGTGCGCGAGGCGATGGGCACCACGCTGGATCGGCTGGCCGGATTGCTGGGCAAGTAGACGCGCTGGCGCGGCGCCCAGTCGGCGGATCCCGTGGCAACCCCTGGCTCGGGCTGGACAGTGGCGTAGACTGGCAGACATGTTCCGCCGCCTCAAAATCGGCAACTTCCGCAGCATCAAGTCGGCCGAGGTCGACCTCGGTAGCTTCTCGGTCGTGGTCGGCCCGAACGGCAGCGGCAAGTCGAACTTCGTCGATGCCCTGGTGTTCCTGCGCGATCTCGCGATCGATGGCAGTTCTGCGGTGGCTGCCCGCGGCGGAATCGCCAGTGTCGTCCGTTGGAGCAAGACCCGCCCCTTCGACCTGTCGCTGTCACTGACCTTGGCTCAGGGGCCCGCAGAGGTCGGCGTGAACCACCTGGTCCACGACTTGACGGTCCGGGGCGGCAAGGAAGGGGCGTGGAGTGTCAAGAAGGAACGTATCGAGGTGGTGGTCGATGGTCAGCGCGTTGCGAGCGTAGAACGCAGTGGCACACAGGCCAAGGTCGAGCGTCGCCGCGGGCCGATGGACGCCGAACTCAGCGACCAGGCCAGTGCCATGGTGATCGCTCGGCAACTGGGGTTGTTCGAGCCGAACCTCCATCGGGCGTTGTTCGGCGTGCGCCGCTACCGACTCGCTCCGGACGTGATGCGTCAGCCGCAGCCCGCGAGCGAGAGCAGTGTGCTCAAGGAAGACGGGGAGAACATCGCCACGGTGGTGCGAAAGCTGCGCGGCAAGGCGGCCTTCGATGGCGTGATCGAGACGATGCGCAAGGTGATCCCCGGCCTGCGCGATATTCGCACCGCGACCGCCGGTCGCTATGAAGTCCTGGAGTTCGTACAGCGGCAAGCCGGTGGCGAAGCGGTGTTCTCGGCAGGCGACATGTCGGAGGGCTCGATCCGTGCGCTCGGCATCGTGCTTGCTGCCAGCCAGGCCAGTCGACATGAACTGCTGCTCATCGAAGAACCCGAGGCCAACGTCCATCCTGGCGCGGCTGCGCTGATCTACGACGTGCTCGAGCTGGCTGCCAAGCGGTGCGACGTCTTGATCACGACACACAGTCCGGACTTGTTGGATGCCGCCCATCAGGAGCACATCCTGGTTTGCGACTTCAGCGACGGGATCACTCGCGTGGGGCCACTCGACAGCGGCCAGCGGCAGTTGGTCCGCGACGGCCTGTTCCGGCTTGCGGACCTCATGCGTTCGGAGCCGCTGCGCATCGAAGGGGACGTCCCGGAGTCGGTCGATCCGTGAAGCGGCTGCACCTCGTGACCGAGGGGCATGGTGACGTGGAGGCTGCTCCAAGGTTGGCCTTCCGGGTTCTATCGCACCTGGGGCGCACGGAGCGGTGGACGGTCACCAAACGCAGCTCCCGGTTGCCCAAGGGGGAGATCGTCGATCGCGCCACGGGTGCGCCACTCGCGAACGGCCTTGCCAAGGCGGCGGGGTTTGCGACCGCACTGCACGCCAATGCACTGTTGCTACTGATCGACGCCGACGATGACTGTCCAGTGCGGTTCGGGCCGCTGGCGCGCTCGATCCTCGAACAGCGTCTGCCGGCAGGAGCCGTGATGGTCGTGCGCGAATTCGAGACCTGGTTGGCGTTGGCGCACGGCAGCACCGGCCTCGCCAAGGCAGAAGCCAAGCGCGATGCAAAGTCCCTGCTGCGCACAGGCCTTCCTCAGTACAAGCCGACGGTGCATCAGGCCGAACTTGCCCGCACCGTCGACGTGGCGAAGCTGTTGGCGAGTGGATCCAAGAGCTTCGAGAAGTTCGTCCGCGAGCTGGATCGCTTGACGCGCTGAGCACCACCATCGGTTGCGCTGGGCTCGCCGCGTCAGCGGCGCACCAGCAGCGCGACGGCTTCGACGTGCTCGGTGTGCGGGAACAGATCGCACAGCCGCAGGCGCTCGACCCGGTAGGCGGCGGTGAGGCGGGCCAGGTCGCGCGCCATCGACTCCAGCGAGCACGCGACCAGCAGGACGCGTTCCGGCGCCGCCGCCAACGTCGCCGCGGCGCCGACCTCGCCGAGCCCTGCGCGCGGCGGATCGAGCACGAACACGTCGGCGGCCGGGGCCGGGCCGACGCCGAACGGTTCTTCGCGCACCTCGCCGCCGGCGAGGCCGTTCGCAGCCAGGTTCTCGCGTGCGTCGGCACACGCACTCGGCGAGCTCTCGACGATCGTCACCTGCGTCGCGCCGGCGCGCAGCAGGCGCAGGCCGAACGTGCCGATGCCGCCGTAACCGTCGACGACGCGCAGGCCGCGCACGTCGCCGAGCAGCGCCAGCGCCGGCTTGAACAGGATCGCGTCGGCGTGGCGGTTCAGCTGGTAGAAACTCGCGAACGAGACGCGGAAGCGCAAGCCGGCCACCTCGTCGTGTTGCCACGTCTGGCCGCGCAGCGCGCGGGTCTCGGCCCCGAGCAACACGTTGCCGGGGCGGTCGTTGACGTTCAGCACCACGCCGACCGTGCGCAGCGGTCGCCCCTGGTCGTCGCGCAGGCCCTGCGCGGCCTGTTCGAGCATCTTGCCGAGCCGGTCGCGCATCGAGAACAGGCTGGTGGTCGTCACCACCCCGAGCAGCAGTTCGTGGCTGTGTGGCATCACGCGGGCGCGGAACGCGCGCACCAACCCGCGCCGGGTCGCCTCGTCGTAGGCGGTCAGCTGCAACTCGCGCATCACCTCGCCGGCGCGCACGGCCAACGTCGTCAGCGCCTTGTGCTGGATCCGGCAGTCGACGATCTCCTCGATCTCGTGGCTGCCGCGCCGGTAGATACCCAGCACGAGCCCGCGTTGGCGGTGCGGTTGGGCTGGATACAGCACGGCGATGCGGTCGTGGCGCGGCGTGCGCGGCGGCGCGTCGAGTTCGATCTCCACGCCGTCGACGAACGGCGCCAGCAGCGTGCGGGCGTGCGCGCGTTTGTCGGCGAGCTGGGTCTCGATCGGCACGTCGAGGTGGGTGCAGCCGCCGCAGGTTCCGAAGTGTCGGCAGGTCAGCGGGGCGTGGGGCAGTGCGGTCATGGGCAGGCAGCGGAGAACGGTCGGTGCGGGTGGTCGAGTCGGGCGGCGCGCGGCGGTTGGCGCTTGCCGCACTGTCCTGGCTGCGGCACAGTGCCGGCGCATGGTCCTCGGTACCGGTTGCGAATGCGATGCTACGCGGCGGCGCGCCGGGCCGGTGCCGCGATGACGGAATCGCTGCGTGGTTGGTGGCTGGTGCACGCTGCGCCGGTCGAAGCGAGTGGCCTTGCAGACCTGGCACCGCGGTGCCTGGGGGTCGGCAAGGCCGCCGCCGCGGCGACGCTGGCAGCCATGTTGGCCGTCGAACCGCGGCCGCGTGGGGTGCTGTTGTTCGGCATCGCCGGCGCGGTGCCGGAACGACTGGCGGGGCGGCCGGTCGGCCTGGCGATCGGCGATGTCGTCGCGGTCGGTTCCGACCGGTTCGCCGACGAAGGAGTCGACACCCCGCAAGGCTGGCTGGACCTCGGCGAGCTCGGCTTCGGTCACACCGGGCCGTTCGTCGCGGCTGCCGGATCCGCAGCCGCCACCGGGCTGCCGGTCGTCGACGCCAGCACGGTGAGCACCTGCAGCGGCACCGACGCGCGCGCCAGCTTGCTGTGGCAGCGCTGTGGAGCGGGCCTCGAGTCGATGGAAGGTGCCGCGGTGGCGATGGTCTGCGAACGGTTCGGCGTGCCGTGGCTGCAGGTGCGCGGGGTCAGCAACTGGACCGGCGATCGCGACCGGGCGGAGTGGGACGTGGCGAAGGCGGTGGCGGCGGTGCAGCAGGCAGTGCGGCGGTTGGTCGGGTGACCGCAGATCGTCCGTTCCTCCCTGGGATCGTCACCAGAATCGCCACCACGGCTTCCCGACCCGCCCATCCGACGCGTTGCGCGGCCGGCGGCCCGGCCGCGGGGTGGTGAAGACGTCCTGGTCGTCTCGCAACGGCCGGAACGCGGTGTCCACCTGCTCCTGCCCGAAGCGGTCCGTCAGGCGAACCCACTCGCGGCGCGGCAGGACCGTGAACGCCAGGGTGTCCGCACCGTCCGAGACAGCGACCAGGCGGAGTTCGTAGTCCGGCGACAGCACACGGTTGAGAGCCACCAGCGTGTGGTGGCGGTCGTGCACCGACTGGGTGAGCGGCACCGGCAAGCGGCGCTCGCCGAACGTGATCGTCAGGTCGTCGGTGTCGCCTGCTTCGCAGGTCAGGCGGCCAGACCCCAGCACGGCTTCGCATGCGGCGACGATCTCGGCGTCGTCACTGCGCCAATCGACCCAGAACACCGCCTGGTCGTCGTCCAGCAGCGCCTGGCGCTCGGCCGTGCCGGGGACCTGCAGATGCCGTTCGATCGCTGACGGGTTCATACGAAAAGGCGCGCCTGGTCGGCTGCGTCCGATGGTCCGCGCCGCGGGCGCGGTGGTCAAGTGCGAGCCGCTGCACTGCGTCCCGGGTCGATCGTCGCGACGCTCACAGGATCGGCCCCAGCACGACGCGGAAGCCGAAGAACTGCGCCCACGCATCGGGCAGATTGCCGTTGCGGGAGGCCGACCGCGCGGCGTCGCGATAGAAGAACCAGGCCCCGCCGCGCGCGATGCGGTAGACGAACAACGGATTGGTCTCCAGTGGGTCGACCACTGCAGCCGCGGGATAGCTGCCGATCGGGCCCGGCCAGCGATCCTGGCACCATTCCATGACGTTGCCGTGCATGTCGTGCAGTCCCCACGCGTTCGGCGGATAGCTGCCGACGACGGCGGTCTGGCCACCTTCGGTCGGATGCGGCAGGCAGAAGCCGGGTCCGCCGTTGTCGTGGTAGGCGTTGGCGAGCGTGCAGTCGAGCGTCGCCCCGTAGCTGTAGACCGAGGTCGTGCCAGCCCGGCAGCAGTACTCCCATTCGGCCTCGGTCGGCAGCCGGTAGCGATAGCCGCTGGGCACCCGCCCGGCAGCGGTCTCGCGCGCGTTCAGGGCGTTGCAGTACGCGGTCGCCTGGTTCCAGCTGACTTCGACGGGACGCGTCGGACCGACGAACAGCGACGGATTGCCGCTCATCAGCGACTGGTACTCGGCCTGCGTGACTTCGTGCCTGCCGATCCAGAACGGCCGGCTGATCGTCACCTGATGCACCGGCATCTCGGTCGCCGCGTAGGTCGAACCCATCGCGAAGGTGCCCGGTGCGATCGGCACCATGTCGGGCAGCGGTTGCGCGGCGATGCGCACGGCGAGTTCGTCGTCGGCGAAGTGCAGCGTGTTCGTCGCGAGCGACAGGTCGATGGCCTGCAGATCGAACGCGAAGCCGAGCACGTGGCTGGCATTGGGGACGACGAGGTCGTGGCCCACGCGCCCCTGCGGGCCGAGTCCGCCGATCGCGAACGTCAGCGCGCTCGGTACGTCGATCCGGGCCGAGCCGACGACTTGAAAGCCAGGCACGACGAGTGGCTGGCTGCCGGCGAACGGCGCCGACCACAGGAACGCGTACAGGTTGCCGTTCGCGGTGCCTGGATGCAGCAGTTCGAAGCGGGCGGTCTGGCCGAGCACGGCGGGCGCCTGCAGCCGCATCGTGCGGCCGCTTTGCGCTGGCAAGGTGGCGAGGGTCAGCAGGGGCAGGAGGAGGAGGAGCGAACGGCAGGTTGGCTGGGGCATCGGGTGCACCGGGTGGCGTTGGCGCCGCCGAACGGGAGGCTTGCTGCACCGCGCGTCGGTGCGGCAACCCGGTGGCGGTTGGCGCGCCTTGGGCAACTGGCGTGCCGGCAGTGGGTCATTGCCGGATCGCTCGGCTGGCGGTGGAACGGTGTGCGACTCGCTGTCGACTTATGCCGTAAGTATAATCTCAAAAAGGACTTGCGGACAGTCTTGAAGGAGCGGGCCCGGCGTGCGGTTTCACTCGGTGCGCGGGTTTGCTCCGAAGATCGCTCGGACCTGCACTGCAGTGTCCCGAACTCGCTGCCGGTCCCGATCGACGTGGCTGCTGTTCGTTCGCAAGCCCAGTTGGCTTGTCGCCACATGGCCCATTCGCGAGCCCGCTGGCCCACTTCCGGTGCGTCGACTACCTTTTGCAGGTGCGTCCTTCGCCAACCAACCTCGCCGCGCTGATCGCGCTCCTGCAGCGCCGGTTGCCCGGCCTCCTGGGGGTGTGGCTGTTCGGTTCGGTGGCGCGCGGAACGGCGCGGCCCGACAGCGACCTCGACATTGCCGTGCTCGGTGCGGTCCCGTTCGACGCCGTGCAGCTCTTCGACCTCGGTCTCGAACTTGGCGTGCTGGTGCAGCGCGACGTCGATCTGGTCGATCTGCGCCGCCTGCCCATCGTCGTGCAGAAGGAGGTCCTGCTCGGCGGCGAGCGACTGGCAGCATTCGACACCATGGCCTGCGACGTCTTCGAGAGCGACGCGATCGCGTTGTACGTCGCCTTCCGCGACGAGTTGGCGCTGGCCAGTGGTGGCGAGGATCGTCGATGAACGACATCGTCGCCGGCAAGGTCAGGAACCTGCGCGATTGCCTGCTCCGTCTGCGCCAGGTCGATCCGGGGGACCTGGCGGGGATCGTGGCGGATCCGCTGCGGCAGGACTCGCTGGTGCTCAACGTGCAGCGGGCTTGCCAGACGGCGATCGATCTGGCGACCCATCTCGTGCAGACGGCCCGGCTCGGCCCTCCGAACGACAGTCGCGATGCGTTCCGCCGGCTCGAGGCCGCCGGACGGTTGTCGCCGGAACTCAGTGGGAACCTGCAAGCGATGGTCGGCTTCCGCAAAATCGCGGTACATCGGTACCACGAGCTCGATCTCCGCGTGTTGCGGGCGATCCTCGACCAGCGGTTGGGTGACCTGTCGGCATTCGCGGATCTGGCCGAGGCGCAGTCGGCGAGTTGAGCGCCGCAGGCCGCTGCGCTGCCAAGGCGGGGCCGATGGTGTCGCACTCGCGCCAACTGCTGACTCGTGGCGCGTCCGAGCGCTCGCCACGCGCGCTCACCGGCCGGCGCCGCCTCAGTACGCGAACCCGGCCGTCGTCGTCTTGCCGTCGACCTCGACCTCGACCCACACCTTGCTGCCGGCCGGGATCGTCTTGGGCACGTCGCAGTGGCCGTGCATGCCGGTTGCACCCTCGGTGTGGAACTTCGCCTTGCGCGAGCCTTCGCCGCTCTCGACGCCGATCCAACCGCGCACGACCGCCGGCAGCTTGGCGCCGGCCGGGAACTCGAGGTCGACGTCGACCTGCTTGCCGGGCTCGATCTTGCTGAGCAGCATCACGGCGACCTCGTGCTCGCCGACCTTCATCTTGCCGAGCGGCTGTTCGATCTCGTGCTTGTGATCGCCCATGCCCGAGGCCGCGGCGGCTGGTTGGGCGGGAGTCGGCGTGGGCGCGGGCTGTTCGCTGCCGCCACAGGCGGCGAGGCAGAAACAGACCAGAGCGGCGAACGGAACGTGGCGTTGCAGCGGATTCATGGGTTTTCGACGGCGACCTGGGACGGTTGCCGATTGCGGAACAACAGATGGAACCCGGCCGGTACGACGACCAGGTTGAGGAAGGTGGAGGTGAGCAGGCCGCCGAGCACGACGACCGACAGGGGGGCGAGGATCTCGCTGCCGGGTTGGCCGGCGGCGAACACCAGCGGCAACAGGCCGAGCGCGGCGGTCAGTGCGGTCATCAGGATCGGCACCAGCCGTTCGCGCGAGCCGCGTTCGATCGCCTGGTCGAACGGCACGCCGGCCTCGAGCAGGTCGAGGTAGTGCCGCACCAGCAGGATGCCGTTGCGCGCGGCGATGCCGAACAGCGTGATGAAGCCGACCATGCTGGCGATCGACACGACCGGTGCCTGGTAGCGTTCGCCGAGCCCGAACAAGGCCAGCGTGTTGCCGAACAGACTCGGCGACTCGGTCAGGTAGATCGCCGCGACGCCGCCGATCAGCGCCAGCGGCAGGTTGACCAGCACCAGCAGCGCGGCGCGCAGCGAGCCGAGCGCCTGGTGCAGGACCAGCACCATGCCGACCACGACCAAGAGGCCGAACCACAGCAACGTGCGGCTGGCCGACTGCTGGGCCTCGAACTGGCCGCCGAACTGCACCGTGCAGCCGGCGGCGGCGGCCAGCGGTTCGACGCGGGCGCGCACCGCTTCGACCAGCTGGCCGAGGTTGTAGCCCTCGGCGACGTTGCAGGAGACGACGGCCTTGCGGCGCGCGTTCTCGCGCAGGATCAGGTTGCTGGTCTTCTCGACGGTCACGTCGGCGACGTCGGCGAGCCGCACGTGGCCGCCTGCCGGGGTGCGCAGCCGTGCAGGTAGGGAAAGAGCTTGCGGTCGACGAAGTCGCGCAGGTCGTCGATGCTGTCGCGTTCGTCGGGGTGCAGGCGCACGACGATCTGCCGCACGCGACTGCCCTCGTAGACCTCGGCGGCGGCGGCGCCGAGCAGCGCGGCTTCGAGCTGTTCGGCGGCGCCGGCCGGCGACAGGCCGACCGCGGCGAGGTCGTCGAGGCGGTAGCGCACCGGCAGCGACGCGATGGTGACCTCGCGGTTGCCGGTGACGTCGCGCGTGCCGGGCAGGTTCTTCAGCTCGGTTTCGACCTCGCCGGCCAGTTTGCGCAGCACGTCGAGGTCCTCGCCGAGCAGGTCGACCGCGAGCGCGGCGGGGGTGCCCGACAGCACGTGCGACAAGCGGTGCTCGATCGGCTGACCGACGCTGGTGGTGATGCCCGGCACGCTGGCCAGGATCGCGTCGATCGCCGCGCGCACGGCCAGCTTGTCGCGACCGGGCGCGACCACGACCTCGATCTCGGAGTTGGAGACCGGTTCGGCGTGTTCGTCGCGTTCGGCGCGGCCGGTGCGGCGCACCACCGAGCGCACGCCGTCGATCGCCGTCAACTGCCGTTCGAGGCCGCGCGCCATGCGGTCGCTCTCGCCGAGCGAGGTGCCGGGCGGCGCCATCACGAACACGGTGAACGTGCCTTCGTTGAACTCCGGCAGGAAGCTGGTCCCGAACGTCGACGCCAGGCCCAGGCTGCCGAGCGTGGCGACCACCGTGCCGAGGCAGACGGCGCGGGCGTGGCGCAGGCTGGTGCGCAGGCTCGGCGCGTAGCGGCGCTGCAGCCAGCGGACCAGGAAGCCCTCGCCGTGGCCGTCGGCGTGGCCGGCGCGCACCTTGCCGAGCAGCAGCTTGCACAGCGCCGGCGTGACCGTCAGCGCGATCACCAGCGAGGCCAGCGTCGAGACCAGGAAGGCGATGCCGAGCGGCTGGAAGAAGCGGCCTTCGAGCCCCTGCAGGAACAGCAGCGGCAGGAACACCATCGTCACCAGCACGGTCGCGTAGACCATCGGCGTGCGGATCTCGTGGCTGGCGAGCTGCACGGCGACGAGCAACGGCAGGCGCTGGCCGGCCGGCCGCGCGGCGTTCTCGCGCAGCCGGCGCAGCACGTTCTCGACGTCGATGATCGCGTCGTCGACCAGCCCGCCGATCGCGACGGCGAGGCCGCCGAGCGTCATCACGTTGATCGACAGCCCGGCCGCCCACAGCACCAGCAGCGCGACCGCCAGGCTGAGCGGCAGTGCCGCCAGCGTGATGAACGTCGTGCGCACGTCGAGCAGGAACAGCACCAGCACGATCGCGACGAACAAGGCGGCGTCGCGCAGCACCAGCAGCAGGTTGTCGAGCGCGATCTGGATGAAGTCGGCCTGCCGCATCACGTGCCGATTGAGGCTCAGACCGGCGGGCAGGGCCGGTTCGACGCGGTCGAGCAGCGCGTCGACGGCGGCGGTCAGCTGCAGCGTGTTGGTGCCGGGCGCCTTCTGCACGCCGAGCACGACCGCCGGGTTGGCGCGGTCGGCGCCGGTGCCGCGCCGCGGTGCGGCGCCGACCTGCACCTCGGCGACGTCGCCCAGCGTGATCGCGCGGCCGTCCTGGTGGCGGACCACGGCAGCCTGGATGTCGTCGACCGAACGCACGCGGCCGGTCTGGCGGATCGGCAGCTCGAGGCCGCCGACGTCGGGCAGGTAGCCGGCGGCGGCGGTGGTGTGGGCGTTCCGTGCTGCGGCGACGACGTCGGCCAGCGCCAGGTCGTGGGCGCGCAGCCGGTCCTGCCGGACCAGCACCTGGTACTCGGCGAGTTCGCCGCCGATCACCGCGATCTGCGCCACGCCGGGCACCGCCAGCAGTTGGTTGCGCAGTTCGAACTGCGCGTAGCTGCGTACGTCCATCGGCGACAGCGAGCCGTCCGGCGACGAGACCGACAGCAGCATGATCTCGCCGGTGATCGAGGTGATCGGCGTCATCTCGCTGTGCACGCCGTCGGGCAGCGCTTCCCGCGCCGCGGCCAGCCGTTCGCCGACCTGCATGCGGGCCCGGTAGATGTCCTCGCCCCAGTCGAACTCGACCCACAGCAGCGACAGGCCGATCGAGCTCGAACTGCGCACGCGCCGCACGCCGGCGACGCTGCGCACGCTGCTCTCCAGCGGGAACGTGACGTTGCGTTCGACCTCGTCGGCGGCCAGGCCACCGCACTCGGTCAGCACGACGACGGTCGGCGCGTTGAGTTCGGGGAACACGTCGACGGCGACGCGCGGCAGCGCGTACGCGGTCAGCACGAGCAGGGTCGCCGCGAGCATCAGGACGAAGCCCGAGCGACGCAGCGAGAAGGCGATCAACTGCTGGAACATGGGAGCTGCGTCGGCGCTACTGGTGGTCGTCGTCGGCGTGCCAGGTGCCGTCGGCGTGGAAGTGGCCGCCCTTCTGCTGCGGGCCGCTGGCCAGCATCAGTGCGTAGGCGCCGGCGACGACGACTTCGTCGCCGTCGGTGATGCCGCTCTTGACCTCGACCCAGCGACCGTCGCTGGTGCCCAGATCGGCGTCGACCCGCATCACCTCGTCCGGGTTGCGCGGGTTGCGCAGGAAGAAGATCCTGTCGAGACCCTGCTGCTGGATCGCCGCGAGCGGGATCACCAGCGCGTTCGGGGCGCTGGCCTCGGTCTCGACCTCGGCGACGGCGGCGATGCCGTGGCGGGCCCACGCCGGCACCTCGGTGAGGCTCACGGCGATCGGCAGCGTGCGCTGCACGGCGTCGGCGAGCGCACCGAGCTGCAGGGCGCCGTGGCCCGCCGGGAGGCGGTTGGCCCCTGGGTTGGCGCTGGCGGCGCTCGGCGCGACGAGGCGCACCGCCTGGCCGGCGGCGAGGCGCGGCAGATCGCTCTGCAGCGCCTTGCCGACGAAGCGCACCCGGTCGGGTGCGATCACCTCGAGCACGTGGGCGCCGGTGTCGAGCCACGCGCCATTGCCGCATTCGACGCTCTGCACGACCCCGGCGGCGCTGGCGCGGACCTCGACGACGTCGAGGCGCTGCCAGTGCGCCAGCCCACGGGAGTCGACGGCCAGCAGGTCCTCCAGCGAGAGGCCGAGCTGGCTCTGCGCGGTGGCGAGCAGCAGCCGGTGCCGTTCGCGGTCGGCGGCGATCCGGGTGGTCAGCTCGGCGCGCAACGCCATCGCCTCGGTGTGCTTCTCGGCGGCCTCGGTGCGCTCGGCGCGCATCTGCGCGAACTGCACCCGCGCGGCGGCGAGTTCGGCGGCCTGGCCGCCGACCGCCTCGCGCATGCGCTCCAGTTCGCCGACGCGCGCGTCGAGCACGCGGCAGGCCTCCTCGAGGCTGCGTTCGTGCTCTTCGTGGGCGATCAGCAGCGGTTCGAGCGTGCGCAGGCGCGTCTCGCCGACCTCGAGCGCGGCGCGCAGCTCGGCGAGTTCGTGTTGGGTGCGGCGCCATTCCGGCGAGTCGATCGAGAACAGCAGGTCCCCGGGGGCGACCGGCGCGAGCGGGGCCACGTGCACGGTGATGCGTCCGGCCAGCGGCATGCGGTGGTCGGAACGGGCTTGCGGCAGCAGTTCGAAGTGGCCGGGGACACGCAGCGTGCCGGCGACGCGCTGGCGGCCGACGGTGTGGAACTCGATGCCCAGGTTCTTCCGCACCGCGTCGGGGATGGCGATCAGGCCGGCGGCCGGTTCGGCGTGCATCTCCGGGCCCTGGCTGGCCGCGGCGGGCTTGGGTTTCGTGCAGGCGGACAGCGCCAGCGCAACGGCGGCGGCGAGCAGGAGGCGAGGCGTCGGAACGGTCATCGTGCATCTCCCGTGGCCGGTTTGGCCAATGGGTCGGTCCAGGTGAAGGTGTCGAGTTCGGCGGCGGCGACGGCCGCGGCGGCGGTGTCGTCGAGCCACGCCAGTTGCGCGTCGTGGGCGCGCACCAGGGCGTCGAGCAGCAGGAACGGGTCGAGCGTGCCGAGTTCGGCCAGGCGGCGGGTCTCGTCGAGTTGCCGGGCGGCGAGCGGCAGCAGCTCGTTGGCGACGCGGTCGCGGTGGGCGAGCGCGGTGGCGAGTCGCCGTTCGGCGGCGTACAGGCCGTGTTCGGCGGCTTCGAGTGCGGTGCGCAGGTGCTCCGCGGCGGCGGCCCGTTCGCCGTCGGCGATCGCGATCGCGTGGCGGTTCTGGTGCCACAGCGGCAACGGCAACGAGAGGCCGAACGTCGCCCGCGGTTGCGCGTCCTCCTCGGCCCAGCCCGGGGCGAGGACCAGGTCCGGCCACTGCTTCTTGCTCTCCAGGCGCAGTCGCCGTTCGGCGGCGGCGTGGGCGGCGTCGGCGGCGGCGAGGCGCGGGCCGCTCGCCAAGGCGGCTTGACGCGCCGCCGCATCGGGCAGGAGCGGGGTGTCGCCGAGCTGCGGCAGCAGCGGGATGTCGGCCTGCGGCTGCAGGCCGAGGCATTCGCGGACCCGGGCGATGGCGAGTTGTTCGGCGGCCCGGCTGCGTGCGAGTTCGAGGCTGCGGCGCAGGTGTTCGAGCGTGAACTGGCGCGCTTCGAGGGTCGTCGCGGCCCCTGCCGCGGCGAGCCGGCTGGCGACGGCGGCGAGTTCGTCGAGCTGTCCGACCAGGGTCGCCAGCTGCTCGCTGCGCAAACGCGCCGTGCTCCAGGCGATCCAGGCGAGGTCGAGCTGGTGCGCGGCCGCCTCTTCGGCGAGGCGCAGGTCGACCAGCGCCGCCGCCAGTTCGGTGTCGGCGAGGTCGCGTTCGGCGGCGAGGCGGCCCTGGATCGGCAGGCCGATGCCGAGCGACGCCGAGGCCAGCCAGCGGTGCGGCACGTCGGCGAGGATGCGTTCGAAGTCGAGCGCCAGC
>DAIMFJ010000084.1:0-12627 GCA_036724695.1 Planctomycetota bacterium
CATGCTGCCGTTCGCCAGCACGAAGCCCGCGATGCCGTTCGGCGCGAGATGGTGCAGGAAGTGCTGCACCCAGGCGAAGTTCGCGTTGCCCGCGGGCGGCACGCCGTACTTCCAGCGCACGTCTTCCTTCAAGCGCAACTGGCCCCAGTCGCTGTCGTTGAACGGCGGGTTCGCGAGGACGTAGTCGGCCTTCAGATCCTTGTGTCCGTCGGCGTGGAAGGTGTCGCCATGCACGATGTTGGCGTCGATGCCGCGGATCGCGAGGTTCAGCTTCGCGAGGCGCCAGGTCGTGTGGTTCGACTCCTGGCCGTAGATGCTGATGTCGCCGACGCGCCCGCCGTGTGCCTCGACGAACTTCTCGCTCGAGATGAACATGCCGCCCGAGCCGCACGCCGGGTCGAAAACGCGCCCCTTGTAAGGCGCGAGCATCTCGACCAGTACGCGCACCACGCCGCGCGGCGTGTAGAACTGGCCGCCGTTCTTGCCCTCGGCGGCGGCGAACTTGGTGAGGAAGTACTCGTAGACGCGGCCGAGCACATCGCGCGCCCGGTTCTCCCGGTCGCCGAGGCCGATGGTGCCGACGAGATCGATCAGCTCACCGAGGCGCGTCTTGTCCAGCCCGGGCCGCCCGTAGTCTTTCTGCAACACGCCCTTGAGCGTCGGGTTCTGGGCCTCGAGGGCGACCATCGCGTCGTCGATGAGCTTGCCGATGGTCGCCTGCTTCGCGTTGCCTTGAAGGTGTGACCAGCGCGCCTCCTTCGGCACCCAGTAGATGTTGTCGGCACGGTACTCGTCTGGGTCTTCCGGGTCGGCGCCCGACTTCTTGTCGGCAGCGAGCGCAGTGTGCTTCTCCTCGAACGCGTCCGAGATGTACTTGAGGAAGATGAGCCCGAGGACGACGTGCTTGTACTCGGCCGCGTCCATGTTGTTGCGGAGCTTGTCCGCCATCTGCCAGAGCTTCTCTTCGAAGCCCACCACGGCATCGGACGTGGAGCCGTTCTTCGCGCTGGCCTTCTTCGCGCCGGGCTCGGCCTCGCTCGCTGCGACCTTCGGCGGTCGCCCGCGCTTCTTGTTGCCTGTGTCACGCATCGCCATCACGCCTCCCGGCAGCCACCGCGCGGCTGTGCGTCGATCCAATGGTTGGCTCGGTAGGACTGCCTCGCCACCGCACGCGAATCTTGAAGCCTGGGATCCAATCTGCCTGCGCCATGGCGTAGACGGTCTGCTCCGCAGACCTAAGCAGTGCGGCGACTCTCTTGATGTTCAGGACCTCGTCGGGCATCAGGGCTCCATCATGGGCTCAACTCAGCATAGCGTCGTCATCAGAGTCCAAGCATCGTCCTGTTCCAAGACCTGTCTTCGCTCACCGATCGTTCCAGGAAGCAGTGCGTCGGCCGAGGGCCCGCGGGTTGCACTCGACGGTGCGGAGCGAGCTCGAGGACCGCGCCGAACCCCGGGCTACTTCGCCCCTACCACGACCGTCGCCTGCCGCGGCCAGCGGGCCAAACAAGAATAGACGGCGTGCCAGGGCATGGCTGCATTCCATGGGCCAATGCAGCGGACGACCACCCTGCTGGCGCATCCACCACCGAATCCGGACTGGATGCGATCGACAGCTGGATCCAACCCTCGGAGCTCAGCCGCTGCGTATACCCCAGGGCAGCCGGTTCAAGACGATGCATCTTCGAACAGCGCCACGCCTTCGCGCCTCGCCGCTGTTCGCAAGGCTTCATCGAAGGTGGCGAGCAGCGCCTTCTCACGGGCTGCCAGCTCGAGGTAACTGGCGTCGTAGGCCGAGAGTCGATTCCGCCTCGCCATCGGCATGACCCGGTCGAATGTGCCGGTGGCAGCAGCAGTGTCGACCTCGACGCCGAGGTCCTCGAGGAGTCGGAGACACTTCTTGACGGCCGTCTCGCCGAGGCGCTTCTGCCGTTCCTTCACCAACAGCACGTTGGCCACCTCGAGTTGCCAGATCGCTGGCACCAGCATCCGGGCGGTCCGCATGGCAAGCAGTACGGGCCTCGCACGCTCGAACAGGTCGGGTTCGCCAAGCAGCCAGCCGAACACCACGGACGCGTCGACGACGATGCGCGTGGTCACCTGCGACCAGCCTCGATGGCGGAGCGGATGTCCTCGAGGCTGAGCCCGGGGCCGGTCCCGAGGACCTCGGAGCGCAGATCCAGCAGCCCGTCGATGGCCTTCTGGGTGCGCTTGCCGTCGATGCCCGCGTCGTAGGGTTGCAGGGTCGCGATAGGCGAACCGTGCCTGGTGATGACGATCACCTCGCCAGCCTCGACGCGGTCGAGGAGCTCGCTCAGTTTGGTCTTTGCGTCGAACGCGCCGACGCTCGCGGGTGCAGTTCGGGCCTTCATGATTCGGTCTTGGGGTGGATATCGGACAGAATCCGACACATTTCAACTAGTTCAACTAGTTTACATCGACTAGCCAAATGGTCCACCCGGCGGTCTCGGACCCCAACGCCTACGCAGTTCCATCCGGACGCCGCCCCAGCCCTCCGGCAGGCCGTTGCCACGGGCAGAAGCCTCCCCTTCCGGCCTTGGTTGCGGCCCAGCGCATATACCGAGCCTCCACCGCGACCCCGAATGGCCGCCGCGCCTCTCCGTTCGCGGCCCGGCGGCGCCCGGGACTTGGCCTGCCCCCGGCGCCGAACCCCCGGACTACTTCGCCCCGACCACGACCGTCGCCTGCAACGCCTCTTCGGCCGGCGGTAGGCAGCGTTGTTCGTCGCAGACCATGAACCCGACGGTCGCCCGCAGCGTCGTCGGGCCGGCGGTCGCCGTGGCCGCGACCCGCACGCGGTGCAGGTACACCGCGTCGCCGGTGACCGTGCGCACGCGCGGGTCTTCGCTCGACGGCGTCGTCGCCGGCAGCGACCAGCGACCGACCGGGGCCCAACCCTCGGGCAACTCGAGCTGGATGCCGGTCGGCCGGTACGGACTGTCCGCGGGCACCGACGCATAGGTGTGCCATCCCGGCGCATGCGCGAACCGCACCGCGATGGTGACGATCGCGCCAGGTTGCACCGCTGCGTCGAGGATCGACATCGCGAGGCCCGCTGGCGCCTCGTCCGAAGTGGCCGGCGGTGCCGAAGCGAGCACGCGGCTGCGCACGTCCAGCGGCCGCACGTAGAAGCGGTAGCCGCCGAGGTCGCTGAAGAACAGGTTCGCCTGGTTCGCCGCGAACCACGCCCGCCACTCCGCAGCGGTCGCGAAGTCACGGTCGGTGTAGCGGCGCAGCAAACGCTGCGCCCGTTCGACGTCCTCGCCGCGTTCCCAGGCGGCGATGCAATGCTCGAGCAGCGCCACACTGCGATTCGACAGGCCCAGCGCCTTGCAGTCCGCGTCGACTTCGGTCTTGCGACCTTCGCCGCGCACGAACTCGAGGTCGGCGGTGGCCTGTTCGAACGCCGCCGGATCCTGCATCGCCCGCAACGTCGTCCAGTCGCGGCTGCTGGTCTGGCGCCGCACCAGCATCGGCTCGTGATCGAACCGCTGCGCGTAGCAGATCGAGTTCAAGAACGCGTTGCGCCCCGATGCGGTCATCCGCGACGGCTCGGCGGCGAACCCCCACAGGAAGAACGACGCGTGGCGACCGATCGCGACCGCACCAGGCCCCTTGCTGTTGATGCCGCCGGAGATCACCTCGGTGTCGGGCGAATCGAGGAAGCCGAAGTCCCCCGCCACCGTGCCCGGCTGCAGGCTCTTGTCGCTGCGGTAATCCGTCGTGTCGACGTGCCAGACCGGCATCGTCGCCCCGAGCGACTGGCCAGCCGGGAAGCGGCGGTAGTTCTCGGGCGTCGGCACCTCTTCGAGCTGCATGTCGACGGGGAACGGACCCTGGAAGATCGGATGATTCGGCACCATCCCGTGGGCCGAGCGCGCCAGGCACATTCAATACCAGTCGAGCTTGCTGCCGAACTTCTGCGAGACGATCACGCCAGGCCCGCTGATCAACACCGTGGCGCGCGCGTAGTCGGCCGGCAGGGTCGGTTGCGGCCCGATGCCGATCGAGTTCTCCTTCGGCTTCATCTCGACGTCGAGCACGACCACGTCGTAGGGATCGGCTTGCCGCGCGTCGAACCTCGGGTAGACCGCGGTGCCGACGGTCGTGAAGTGCTGCTGCAGGAACTGCACGAAGTCGGCCGTGCGCGGGCCGTCGGCACTGCCGACGTACAGCACGGCGAGGTCCTGCTTGCCGGGGGCTGCGGGGATCGGCGCAGGGGCCTGGGCCGCTGCGGCGACGGCCAACCAGCCGAACAGGGACACACGGCGTTGCCAGTGCATCCGTGCATGCTATGAGGCTGCGGCTCCGGCGGCCAGCCCGGGTGCGTTGCGCGCGCGACGAACCGTTGACGAAGGCTGCCAAGGTGCGGAGCTCACGAGTCGGCCCATCGAAGGTGATTCGCCCCCCCCGGGCAAGCCGGCACACCGTCGAACAGCCACCTTGCTATCCGTGCGACAACCGCATGCAGCTGTCCAACAGCAGCCGAGCGGCGTGGTCGTGATGCTCCTGGGCCGGATAGTAGGTGTTGTACAGAAACCCATCCCTGTGCAGTTCTGCGCCATCGATGGCGGTTCCTGCCTGCCAGAGGCGCTGCGGCAGGCCCGCGGAATCGACGCATTCCACGTAGGCGTCGAAGTGGCCTGCCGTGCCTGTCACGACCGCACGATCGAGGAGTTGCGGGAACCCGTTCATCCACCCATGCTGCTCGACGAAGCCAGGCGGGTAGTCGGGCACACGCTGGGAGATCCAGAGCGCGACCTTCGGCACCTGCAGGCTCCGGGCGAGCCGCACCATCGCGTCGACGTAGTCCTCCCGCATCTCCTCGACGATACGTTGCAACAAGTGTGGCTCCTGCCGTTCCGCCATGCGCTCGAAGAACTGCTCGAACCGCATGTACTTGCTCGTGGGCAGGTATCGACCGCTCGCGCGGCCGGTCTCGCTGTTGTCGAACAGCGAGCAACTGGCACTTCGGCCCGAGAAGTACTGCACGACGACCAGCTTGGCCCGGTCGAGCACGCGCCGAACGTCGTCGCGCAACGCGAACCGTGGCCCGGCGCCACCCAGCCCCAGGTTCCTGCACGGCAGTCCCATGGCTGCGCCGAGGGTTTGCGCGAACGGACGCGCGACGAATCTACCGAACGTCTGCGCGCCGCCGATGCAGACCATGTACGGCGCGCCATCCGCCACCGCCGGACCGCGGAACAACTCCTCCCCCAGGCCAGGATGAGTGACCAGGTCGTAGTCGAAATGGGGCGCGTCCAACTCCTGGTAGTGCCTACTCATCGGCGTCGTCTTCCACGCACCATGCCCACCGTGTGCCGGCAAGCCCGGCCCGCACTTCGTCGAAGTTCGCGATCTGCCGGCGGAGCACCCCTCGACTCATGGGGAGCGAGTGGATGCGTACGCCGGGGCAGCGGACCGAAAGGAACTCGGCAAGGGCGCGACCGGCGGCCTGCACGTCCGCCGACGACGATTCGTACTCGAGTCGCAGCGTCGGATGATCGGCGAAGAGCACTTCGTACATCTCCTCCAGCACGTCGATGAGGGCGCAGTTGGCGAGGCACTCGACGACATCCATGCCGATCGGACCCGGATTGGCTTCGTTGCGATCCACCGTCGCACGGTACCAATCCCCCGTTTGCCGTGCCTTGAGGTCCGAGACCCACCGCCGCACGCGGTTTCGACGAACGACGTGGACGACTGGCAACTCCTGGCCAGCAGTGAGCAGCCTCGGGATGCGCAGATCCGTCAATCCCTGCAGGTACATGAGCTTGAAACCGACCGCCTGCATGCCCGATGCAGCGGCATCCGCGACGAGTCGGGCATGGATCCGCGAGGGTCCGACCCGCCGCAATGCGTCGAGTTCGCCGCTGCGCACCTCGATCCCGTCGAACCAGGGGACGACGCCTCGTTCGGCGAGATCGCCGTTGAACAACTCGCCGGCGCACGCGACGCGATCCAAGGTGCCGACCGCCTCGACGATCATGTTGGTCCCGGATCGCTCCGCTCCGACGACCACGAACGGCCGAATCCGACCGGCTGGCGCCGGTCCGGGGCCCGGCGGGGCCGCGAACGCAGCCCCGACCCCGGACTTCTCCACCGGCGTTCGAGACAGTGTTTGCACGAAGGGGGCCATGACCGCGGCCGGCGAACGCAGTCCTTCGCCGCGCCAATCGGCTGTCGCACCACGGCAGAGTCGTCGGGTTCGTTCCGCAAAGCCGGTGTGCATGCCGACCTCGTCGAGGACCACCACGTCGGCGGCCCCCAACATGACCGGCATCAGCAGCTGGAACGCTGGGTGCTCGAAACAGCGCTCGTCGAGCAGGATCAGTGTCCAGGGCACCTCGAGCAATCGACTGGCGAAGTACCCGACCAGCGCGAACCCGGTCAGGTGGAACGTGACGACGTGCCGCGCGCCCCACGCTTGCAACCAACGGCAGTAGGCGAACGCCATCGCCACTTCCGGGAGCCGGAAGATGTTCGCCGACGTGGCTCCGGTCGCGCCCTTGATCTCCGACTCGAGCGCCCGGAATCGATCCGGCCGTTGCGCGCGGAAGTGCTCGATCGCGTCGTACCAGGTTTCGCGGATCGGGGGCACGATCACCCCTTCGCCGAGCCGTGCGCGCCACGCCGGCCCGAGTCGACAAGGATCCTCGATGGCGGAGTGGAAGTACCCGAGCTCGACTTGAAGCTGGGTGGCGATGCCAGCCATTTGCTCGTAGACGGCGATCGACGCGGCGTCCGGGTACCCTGGCGACACCAGGACCGCCATCCGCCCGCCAGCAGCCGTGATGGCAAAGCGATTCGAGCGAGTGGATCCGCGAGCATCGGTCATCGTGTCACACCTGGGCTCCGGAGTCCGATGGGCCGTGCCGATGCGGCCGCCAACCCGGTACGGCGTTGAAGGTAGCCCGGGTCCAGTTCGAGACAAGGCAGGTATCAACCGGCCCGGGTCCCGGCACCTTTGCTGAACCGGCCAGCTACCGTGCCGCCGTTCCGTATGTGGCGCCGCGCCGCCCAAGAACTGGCAATCGTCGGGAGCTGCTGTCGACCACGGCCGTCGGTCCGTTTCGTCGGTGCCTCCCGTTGACACCGCGCTGCCCGTGGCCGACCCTGAGGCTTTCGATACCCGGTCGTGCCGATGCCAAGAACCAGGCTCCCCCACTTCCTCTCGCGGCTGCCGTTCGCCCTGCTCGCCGCGTGCGCGGTCGCACCGGACCACGTCGCCACGTTCGCCAACCAACCGCTCGGCCAGCTGACGCTCGACCCGCGCTACCTGCACTACGCCGAGGCGACGCGCGACGGCTCGGCGGTCTACCCGGTCCACGCGAACGCCACCGTCGCGTACCGCTGGGTCGACGTCCTGCAGGAAGCCGCCGCGCGCGACGTCGAGAGGTACGGCGCCCGGCCGACGATCCTGGCCCGGCAGATGGCGATTCCGATGACGGCGATGTTCGACGCGTGGGCGGCGTACGACGAACGCGCGGTCGGTACGCGCCTTGGCGGCACGCTGCGGCGCCCGGCGGCCGAACGCACGCCGGCGAACCGCGAGCAGGCGATCGCGCACGCGGTCTGCCGCACCTTGCTCTACGTGCTCCCCGATCAGGCCGACTACATCCGTGCGGAGATGCGGAAGTTCGGCCACGATCCGGACGACGCGAGCCTCGATCCCGCCACGCCGGTCGGGATCGGCAACCTGGTCGCCGACGCGCTGATCGAGTACCGCCGTCACGACGGTGCCAACCAGCACGGCGACGTGCCGGGCGGCAATGGGCAGCCGTATGCCGACTACACCGGCTACCGGCCGAAGAACACCCCGGATCGCCTCGTCGACCCCGACTGCTGGCAGCCGAAGCTGTTCACCAGGGAGGACGGCACGCAGTTCGCGCCTGGAGCCCTGACACCGCACTGGGGCAAGGTCAAGCCGTTCGCGATGGACCGCAGCGACCAGTTCCGGCCCGGGCCGCAGCCCAAGGTCGGCGATCCGCAGCTGAAGGCCGAGGTCGACGAGGTGATCCGCTACCACGCCAGCCTGACGCCGATGCAGAAGGCGATCGTCGAGTTCATGCGCGACGGCCCGCGCTCGACCGGCCAGAGCGGGCATTGGCTGCGCTTCGCGCAGGACGTGTCGCGCCGCGACGAGCACGACCTCGAGAAGGACGTCAAGATGTACTTCGCGGTCGCGAACATCTGCATGGACACGTTCATCGCCTGCTGGGAGGCCAAGTACGCGTACGACAGCTCGCGCCCGATGACGTTGGTGCGGCACTTCTACGAAGGCCAGCAGCTGCCCGGCTGGCTCGGCTACGGCAAGGGCGTCGGCATGGTCGCCGCCGAGGACTGGATCAACTACTCGCCGGCGTACTTCACCTGCCCGCCGTTCCCGGCGTACCCGTCGGGCCACAGCACGGTGAGTGCCGGCGCATCGACGATCCTCAGGCTGTTCACGGGTTCGGACTGGTTCGGCTTCGTCGCGCCGCGCGTGCCCGGTGCGATCACCCACGAACCGATGGACGAGCCGGTGTTGCTGGAGCTGCCGACGTTCACGGCGACCGCGGAGATGGCCGGCATCTCCCGCGTGATGGGCGGTTACCACATCCAGTCCGACAACATCGCCGCGCTCGAACTCGGCCGCCGGGTCGCCAACCTGTCGTGGCCGCGCTACCAGGCGTACTTCGAAGGCACGGCGACGGTACGCGACTGACGCGCGGCCGCAGCCGCAAGGCAACGACCTCGGCGCCGATCCGATCGGAACGCGCTGGATCGGTCGTCAGGTCGGCCGATGTGCGTATTTAGTCGTTTCGCGAAATCGCGCATCCTTCAGGTATGGCACTCGATGCGGTCTCGGTGTTCCGCGCCCTCGGCCACCGCGCACGGCTGCGGATCGCCGAGGAACTCGGCCGCGGGGAGCGCTGCGTCGCCGATCTGGTGGCGCTGGTCGGGCTGAGCTGGCCGACCGTCTCCCGCCACTTGAGCGTGCTGCGCGCCGCTGGCGTCGTGCGCGACGAGAAGCGAGGCAGCCAGGTGTTCTACGCGCTGGCGCTGCCGTGCGTGGCGACGTTCACACGCTGCCTGGCGGTCGCGGGAGTCGGCAGGCGCAAGACGAGACGCAGCTGTTGCGGGGCCGCCGCCCCCAGGCGGTTGCTGCCATGAGCCCCGAGGCCCGGACCGAGCTGCGCACGTTCGCGGGGTTCGCCGCGCTCTTCGGCGCTCTGTACTTCTTGCCGATCGAGTCCCAGCGATTCCGCGCCAGCCTGGACGAAGCCCTGTACCTGTCGCGCGACTATGCGCGCGAACACGTCGTGCTCTGCCTGCTGCCGGCCTTCTGGATCGCCGGAGCCATCGCCGCGTTCGTCAGCCAGAACGCCGTCCTGCGCTACCTGGGCCCCAAGGCTCCGCCCGCGGTCGCCTACGGGGTCGCCTCGGTGTCGGGCACGATCCTCGCAGTCTGCTCGTGCACCGTGCTGCCGTTGTTCGCCGGCATCTACCGCATGGGCGCGGGTCTCGGGGCGGCCGCGGCCTTCCTGTACAGCGGCCCGGCGATCAACGTGTTGGCGATCGTGCTGACCGCCAAGATCCTGGGCTTCGAACTCGGCGTGGCGCGCGCGGTCGCCGCCGTGCTGTTCAGCATCGTGCTCGGGCTGGCGATGGCGTGGCTGTTCCGCCGCGAACAGCAGCAACGCGCCGCCACGATGGCCGAGCTGCCGGTCCCCGAGGCGACGCGCTCGCTGACCAGGACGGCCCTCTTCTTCGCGACGATGGTCGCCGTGTTGGTGTTCGCGAACTGGGGCAACCCGCGCGACGACGGTGGCGCGTTCTTCCAGTTCGTGTACGGCGTGAAGTGGCCGCTGACGGCCTTGGCCGGCGGCGCCTTCGGCCTGCTGGCCTGGCGCTGGATCGGTCTGCCGGGTCGACGGCTGCTCGCGGTCGCAGTGGCCGTGGTGACCGCGGCCTGGTCGGTGCCGGGCACCCCTGAGCTGCCGATGCTGCTGGCGTCGCTGGGCCTCGCCTGGTGCACGGCCGGGCGCGACGGCGAGGCCGGCGAGTGGTTCGCGCAGACCTGGAGCTACACCAAGCAGATCTTCCCGTTGTTGGTCGGCGGCGTGCTGGTCGCGGGGTTCCTGCTCGGTCGCCCTGGCCACGAGGCGCTGATCCCGACCCACTGGATCGCCGAGGCGGTCGGCGGCAACTCGCTGTCGGCCAACCTGTTCGCGGCGAGTTCCGGGGCGCTGATGTACTTCGCGACGTTGACCGAGGTACCGATCCTGCAAGGGCTGCTCGGCAGCGGCATGGGCAACGGGCCGGCGCTGGCCTTGTTGCTGGCCGGCCCGGCATTGAGCCTGCCGAGCATGCTGGTGCTCAGCTCGATCCTCGGTTGGAAGAAGACCCTGACGTTCTGCCTGCTGGTGGTGCTGCTCGCCACCACCGCCGGCTGGCTGTTCGGCAACCTGTACCCGTAGAACCATGACCACCCACAAGATCCAGATCCTCGGCACCGGCTGCGCCAAGTGCACGCAACTGGGCAACGCCACCAAGGCGGCTGCCGACCAGCTCGGCCTGCAGTACGAGCTCGAGAAGGTGACCGACTTCCTGAAGTTCGCCGACTACGGCGTGATGGTGACGCCGGCCCTGGTGATGGACGGCAAGGTCCTGGTCAGCGGCAAGGTCCCGGGGGCCGCCGAACTCGAACGCCTGCTCAGCGGAGGCCGCTGACCATGTCGCCGCGCGCCTGGTTGCGCCTGGGGCTGCTGACGATCGTGCTCGGCAGCGTCGGGGTCTGGATCGCCCGTCGCGACACCCGTACCGACGAGACCGCGGCGCCCACTGCCGAGGCGGTGGCCCGTGCCAAGGTGCTCGTCACGTACTTCACGACCGACATGCGCTGCAAGACCTGCCGCATCCTCGAGGACCTGTCGCGACGCACCGTGCAGGAGGGCTTCCCTGACGAGATCGCGCGCGGCGACGTGCTGTTTCGCGTCGTCAACACCGACCGGGCCGAGCACCACGCCTACGTCGACCACTACGCGATCACCAACAAGATCGTCATCGTCTCGCGCCAACGGGACGGCCAGGAAGTGGAGTGGACACCGCGCCAGGACATCTGGTTGCACTACGACGAGCCGGCCGAGTTCTTCGCCTACGTTCGCGAACCGATCGCCACCTACCTGCAACGTCCATGAGCGTCGAACTCGGCACTGCCGTGGCGACCGGCGTCGGCCTCGGCCTGGTCACCGCCGTGAGCCCGTGTCCGCTGGCGACGAACCTGGCCGCGACGGCATGGCTGGCCCGCCATGCCGGGTCGCGCCGACGCGCGCTGCTCGCCGCGTCGATGTACTCCCTCGGTCGCGTGGCGGCCTACGGCGCGATCGTCGTGCTGTTGTACCTCGGCGGCATCGGTGCGCCCGGGCTGTCCCAGGCGTTGCAGGAGTGGTTGCCGCCCCTGCTCGGACCGCTGCTGGTGTTGGCGGCGATGGTCCTGCTCGACCTGCTGCCACTGCCCTGGCCGCGCAGCGGCCCCAACGGCAGCACCGCCCAGCGGCTGGCCGGACTCGGGGTGCTCGGCGAGTTCGCGCTCGGCGCGCTGTTCGCCCTGACGTTCTGCCCGGCTTCGGCGGCGCTGTTCTTCGGCAGCCTGCTGCCGGTGGCGCTGGCGTCGCCGAACGCAGCCCTGCCGGTGGCCGCCTACGGACTCGGCACGGCCACTCCCGTCGCCGCGTTCGCGATCGGCATCGCCTGCAGCGCCGGCTTCGCGAACCGATTGGGTGGATCGCTGCAGGCCTGGCAACCGCGCCTGAAGTGGCTCACCGGCACGCTGCTGCTGCTGGCTGGTCTGTGGTTGATCGCGAGAGACACACTGCAGTTGATCGCCTGAGCATCCTTGGAGGGCTGCGGAGCCGAGCCGAGCGGAACGGACTCCCGGGTTCGAGTCGATGGCATCGTCGCCCGCTGCGTAGCCATACGCCGCTCCCGAACAACCCAAGTCCCCGCGTCATCGCGCCTTGACGGAGTCACTGCGTGCAGGGCCCCAACCGCGCTGAATTCCGCGGCACGAGGTTGCCGAAATCTCCGTTGCGCGGCGCGAACCACCGGGCGACCACGCGAGTCGCACCATCACGTGCGGGCCCGGCCAGCGCAACCGCTACCGGCGTCGAAATGTCCTCCATCGCCCCCAGTTCGAGAACGTCGTCTGCGGCCCGGGCCGAGGACGGCATTGCCATCGCACCGGCAGAACGGGTGATCAACCCGCGGCCGCGTCCAATTCCTCGGTCGATCCTGCTGCGAAGGCGCATCGTCTACTGGTGGAACCGCCTCAAGGCCATCGGTTGGCGGCGACGTTTCGCCGAGTTCGGCATGGGCTCGCGCATCGGGCCGAACTTCCGCGTCCACAACCCGCGCCGCATCGCGATCGCGTCCGACGTGGCGATCTGGAGCAACGTCCGCATCGAAGCCGTCGGAGGAGAGGACGCCGAAGTCGTGCTGAGGATCGGTCCGGGCTGTGTGATCTCCAGCTATTCACGGATCGCAGCGGCCTGGTCGGTCCACCTGGGATCCGGGGTCGGCCTGGGACAAGGCGTGTTGATCACGGACCACAACGTGCGCGAA
>DAIMFJ010000084.1:12637-16767 GCA_036724695.1 Planctomycetota bacterium
TCGATCGACGTCAACTGCGTGTTCGAGGGCACCGTGGAGATCGCCGACGGCGCCTTCGTGGGCGATGGCTGCGTGATCCTCCCCGGTGTGACGATCGGTCATCACTCGGTGATCGGCGCGAACAGCGTCGTCACCAAGGACGTCCCACCGTACCACGTCGCCGCGGGCGTGCCAGCCAGGCTGCTGTCGCGCTTCGATCCGGTCACGAAGACGTGGCACAAGCTCTGAGCCACGGCACCGGCATCAGCCGCCGACGGTGTAACTGCTGCCTGGTCCGAGCGGCAGGCCGAGCCCCCAGAACGCCAGCAGGAACAGCGTCCAGCTGACCAGGAACGCGATCGAGTACGGCAGCATGATCGAGATCATCGTGCCGATGCCGGTGCCCTTGTGGTACTTCTGCGTGAACGTCACGATCAGCGGGAAGTACGGCATCAGCGGCGTCAGGATGTTGGTGGTCGAGTCGCCGATGCGGTAGGCGGCCTGCGTCAGTTCGGGCGAGATGCCGAGCTGCATCAGCATCGGCACGAAGATCGGCGCCAGGAGCGTCCACTTCGCCGACGACGAACCCATCACCAGGTTCACCGCTCCGCAGACCAGGATCATGCCCACGATCGTCACGCTGCTGGGCAGACCGAGGCTCTGCAGGCCGTTGGCGCCGCTGATCGCGATCAGCTTGCCGATGTTGCTGGCGTTGAACGCGTAGATGAACATCGACGCGCAGAACGCCATCACCATGTAGTAGCCCATGGTGTTCATCGTCTTCGCCATCGCCTGCACGACGTCGCGATGGTTCTTGAAGGTCTTGGCGACGTAGCCGTAGACGATGCCGGGCAGCAGGAACAGGAACAGGATGATCGGCACGATCGCGCTCATCAGCGGCGGGTTGCCTTCGGTCAGCGAGCCCGTCGCGCTGCGGAACGGCGAACCGGCCGGCCAGCACGCCGCCGCCAGCACCACGACGCCCAGCAGCATCGCGACGAGTCCCGCGACCAGGCCCTTCTCCTCCTGGCGGCTCAACTCCTGCATCTTCGGCATCTCGTTCGGATCGCCGTCGACGGTCAGGCGGCGCAGGCGCGGCTCGACGACCTTGTCGGTGACGAACCAGCCCACCAGCACGACGAGCACCGCCGACGCGATCGTGAAGTAGTAGTTGCAGAGCGGATTGACCGCCACGTCGGCGTCGACGATGCGGGCGCCGGCCTGGGTCAGACCGGCCAGGATCGTGTCGAGCGCCGTCGGGATGTAGTTGGCGCAGAAGCCACCGGACACGGCGGCGAACGCCGCGGCGATGCCGGCGACGGGGTGCCGACCGGCCGCGTAGAAGATCACGCCGCCGAGCGGGATCACCAGCACGTAGCCGGCGTCGACCGCCACGAGGCTCAACAGGCCGACCGCGATGGTCATCGGGGTCAGCAGCGCCTTGGGCGTGAAGCCGAGCAGCTTCTTCAGCCCGGCACTGATGAACCCCGACTTGTCGGCCACGCCGAGGCCGAGCATCGCCACCAGCACCACCCCGAGCGGCGCGAAGTTGACGAACGTCTTCACCATGTTCACCATCCAGGTGACGATCGCCGCCCCCGACAGTTGGTTGGCGACCAGTTGTTCGTCGAAGCCGCCACCTGCCTTCGGCACCTGGATCCTGGTGCCGTCGAGCAGCCACGAGAACACCCAGGTCGCCAGGAGGGCGAGCAGGAACAGCACCGCCGGATCCGGCAGTTTGTTGCCGACCTTTTCGATGACGTCGAGGATGCGGTCGAAACCGCGCTTCTTGGCTTGGGTTGTGGTCATGCGGGAGCGGAGGGACGGAGTCCGCCAAGGCTAGCCGGCGCGCCGACGCACTCCAGCGCAACCCCCGGAGACGCCGGCGACTGCGAAGATTCCGCCTCGGCCTTGCGCGGCGCCCCCCGCTCGCCATCATCCCTGGGGGCGATCCCGACCCCGACACGGCGCCGCCGCCGCGTTGGCAACGGACCGCCCCACCCAGAGAACCAAGAAGACTCCGCGATGACCAAGAAGGAAAAGAAAGCGAACCCTGCCCTGATGGCTCCCGTGCAACCGGACGACGTGCTGGCCGCCGTCGTCGGCAAGGAGCCGATTCCGCGCAGCGAGATCACCAAGCGCCTCTGGGACTACATCAAGAAGAACGGCCTCCAGGACCAGAAGGTCAAGACCAACGTGCATGCCGACGCCAAGCTCAAGCCGGTGTTCGGCGGCAAGGAGACGGTCACGATGTTCGAGATGACCAAGCTGGTCTCGGCGCACATCAAGAAGATCTGATCGCGCCCCGGCCGTCCCGATTCGGGACGGCCCGAGGCGGGCCGGAATTGGGATCCGGCTGAAGCAGCCCAGGCACCACGGCCGATCAAGGCAGCTGGAGGCCGTAATGGGTGTGCTGCTGCAGTGTCTGTTGTCGTTCGCGTTGCTGTCCCTGCCGCAGGATCCGGCGCGGCAGGCCGCTGGAGCACGTCCAGCGCCTGCCGTCGAGGCCGGCGAAGCCGACCAAGCCCCGGACTCCGCGACTGCCGGGAGCCAGGACGACGCCGAACTCGCGACCCTGCATGCCCTCGAGAAGGCGGGCAAGGACGCCGACCTCGATGCGATCGAACGGCTGACCCGTTCGCCGGACCTGGCGATCGCGCGCCGCGCGACCTGGCTGCTCGGCCGACACCCTGCCAGCCAGCGGGCTGAGCTGCTGCGCGACCTCGCGCGCGACAGCCGCGACGGCGAGATCCGCACGCTGGCGCTGACGGCGCTGCAGAAGTCGATCGACGACAAGGTGGCCGCGGTCGCCGCCGACCGCCTGGTCGATGCCGACCCGCGCGTGCGCATCGCGGCCGCCCAGCTGCTCGGCCGGGTGCGCACCGACGCCGCCCAGGACGCGCTGCTGGCGTTCGTGCAACGCACGGCGCAAGCGGCCACGGCCACCACCGACAGCCGCGACCTCACCGCGGCGCTGGTGGCCCTGCACGATCTCGCCGCCAGCCGCCACCTGCTGCCGGTCGCCGAGGCGATGCGCGGCACCGCGGTCACCGGCTGTGGCCAGGCGCTGGCGTTCTACTGGCAAGGTCTGTCGCCCCAGCTGCCGGCCGAACAGGAGACCACGCTGCTGCGCGCCGTGCTCGACCACAGCGAACCGTTGCTGCGCCGCCACGCCATCTCCAGGCTCGGCGAACTCGACTGCACGGCGGCCGTGTCGGCCCTCGAACAGCGGCTCGGCGTCGAAGGCCCCGAGCTCGAGCCACTGGTCGCCGCGACGCTCCGCTACCTGCGCCGCGACACCTTGGCCGACGAGGCCGACGAGGTGGCGCGCGCCAAGGCCAACCTCGCGGCGTTGTACGGCAAGGCCGAGACCACCTGGCACGGCCTGGGGCGCGACGGGCAGCTGGTCGTGCTCGGCAGTGCTGCCGGTGCCGCGCTCCTGCTGCTGGTCGTCGCCGTGGTGGTGCAACGGCGCCGGCGCGCCGCCGCGCACGCGGCCGCCGCGAGTGCTGCCGTGGCCCTGACCCAGCCATCGCTGCCGGACGTGGGCGACTACGACGACGGTGCGTACGAGGATGCCATCGACGAAGCGATCGACGAACAGTACGACGACGAACCGGTCGGTGCAGGTCATGCGCATGTGGGTCGTCGCTGACCGGACCCTGGCCGCGGTCTGCCTCGCCGGCGCGACCCTCGCGCAGGCCCCGACCGCCGAACCGGTGCTGCGTGCGGTCGCCGCGCCGGCGGCGTTCGCCGCCAGCGGGACCGCGGCGGCCTGGGATTGGCTGCTGAACGAATTCCTGCCGCAGCGCCCGGAATGGCCGGTCGGACTGGCGGTCGGTCGGGCCATCGCGCTCGAGTGGCGCGGCGATCGACTGACGATCGCACCGGCGACGCCGACCCTGCCGCCGGGCAGCGGCGCGGCCGGTTCGTTCGCGTTCGGCGACGGGCCGGTGGGGCTGTGGTCCTGCCAGGCCGACGGCGTCGAGGACTGGTTCCTGCCACCCGACTTCGCGGTGCCGGCGGCATGGCAAGGCCTGCTGCCGCAACTGGCGACGGCAGGGCTCGACCAACCACATCGCGTCGACGTCGCGGTGCTGGTCGGCCATCTGGCATCGGCACTGGTCGACGCCGACCCGCGCGCGACCCTG
>DAIMFJ010000085.1:0-233 GCA_036724695.1 Planctomycetota bacterium
CTCGGCGCCGAGCTGCTCGCGCGCGAACCCGGCCGCGCGCGGCTCGGCTTCGGCGACGAGCGCCGCGCCGGCGGACCGCTGGTGCTGGTCGAGCGCGGTGCGGGGTTCGTCCCGAACGGCCTGTGTCGGCACGTCGCCGACCTCGTGGCGTGGCGCGCCCGCCTCGGCGCGCACCAGGTGGTCCGGCCGGGCGACGACCTCGGCGCGGCGGTCGACGGAATCCGGGACTTCCC
>DAIMFJ010000085.1:462-13756 GCA_036724695.1 Planctomycetota bacterium
GAGCAACGCAAGTTCGGCGGCAAGGGCGACTACGAGGATCTGGCGGTGGTCGGCGACGAACTGTTCGTGCTGCGCAGCGATGGCACGCTGCTGCAGCGCCGACTCGGCGGCGGCGACGCCGGTGTGGAGTTCGCACTCGGCCGCCCGGGCCTCGAATACGAGAGCCTGGCCTACGACGCACCCCGCCACCGCCTGCTGTTGGCGGCGAAGGCGGCGCCCGCGCCGGGCGTGCCACTCGGCGCCGTGCGCGACGTGCTGGCCTTCGACCTGGGGCGGCGCGAGCTCGCCACGACCCCGGCCCTGCAGTTGTCACTGGATGCCTGCGCCCGGGCGGCGGCGGCGGCCGGCCACCGCGGTCGCTTCGCCTTGCGGATCGGCGCCCTGGCGGTCGACCCGGGCGGCGAGGTCCTCTGGGTGCTGGCGGGCGCGGACGGCCTGTTGTTCGCCGTGGCGTGGAACGGCGACGTGCGGGCCGCGTGGCGCCTCGCCACCCGGCTGCTGCCGCAGGCCGAGGGGCTGAGCTTCGATGCCACCGGACGTTTGTGGTTCGCCAGCGAGGCGGCCGGAGGCACGGCCCGCCTGGTTGCGTACGCGCGACCTACCTTGCCGCGCTGACGATCCGGGCGAGCGATTGGATCGCAACGGGACGCCCGCGCGGAGCGGCGTGGCCCCGATGGCAACGGCGCCACCGGGGGCTTGCGGGGCACGTTCCCGGTCCGGCGCAAACCCGACCGCGCGCCGCTCCGTGCACCTGCTATCCTTCGGCAGCCCGCATGTACCGCGATCGGACCGTCTCCCTGGTGATTCCTGCCTACAACGAGGAGGAGACCATCCGGCAAGTCGTCGAGGAGTTCCGCGGCGAACCGCACCTCGACGAGATCGTCGTCGTCGACAACAACTGCAAGGACCGCACCGCCGAGTTGGCGGCCGCCGCCGGCGCGCGGGTCGTCAGCGAAGCGCGCCCGGGCTACGGTGCCGCGTTGCTCGCCGGCATGGACGCCGCCAAGGGCGACATCCTGGTGCTGGTCGAAGCCGACGGCAGTTTCCGCGCCCGCGACGTCGAGAAGCTGCTGGTCTACCTCGACGACGCCGGCATGGTGATGGGCACCCGCACGACGAGGCAGATGCTCGAGCAGGGTGCCAACATGCGCTCGATCCTGCGCTGGGGCAACGTGTTCATGGCCAAGTTCCTGCAGCTGTTGTGGCTGCGGCCGCACGAACCGCGCTTCACCGACGTCGGCTGCACCTTCCGGGCGCTGACGCGCGACACCTTCGCGCGGATCCGGCCACGCCTGTCGCAGACCGGCCCGGCGTTCTCGCCGGAGATGATGTGCGCAGCGCTGCAGGAACGCTGCCGGATCATCGAGATCCCGGTCACCTACGCCAACCGCATCGGCGGCACCAGCAAGCACTCGGACACGTTCCTGCGGCAGGCGAAGACGGCCTGGAAGATGTTCCGCACGATCCTGCGCAAGCGGTTCCTCGAACGTTCCCGCCCGATCACCGGCCGCGACGAGGCCGACCGCGTCGGCTCACGCTAGACTGTCGCCCCCGATGTCCGCCCTCCCCCCGATCCACCCGGCAGGTGCCCGATGCAAGAGCCGCTGAACGGCCGCCCGCACCCGCTGTCGGCGGAGGCGCTGCAACACACCGAACCGATCGATCGCTGCCAGCTGTGCGGCAGCGCCGCGCGCGACCTGAAGTTCCGCGACGGGCCGTTCGAGGTGCTGACCTGTCGCGACTGCGGACTGGTCTACGTGACCCCGCGGCTGCTCGGCGACGTGCTGCGCGACGTCTACAACGAGGAGTACTGGAAGAGCGACAACCCGAAGATGCGCGGCTACGCCGACTACGCACGCGAAGCGGCGCTGTACCTGAAGACCTTCGAGAAGCGCATGGCGCTGGTGCAGCAGTGGCTGCCGGCACGCGCTCGCGTTCTCGACGCCGCCGCGGCGATGAACTACCAGCCGGCGTCGTTCGACCTGATCACGTTGTGGGACGTCATCGAGCACGTGCCGAACCCGCAAGCGGTGCTGCAGAAGATCCGCGAACTGCTGGCGCCGCACGGCAAGCTGCTGCTCGAGACCCAGAACGTCGCGTCGCGCTGGGCCCGGCTGCTCGGTCCGCGCTGGCACCACTACAAGCACCACGAGCACCTCTACCACTTCTCGCCGGCGACGATCACCCGGCTGCTCGGCGACTGTGGGTTCGCCGTGCAACGCATCGGCAGCGCCTACGCCGGCAAGTACGTGTCGTTCGGCTTCCTGGCCGAACGCGCCGGCCGGCTCGGCCGCATCCCGGGCCTGCTCGCCAAGCCGCTGTCGCTGTTGCGCGGCGCCAACCTGTACGTGAACCCCCACGACGAGATCATCGTCGTCGCGACGCCGGCCTGAGCGATGGACCGCGTCGCCTACGAGACGTTCGCGCGGCTCGAACACGACCACTTCTGGTTCGTGAGCCGCCGGGCCATCTTCACGGAACTGCTGGATCGCTACCTGCCGGCGGTCGCCGATCGCAGTCGGCAGATCCTCGACATCGGCTGCGGGGCCGGTGGCATGCTCGGGCTGTTGCAGCGCTACGGCGAGGTCGCCGGTCTCGACGTCGACCACGAGTACCTGGCCTTCTGCCGCGAGCGCGGCTTCCCGAACGTGCTGTGCGGTTCGGGTTACGAGCTGCCGTTCGGCGACGGGCGGTTCGATCTGGTCAGCCTGTTCGACACGCTCGAGCACATCCCCGAGGAGGTCGCGGCGCTGCGCGAAGTGCGTCGCGTGCTGCGCCCCGGCGGCATGGTGAAGATCTCGGTGCACGCCTACAAATTAATAAAATCGCAGAACGACCGCATCGCCCACCACTGCCGGCGCTACACGCGCGGTCGGCTGGAGCGCGCGCTGCGCGACGCCGGCCTCGAGGTCGTGCGCAGCAGCTACTTCAACTCGCTGCTGCTGCCGCTGATCGTACCGGCGGTGCTGCTGCAGAAGCTGCGCGAACGGCTCGGCAAGCTGCCGGCCGGCTACAACAACATGAGCGTGCCGATCGCGAAGCCGATCAACCGGCTGTTCGCGGCGCTGATGTCGAGCGAGCGCTACCTGCTGCGGCTGGGCAACCTGCCGCTCGGGCACTCGGCCCTGGCGCTGGCGCGCCGCGGCGACTGACCGTCGAGTCGGCCAGTCCGTCGCGGCGGCCGGTCACTTCGCATCGGCCGGCGCTGGCACTTCCTGTTGCCCGACGCTGCTCTCGTAGCGGTACCGGGCCTTCAGCGCGTCCATCGTGAACGCCTGCTGGAAGGCCGCGAAGGCCTGCTGGTCGGCGAAGCTGAAACCGAACGACGAGCGCAACGACTCGAACTCGCGCCGCGTCAGGTCGCTCGCTTCCAGCGGTGCCTCGGCGAGGCACGCGGCGACGTGCCAACGACGGTTGGTCTGGTCGTTGACCAGATCGGTGGCATCACCGACCTCGATCTCGCCGTGGTTGCTCCACACGTAGACGACCGTCGGATCGAAGGCCTTGTCGAAGCGCGGCCGGCGCGACAGATCGCGCGCATACGGACCGAACTCGGCGACCGTGAAGCCGGCTTCGGCGGCGGCTTCCGCCATCACCTCGGCGTAGTGCTTCTTCGCCGCCTTGGCGATCGCCAGCTCGATCTCCTTGCCGACCTCGGCATCGAACGCCTTCTGCTTGTCTGCCTTGCCGGCCAGCTCGGCGCGCAGGGTGTCGAGCTGCTGCTGCCAGGCGCGGCGGCCCTCGGTGCCTTCCTTGGCCTTCTGCAGCACCTGCTCGGCCGCGGCGATGTCGGCGGTCACCTTGGCCTCCCAGTCGGCGAGCTTCTTCTGGACGTCCTCGCCGCGCTTGCCCTCGAGTTCGGTGACCTTCTCGGGCATCTTCGCCTTGGCGAGCCGCAGCAACGCGGCCTCCATCTTGGCCTTCTTCGCTTCGGCTTCCTTCTTGGCCAGCTCGGTGTAGTAGGAATCCTCGAGCAGCGGCTTCAGGGTCTCCCAAGGCTTGAGCGGCTGGATCTCGACGTCCGCCAGCTGGTACAGGATGACCGCCTTGGTCGTGCGGCCGGGCATGTTCGACAGCGCCCCGACGTCGCGCAGGAACGTGCCCATCACCGCGTTCGGCCACTCGCCGAGCCCGAGGTCCCCGGCGTCGAGGTCCTTGAGCTTCTCGGCGTTGCGCTTGTCGGCGAACTCCTTGTAGACGAAGCCGGCCTTGCCGTCGGTCAGCGCGGCGAACTTCGCCTTGAAGTCGAACGCGCTGCGTTTGGCCTTGGCGGCCTCCTCGGCGGCCTTCTTGGCGGCCTCCTTGGCCGGCAGCACCTCTTCGGCATTGCGCAGCTCTTCCTTGGCGGCGGCGTCGTCGGGCTTCTGCTCGACCTTCTGCTTGGCGATCGTGACGTTGTTCTGGGCCTGGAAGAACTCGTCGTTGCTCTTGCGCAACTCGTCGTTCTCGGCCGTCATCTCCTTGTTCAGCTCCTCGCGCAACTTGCCGAGCAGGAACGTCATCACCTGGTCGGCCTGCAGCAGGCGAGTCACCGCGGTCTTCGTGGCCTCGTCCTCGAACGGCTTCCACTCACCGTCCTTCTCGCCCTTGAAGCGGATCGCCTTCTCCTGCTCGTAGGTCTTCTTGAGCAGCTCGTCGCCGATCGTGAAGTCCTTCAGCGCGTCCTCCTGCCACTGGGCCGGGTCGAACGCGTCGAGCATCAAAGCGCCGATCCGCAGCGCGACGTGGTTGCTGTCGAAGACCTGCAGCATGGTCTTCTCGGATTGGTTCTTGCCGTCGAGCCAGGCACGCAGGCCGGCATCGTCGACCGCCGCGGTGGTCTTCAAGGTCTGCTCGAAGGCCTTCTCGTCGAAGCTCGCGACGCGCATCGTGACCTTCTCGCGATCCTCGAGGGCCTTGGCCAGCACGCGCGCATCCGAGGCGTCGAGCGCCAGCGTCGACGCGCGCACGAACGTGCCGATCCGCATCGCCTCGCGCATCAGGTTGCGGTACTGCGCGAGCGAGGACATGCCACGCTGCAGCGCCAGCTGGGCCGGGCTCTGCACGTCGCTCTGCGCGCGCAGCGCCTCGATCGCCTTGTCGACCTCCTGCATCGACACGTCGATGCCGCTCTCGACCGCGACGCGACGCAGGATCGCCAGCGAATCGGCGAGCTCGGAGGACCCACCGTCACCGCTGCCGAGGGCGGGCAGCACCGGGCTGAAGGCGAACGGATTGCGCGCCAACAGTTCGCCGAACTGGAAGTCCTCGGCCTGCATGGTGACGCGCTGGCCGCGCACCTGCAACGTCGGCATCGTCTGCGTCGCGCCGAACATGCCGTCGAACATCGCCAGCATCGGCCCGGTGACCGAGAAGGTCAGCAACGTGAACAGGCCGGCCGTGTAGAGCAGCTTCTTCTGGTGGCGGCGGAACCACGCGTAGACACCCGTGTCCAGCGTGAGATCGGTCGCGGGGCCGGGCGGAACGCTGCCAGGAGCGGGAGGAGGATTGGTGGGCGTCGACATTGGCTACAGAGGCGGAAGGATACCCGCTGGCGGGCGATTCCCGCAGTGCTGGGTGCGCCAATCGGCGCCCCCCGGGCCACGGCGCCCCGCGGTTGCGGACCACCGGGCAGCAGCGCAGAGGCGGATCAGGACGGCATCGCCCCCTGCAGCGGGATCGCCTCGCCGGACAGCAGGATCGGGATGCCTTGCCGGACCGGGTAGAGCGCCGAACCGTCGGCGACCACCAGCCCGCCGTCGATCGCCTCGGCGACCGGCTGACCGGCGCGGTTGCGCGCCCGGCCGGCAGCGATCGCCTGCTGGACGGCGGCCAGTTCGGCGGCGGTCGCGACGCGCAACGGCTGGCGGCTCTGCGGGCAGACCAGCATGGCGAGGAACTCGGGGGCGATCATCGGGAGCGGGAGGGGTTGGCACCCGGCTCGCCGGATGCAGGGCTGGGTGGCACCGGTACCGCGGCACCGGCAAGGTCTATCGGCTCGCGCCGGGTGGAATGGTGAGGGCGGAAGGACTCGAACCTTCGACCTACGGCTTAAAAGGCCGCTGCTCTACCGACTGAGCTACGCCCCCGGACACGGGCGAGGGGCAAGGATGAAACCGCGGCGCCGCCCCGTGCGCAAGAGTCGGCCAGCTCGGAACTGCCGGACGCCAGAAACTGCCGGGGGTCAGGACCGCCCAACTCCGCCCCGTGGCCGCCCACCCGCACGCGAAGCGTCGCTCAGCCTTCGAGGATCTCCTTGGACTTGGCCTTCCAGACCTCGTCCATCTTGACCTCGCACGCCTTGAGCTCCTTGTCGATCTGTTCGTGGGCCTTCTTGGCCTGGTCCTCGGACAGCTTGCCGTCCTTCTTGGCCTGTTCGACGTGCTTGAGGGTGTCGCGGCGTTCGTTGCGCAAGGCGACGCGGTTCTGCTCGACGATGTCCTTGACCTTGGCAGCGATCTTGGTGCGCTGCTCGCCCGACAGCGGCGGCATCTGCAGGCGCAACACCTTGCCGTCGCTCTGCGGGTTCAGGCCCAGGTCGGACTTCTGGATCGCGCGTTCGATGTCGCGCAACACCGTGCCCGACGCGTCGAACGGCTTGATCAGCAGCTGCCGCGCCTCGGGCACCGAGATGTTGGCGACCTGCGACAGCGGGGTCATCGCGCCGTAGTACTCGACCCGGATGGTGTCGACCAGCGCCGGCGAGGCGCGGCCGGTGCGGATCGTGCCCAGCTGGTCCTTGAGGTGCTGGATCGTCTTGTCGGTCTTCTTCTTGAGTTCCTGGAGGAAGGGCGCGATCGGGTCCATCGTGACCGCGATGCTACCCGACCGGGCCAGCCGACAGAAGCGCCGAGGCGAGTGCCCCCCCCACCAGCCTGCCGCGACCGCGAGGCCGACAGCGTCGCTGCAGACCTGGCTGGCGCCCGCGCCGCGGCGGGCTGGCCAGCGCTTCGGGTCAGCACCGCCGGTCAGACCACCCAGGTGCCGATCGGCTCGCCGCGCACCGCCCGTTCCATGTTGCCGGCCACGAACATGTCGAACACCATGATCGGCATGCGGTTCTCCATGCAGAGCGTGAAGGCCGTGCGGTCCATCACCTTGAGGTCGCGATCGAGCGCCTCCTGGAACGTCAGCGACGCGAACTTGGTCGCCTTGGGGTCCTTGTGCGGATCGGCGGTGTAGACGCCGTCGACCTTGGTGGCCTTGAAGATCGCGTCGACGCCGAGTTCGGTGGCGCGCAGCGCGGCGGCGGTGTCGGTCGTGAAGTACGGATTGCCGGTGCCACCGGCGAGGATCACGACGCGGCCACGCTCGAGGTGGGTCATCGCGCGGCGCCGGATGTAGGGTTCCATCAGCGTCTTCATCTCGACGGCGCACGCGGCGCGGGTCGGCACACCGGCGCGTTCGAGCCCGTCCTGCAGGGCCAACGCATTGATCGCCGTGCCGAGCATGCCCATCTGGTCGGCGGTCGCGCGGTTGGTGCCCTGTTTGGCGAACTCGGCCCCCCGCAGCAGGTTGCCACCGCCGACCACCACCGCCACCTCGACGCCCAGACCGTGCACCCGCGCGATCTGGCCGGCGACCTGGGCGACCACGGCGGGCGCCACTCCGACGCCGTCCTCACCGAGGCTTTCCCCACTGATCTTGAGCAGGATGCGGCGGATTTGCTTGGGAGCTGCGGATGCGTTCATGGCTGGTGGCGAGACGAGAGGAGGTCGCCGCAACGATGCCGCCGCGGCGCGCGGCAGACAAGCAACTCGCGGCCGATGTGCCGCCGCCGAGCGCGCCCGCGCACGACGACGCGCACGGCGCGGCCCTGCCCGAGCGACGGGCCGGACCGCTCGGTCAACGGCTGCCGGCCATCCCGATCAGACGCCGAGCTTCCAGCACAGGAAGCGGCGCACGACGATGTTCTCGCCGATCTTGCCGACCAACTCGGCGCGCACCTGTTCGACCTTGCGCGAATCGCCCTGGTCGACCGGGTTCACGTAGCTGCACTCCATCAGGCACTTCGCCTCGAAGAACTTCGCCATGCGGCCCTCGACGGCCTTCTCGATCACGTTCTCGGGCTTGCCCTTCATCGTCTCGCGCGTCTGCTCGAGGACGAACGCCTGTTCCTTGGCGACCGCGGCGGCGTCGACCGACTCGCGGTTGAGGTATTCCGGCGCATGGAAGGCGATCGTCAGGCACAGGCCCTTGCCGAACGCGTTGAACTCCTCGTTCATCGCCACGAAGTCGGTCTCGCAGACGACTTCGACGAGTGCCGCCACCTTGCCGTTGTGGTGCACGTAGCTGAACATCTTGCCTTCCTTGACCTCGCGGCTGGCCGCCTTCTGGGCCGACGTGCCGAACTTCTTGCGCAGCACGTCCTTCGCCTTCTCCATGTCGCCGCCGGTCTCCTTCAGCGCGGCCTTGCAGTCCATCATCGGCGCGCCGGTCATCTCGCGCAGCGTCATCACGGTCTTGGCATTGATCTCGGTCATCGTCGTTCTCGCAGGCTGGTCAGGGAACCTGGCCGGGACGGCGACAGGTTCGGGTAATCTCGGATAGGTTTGGCTTGGTGCCGCGGTCGCACGCAGCCGGCTGGCGACGCTCGGTCGCGGCGTCGTCCGGGTCGACCCGGACGGGGCGCAGAACAGGCTCGATCCGCGTCGCTCGCCGAGCCAACCGACGTTGGCCCAGCACAGCGCGACCCAGCCGGCGCCGTCCGCACAGGCACCCGGAACGGCCGGGTGCCGGCATCGGCTCAGGCGCCTTCCGGCGCGGGTGCCTCGGTCGTCTCGGGGCGCTCGCTGCCGATCGAAACCGAATCGGCGTGACCACCGGCGTTGAAGCGGCCCCCACCAGGACCACCGTGACCACCGTGGCCACCAGGACCACGCCGCCCCCCACCACCACCGGGACCACCGCGACGGCCCCCGACGCGGCCGCCCTCGCGACCGCCGCGGCGGTCGCCGTCACTGCGCCGGCCCTGGGCCTGGCGGCAGCGCACGTCTTCGCTGGCGGTGCGCTGGGCGTCGCGCAGCGTCGACTCGTCGCACTGCTGGCGGCCTTCGAGCACCGCGTCGGCCAGCTTGCTGAGCACCAGCTGCACCGAGCTCATCGCGTCGTCGTTCGCCGGGATCACGATGTCGGCGAGCGACGGGTCGCAGTCCGTGTCGAGCACGCAGATGACCGGCACGTTCATGCGCTTGGCCTCCTTCATCGCGTTGTCTTCGCGACGCGGGTCGACGACGACGATCGCGCCCGGCAGACCGTGCAGGTCGCGCACACCTTCGAGGTTGCGGCGGATGCGCTTCATCTCGCGGCGCATCGTCGACTGGTCCTTCTTCTTGTAGCGCTCGATCGAGCCGGTGGTCTCGAGCTGCTCGAGCTCGACCAGGCGACCGAGGCGCTCACGGACCGTCGAGAAGTTGGTCAGCGTGCCACCGATCCAACGCTCCGTGACCGGCGGCATGTTGCAGCGACGGGCTTCGGCCTCGACGACCTGGCGGATCTGCTTCTTGGTGCCGAGGAACATGATCTGCGCGCCGGTCGCGGCGAGGTGACGCAGGAAGTGCGTCGCCCGATAGAGACCGCGGATCGTCTCCTCGAGGTTGATCACGTGGATCTTGTGCCGCTTGCCGTGGATGTACGGCTTCATCTTCGGGTTCCAACGGCTCGCCTGGTGGCCGTAGTGGACGCCGGCGTCGATCAATTCCTGGGCGGTTACGAGCGGCACGTGCGGAAGGGCTCCTTGCCTGCGGGGATGCGGTCTGGGTTGCTGCGGTACGTCGAGCGATGTCCGCCGCCGGCTGCGCCGCGGCAGAGACCGCCTACTAAGGGGCGGAGGATTGTAGGGACGCCCCACCGACCGTCAAGGTGCATCTGGCAGGAACCGCGCGGATCCAGATCCGCCAGCACCGGACGTGCCGCCAGTGGCCGCAGCCCACCCGGCGTGCGGAAGTTCCTGGAAACGACGGTAGATCGGGAGCTTCTGGCCACTATAGAGGTTGGCGAGATGGTCCCTTGGGAGTCGGCGGCCACCGGTCGGGGTCGCTGGCTTGCGGATCAACGCAAGTATCTAGCAGGCATAGAGTTTGGATCGCACCAAAATGACTCGTCCTCTTCCCATCGCAGCGGGCGCCGGGCATGATGAGAAAATGTCCGCCGGGCCCACCCGCCACGACGAGCTGCAGCCGGAGACGGCCAACCGCACGATCCTGGTCATGAACCACGGTCGCGACGCGCTGGGCGATCTGTGTACGGCGCTGGCGAACGCCGGCTACGAAGTGCACGTCGGCGATTCGCTGGCGCAGAGCCACCGCATCCTGGGCAAGTTCCGGCCCGATCTGGTGGTCCTCAACCCGCTGGTGCTGGTGCCCGGCGGCGTCGAACTCGAACTGCTCGAAGGCCTGCAGCGCGACGAGGATCCGGTGCCCGTCCTGCTCCTGGTCGAGGACCTGGCCGCGCTCGCCGAGGCCCGGCAGATGCGCATCCCGTTCCGCGATTTCCTGCTGCAGCCCTACGCGCCGGCCGAGTGCCTGCAGCGCGTCGAGCTCGCGCTGCAGCAACGGGCGCGGATCCGCAGCCTGCACGTGCGGGCGCGGCAGCTCGAGAGCCAGGTCAGCATCGACTTCAAGACCGGCCTGATCTCCGAGCTGTACTTCAAGCGCATCCTCGGCACCGAGTGGAAGCGTGCCCAGCGTCATCAGCATCCGCTGTCGCTGTTGCTGATCGACGTCGACAACTTCAAGGGCATCAACGACACCACCGAATACGCGTTCGGCGACGTGGTGCTGTCGCGGGTCGCCGAGAGCCTGAAGGGCAACATCCGCGAGACGGACTACGCGGCGCGCTGCGGCGGCGACGAGTTCTGCGTGCTGCTGCCGCACACCTCGCCAGCCGAAGCCGTGCAGACGGCCTTGCGCATCCGGCAACGCATCTCCGGGATGGTCGTCAACAGCCCCAACTACGAGCGGCAGGTCACCGTGTCGATCGGTGTCGACAGCTACGACGGCCGCACGCCGGGCACCGTCGACGGCCTGCGCCGCAACGCCAACCGCGCCCTGCACGAATGCAAGCGGCGCGGCAAGAACCAGGTGTGGCTGTACACCGGCAAGGAAAGCGAGCTGCAGGGCAGCTCCTGAGCCCGAGGGTGGCTGCGGCGGGCCGTCAGCCCGCCGGTGGCGGCGATACCGCCGGCAACTCGATGCGCACGCGGAAGCCGGCCCCCGGCTCGGACGCGACGGCGATCGTGCCACCGTGGTTCTGCACGATCGAGTAGCAGATGAACATGCCGAGCCCGCTGGCGTCGGGCCGTTCCTTCTTGCTGAAGAACGGGTCGAACACGTGCGGCAGGTCGGCAGCCGCCATGCCCGGGCCGTCGTCCTCGACCGCCAGCACGACCCGATCGCCGTGCCGTTCGGCGCGGATCGTGATCCGACCGCCGCGACCGCGCCCTTCGAACGCGTCCATCGAGTTGAGCAGCAGGTTGAGCACGACCTGCTGGATCTCGTGCGGATCGCCGTGGATCGCCGGCAGATCGGGCTCGAACTGCAGCGCCAGCTCGACGCCCTGCTTGCCGAGGCGGTGCTCGACCAGGGCCAGGGCACTGTCGACCGCCTGCCGCAGCGGGAACGCCGCCGCCGCGACTTGCCGCGGCGAGAAGTCCAGCAACCGCCGCGCGGTGCGGGCGACCCGCTGCAGACCGTCCTGCACCAGCTCCAGGTAGGTGCGCTGCCGCGGCGCGAGGTCCGGCTGTTGCAGCAGTCGGTGCACGGCGTTCTGCATGCCGCCGATCGGGTTGTTGATCTCGTGGGCGACGCCCGCCGCCAACGTGCCGATGCTGGCCAGGCGGGCGCTGAGGACCAGCGCCCGTTCCTTCTGCTTGGCTTCCTCGACCGCCGCCCGCACCTCGCTCTGCAACAATGCGGTGTGGCCTTGCACCTGACCGGCCATGCGGTTGAAGGTCGCCACCAGCGGCGCGAGCTCGCCGAGCCGTTCGGCGGCCGGCAGCCGCACGTCGTAGTGGCCGCTGGCAACCTGCTCGGCCGCCCGGCTGAGGCTCTGCAACGGCTGGCCGACGGTCCGCCGGACCACCCAGACCAGCAACATGCCGAATGCCAGCGTGCTGACCAGCACCGCGGCCAGGGCACTCCACAGCATCGGCGCGGTCGGCGAGGTCTCCGGGTGCCGCGGCACGAACCACAGGTACCCGGCGATCTCGGCTCCCTGCCGGATGCAGTAGGCGTAGCCGCCGGCGACCGGCAGGATGCCGCCGGCGCGGGCCGCCCGTTCCATGCCGGCCAGGATCTCGCCGTGCGGGAAGCTGTCCGGATCGCGGTGGCTGGCGCCGCGCGGGTTCAGGTAGATCAGGCCTTCGTAACCCGGTCGGCCACTGGTGACGATGACGTCGTCGTAGACCTCGCGGATCGCCGGACTCAGCACCAGGGGGCGCACCTGCCGGGCGCTGCCGAGCAGGCCCGGCGCGTAGACGCGCTCGAGCAAGGACAGCGAGTCGAGCACCGGTTCGAGCAGGCCGTCGCGTTCGCGGCGCAGCCAGTCCTCCTGCGACAGGTAGACGACCACCTGCACGGTGCCGACCGTCAGCAGGTTCAGCAGCAGGGCGACCAGCAGGATGCGCCAGGTCAGCGACATGCCGAACGTCGCCGGCGGATCACGCCGGCGTCCTCACTTGCGGCCCATGCCTTGCATCATCGACAGCAGCGGCATGAACAGTGCGGACACGATGAAGCCGACCACCACCGCCATCACCACCAGCAGGATCGGCTCGATCACCTTGAACGCGGTCTCGATCGTGCGATCGACCTCGGTCTCGTAGCGATCGGCGACCTTGGCGAGCATGCGGTCGAGTTCGCCGGTCTGCTCGCCGACGTCGATCATGTTGACGACGATGTCGTCGAACATGCCGCTCTCGCCCATCGGCACCGCGAAGCCGGCCCCCTCGCGGATCGACGACTGCACGTCGGCGACCGCCGCCCGCATGTGCACGTTGGTGGTCGAGTCGCGCAGGATGTCGAGCGCCTCGAGGTGCGGCACGCCGCTCTGGATCAGCGTGCCGAACGTGCGCGCGAAGCGCGCCACCAGGTTCTTGTGCACCAGCGGCCCGAACACCGGCACGCGCAGCGACGCCTTGTGCACGAACGAGCGGTAGCCGAACACCTTGGCGAGCAGCAGGCGATGCAGCGCGTACGTCAGCACCGCCGCCAGCAGGTAACTCCACCACCACACCTCGAGGTGGTCGGCGACGTCGATCAGCAGCTGCGTGGTCCAGTGCATCTGCGCCTTGCCGCCCATGCTCTGGAAGACCGGG
>DAIMFJ010000085.1:13769-14565 GCA_036724695.1 Planctomycetota bacterium
CGAACGCGAACACCAGCAGCAGCACCAGCGTCGCCACGCACAGGATCGCGATCGGGTAGGCCATCGCCCCCTTGACGCGCGACTTGATCGACTCGCTCTTCTCGAGGAAGCCGCTCAGGCGGTTGAGGATCTCCTCCTGCACACCACCGGCCTCGCCGGCGCGCACCATGTTGGTGTACAGCGCGTCGAACACGACGTCGTGCTTCTGCATCGCCTCGGACAGCGACGTGCCGCCTTCGACGTCCTCGACCAGCCCCGCGGCGATGCGCTTCATCGGGCCGGGTGGCAGCTGCCCCTCGAGGATGCGCAGGCTCTTGGTGATCGGGATGCCGGCGTTGAGCAACACCGCCAGCTGGCTGGTGAACTCGGCCAGCACCTTGGCGGTGACGCGGCCACGGCCGAACGAGAACGAACCGCCGCCGCCTCCCCCGGCTCTGGCGACGGCAGGCGCCGCGGCGGCCTTGGGGACGGGGAGTTTGCGCTGCAGCTTCTTGGGCATGCGAAGGGAGAGGGGCTGCCGCCATCGTTGCGCAGCGGACCGGTTTGGGCAACCCTTGCCCGGCGTTCAGCCGAACAGAGACCGCAGGGCAGCCCAGATGTCGAGCCCGGCGAAGCGCCGCAGCAGCAGTTCGGCCCCCAGCAGCACCGCCGCACCGAGCAGCAACCACGGCCAGCGCGGCGGCGACAGGCTGGGTGCCCGCGGCCAGCGGTCGCGGTGGCTCGGCGTCTCGCCGCCGGGCAGTTCCACGTCGCGCGCCGCGCCGTCGGCCCCGGCGTCCCCGACCTCGAGGACCAC
>DAIMFJ010000085.1:14692-16545 GCA_036724695.1 Planctomycetota bacterium
GCCCAGATCCAGGGCCCTCGCGACGAGCGCCGCGGCGACCTGCCCGGGCTCGCCGCGACCGGTCAGCCGCGCCAGTTCGCCGGCTGGCAGCACGCTCCAGACGCCGTCGGAGAGCAGCAACCAACGTTCGCCCGGCACGAGGTCGAAGGCGGCGAAATCGGCTTCCACGCCGCGGCGCCCACCACCGATCCAGCGCAACAGCACGTTGTCGGGTTCGCGCGCGGCGTGATCCTCGGTGCAACGCGCGAGTCGGCCGTGGTGCCAGCGGTACAACCGGGTGTCGCCGACGTGGCCGACGTGGAGCCGGGCGGCCGTCACCACCACCGCCGTCAGCGTGGTCCCCATGTCGCGCAGGAACGGCGCCATCAGGGCCTGCTCGTGCAGTCGTTCCCCGGCAGCCCGGTAGCCGTCGCGCAGGCGCTGCTCGGCCGGAGCAGCAGCGCCGCCGTCGAGCACCACCGCGCCGAGCCCACGCAGCGCCGCGCGACTGGCCTCGGCGCCACCCGGGGCTCCGCCGACGCCGTCGGCGATCGCCGCCAGGAACACGGCGGCGTCACCCTCGCCGACCGTCCCGAGCAGGTAGTCGTCCTCGTTGTTGCGCCGCACCAGCCCGGTGTGGGTGGCAGCTCCGACGCGCAACCAGGCCGGCACCCTCACGGCCGCCTCCCGGCGAAGGTCGCCGACGACACTCCACCGCGGATCGTGCCCACCAGCACCTGCACACCGCGGCCGGCGAGTTCGCGCGGCCACGCGGCTTCGTAGCGGAACCGCTCGCCGTCGCGGCGCAGCGAACCGAGCAGCTGGCGCTCGAACGCAGCGACGACCGCGTCGGGCAGCGGCTCGCCGCTGGTCGGTCGCAGCGTCGCGACGCTGAGACTCTCGCGAGCGTCGACCTGGACGCCGGCTCCGTTCGGCAGGTCGATCCGCGACAACCCGGCGGAGCTGCGCTCGCGCAGTCGCTGCCGCACGCTTTCGCTCTTCAGGTCGCGCGCCAGCGACAGCGACAGCCGCCGCTGCAGCACGTCGCGCACCGCCACCGCCACGGTCGCCGGATCGTCACCGACCCAGAAGGGCGGCACCAGCACCGACGTCACCACCCCGAGCAAGTCGCTGCGCTCGACCAGCGACAGGTCGATCGGTCCGCCGACCAGCAGCGGATCGTGGAGCACGGCCCCCGACTGCACGTCGCGCAGCGTGACCCGCAGCGTCACCCCCGACTCGAAGCTGTGGTCGGGGATGAACATGCCGATGCCCAGCAGCAACCAGGTCGCCAGGGTCACCGGCCAGCGGTCGTTGACGCCCTGGGCGTCGATCGGCCCGTCGGCGAGTTCCTCGACGCACAACAACAGGTCGAAGCCGGCATCCCGAGCCGACTGCAGGAACGCCTGGCACTCGGCAGCCTGGGCACCGGCGCGCAACTGATCGCGGCGACGGCGACGATCCTGCGGATCCTCCTCGACCGCGACCCGCTGGAACACCCGCCCGCGGCGCAACAACTCGACCAGCTCGGTCATCGGGATCGCCTCGGCGCTGACGGCGTCGGCGGGGCGGGCCGCCCCCATGCGCTCGGCGTCGCCGGCCGCCGCCCGGGCGAACGTGCCAGCGTCGCCGGCCAACGCCGTGCGGAAGGCGCCACCGGTGACCAGCACCGCGTAGTCGTGCGGTGGCGCATCGACCAGACCACCCACGTCGTCGGCCGCCGCCTGGCAGGCGGCCGGCAGCACGACGAGCAGCCACAAGAGCAGGCGACGCAACGTCACGAGCGACCTCGCCAACGTTGCACCAGGAGGCCGGTCCCGACGACCCGGAAGCCGGTGCGCGAGAGCCGCGGGTCGGCGCGCCGCGCCAACAGG
>DAIMFJ010000086.1:0-16516 GCA_036724695.1 Planctomycetota bacterium
ACCGGCCAGGCGGCATCCTGCCGCTTCCCTCCATGCCGCCACCTCGCCACGCGCCGTCCCTGCTGCTCGCCTTGTGCGGGATGGCCGCGGCCCCGCTCGTGGCCCAGGCCGGGCCGCCGGCCGCGCCCCGAGCGACCGCCACCCCGCCGAGCGCGCCGACGACCCCACACCGCCTCGGCGTGTTCGTCTGGCACGACTCGCCGAACGACCTGGCGACCCTCGACGGCCTGCGCGCCGGCCTCGCCGCGGCCGCGCTGCCGCACGAACTGCTGCTGCGCCAGGCCAACGGCGACGAGATCCTGGCCAGCCGCCAGCTCGCCGAACTGCGCGCCGCCGGCTGTGCGCTGGTGTTCGCGCTCGGCACGCAGGCCGCCCGGCTGGCCCGCCGCGAGATCACCGACCGGCCGGTGGTGTTCGCCGCGGTGACCAACCCGGTCGCGGCCGGGCTGGTGCCGACCTGGCTGGGCACCGAGGGCAACCTGTGCGGCGCCAGCAACTGGATCGAGCCGCGCACGGTGCTGGCGGTGTTCCGCCTCGCAGTGCCGAACCTGCGCCGGCTCGGCATGCTGCGCTCGGAGAAGGACGACCTCGTCAGCCGCGCCGAACTCGCGGCGATGCGCCACCTGTTGGCCCAACCGGGCGCGCCGGCGATCGAGTTGTTCGACGCGACGATCCCGCACAGCGACCAGGTCGAGCCGGCCGTCCGCGAACTGCTGGCCCGCGGCGCCGACGCGATCTGGGTGCCGATCGACCTGCCGGTCTACCAGAACCTCGACACCATCCGGCTGGTGCTCGGCGAGCGCAAGGTGCCGATCGTCACGACCGCCGCCGCCGCACTGGGCCGCGGTGCGCTGGTCGGCGCGGTGCCCGACTACGTGCTGCACGGCCGCCGCACCGCCGGCCTCGCGCTGCGCATCCTGCGCGACGGCACGCCGACGCGCGAACTGCCCGTCGACCGCATGAGCGGTTGCCTGGTCACCGTCGACCTCGACGCGGCGCGCCGCCTCGACCTCGAGCTGCCGCTGTCGCTGCTGGTCCTGGCCGACGAGATCCGCGTCGCGGAGCCCGCCGATGGCCGCCGCTGAACGTTCGCCGGCCAACCGGCCGTTCCTCGACCTCGGCCTGACCGCCCGGCTGGTCCTGGCACTGGCCGCCTCGGCGTTGCTGCTGGCGCTGTTGCTGCTCGCCTACGTGGCACCGCGCACCGCCAGTGCCCTGGCCGTGCAAGGCGACGCGCTGCGCAGCGACAACGCCACCGCGCTGCGCGAACTGACCCACCAGCAGACCCAGGCCACCCACGACGTGTTGATCGACCTGATCGACAAGGGGGCACAGGCCCGCCAGCGCACGCTGCGCGACCTGCCGCTCGAGTCCCTGCCCGACGTCGCCGCGATCCGTCGCGCCGTCGAGGACGAGGACCGCGCCCGCAGCGACCGCCAGCGCTAGAACGTCGCCGTGCTGGCCGCCGAGATGCAGCGCCGCGCCGAACGCGACATCGACGCCCGGCTGCGGGCGCTCGCCGACGAACAGCAACGCCTGGTGACGACCACCACCGCCGAACTGCGCACCGTGCACGGCAGCCTGGTCGCCGCAGCACTCTTGCTCTCGCTCGGCCTGTTGTGGTTCGGCCTGCACCGGTTGGTCGTGCGCCCGGCCCGCGCACTGCGCGCTGCCAGTCAGCGGATCGCCGCTGGCGATCTGCTGGCCGCGGTGCCGCCGCCCACCGGCGGCGAGATCGGCCAACTGACCGCCGACTTCGCACAGATGCAGGCCGAACTGCAGCGTTCGCGCCGCGCCCTGCAGGCGCAGAGCGACGACCTCGAACGCGAGGTCGCCCGCAAGACCGAGCACCTCGAACGCGCCCTCGCCGAGCTGCGCAGTTCGCACCGCCAACTCGCCGAGGCCGAACGCTTCGCCGCGCTCGGCACCCTGGCCGGCGGCATCGCCCACGAGTTCCAGAACGTCATCGGCGGGATCCGCGGCTGCACCGAGGAACTGCGCGTCGACGAGACCGACACCGACCGCCGCGAGACGATGGACGTGATCCTGCGCGCCGCCGAGCGCGGTTCGGGCATCGTGCAGCAACTGCTGCGCTTCGCGCGCCGCTCGGTCGACGCGCGCGTCGACCTCGATCCCGCGCAACTCGCCGCCGATGCGCTGCGCCTGTGCGAGACCGGCGCGCGCCGGCAAGGTGTCGCCGTCGAGCGCCAGCTCACCGGCGGACTGACCGTGCACGGCGACCCGATCGGGCTGCACCAGGTGCTGGTCAACCTGATGCTCAACGCGCTGCAGGCGATGCCGGACGGCGGCACCTTGCGGGTCACCGTCGCCGCGCACGACGAACAGGTCGCGCTGGTGGTCGCCGACACCGGCACCGGCATCGCCGCCGAACACCTGCCGCACCTGTTCGAGCCGTTCTTCACGACCCGCGGCGCCGACGCGCAGAAGCCCGGCACGGGGCTCGGCCTGTCGGTGTCGTACGGCATCGTGCAGGCGCACCAGGGCCGCATCGAGGTGGCCTCGACGCCGGGCCAGGGGGCGACGTTCACCGTGTTGCTGCCGCGCGCCAGCGCCCCGTCAGGGCCGGGGAACGACCGTTGACCGCCACCCGAAGGCCATGCTTCACGAGGCCTGGATCTGCAGCAACTCGACGCAGTGCCCGTCCGGGTCCCTGACCACGGCGCGCAACCCCCAGGGACCTTCGCGCGGCGCCTGCACCACCACGGCGTCGACGGCCTGCAGGCGGGCCAACACCGCCCCCACGTCCGCAACTGCGAAGCCGAGCCGGGTCGACGCCGTCGACTGCTGGCCGCTCCGGACCGGATGGATCTCGAAGACCATGCCGTCGGACTCGGCGCAGAGGTGTTCGGGTCCACCGTGGGCATGCCGGACGAAGGCCACGCCGAGCTCGCGGTAGAAGCGCTCGGCCCGCTCGAGATCGGACGAACGCACCACCAGCAGGTTGGGCCTCATCGCCGCCTCCGGCTCGGCGGCAGGTCGAGCAGGTGCGACTGCCCGTCGGGGAAGGTGACCCGCAGCTGCAGCCGTCCACCCAGTCCTTCGACGAGGGCCCGCAGACTGCTCAGCAACGGGTCGGCGCGTTGTTCGAGTTTCGACACCGACGACTGCGCGATGCGCAGTTTCTTGGCCAGGCTGGCCTGCGAGACGCCGCGCCGCCGCCGCACCTCGCCGAGCGCGACCGGCGCAGGCCGCCGGGTACGACGGCGCGACGTCAGCAGCTCGACGATGCGTTCGAACGCCGCGTCGCGATCCGGAACCACCTCGTGGGCACCGTCGCCGTAGCCGACCTCGGTCGTCGCGGTGATGCCGAATCCCCTGCCGCCGCGCTGCCACTGCACCGCGACGGTGTGCCCGGCGACGGTCGCATCCAGGAACCAGACGCCGTCCGCCCGGACCGGTGCATCGACCTCGAACAGGCCGTCGGGGAACCGTTCGCGCAACCGCTGCACCAGCCCGGGCACGACCGACGACTCGGACTCGGGACGCTGCGAACCGTGACGCCGACCTGGCCGTCGCTGTTTGGATGCCGACTTCATCGTGGATCTCCCGAGCTTGTTGGCCAGACGCCGCGGCCGTCGCGACCAGGCTTCGCGAACACCAGCGGACCCGCCGCAGCGGCCGCGCCTGGCTGTACGGCCCGGATCTCGATCGCGCCGTTGTCGCCGACGAAGGTGTGGTGGCCGCGGCTGCGATAGCGGGCCACCGCGGGATGCCCTGGCACGCTGCGCCGGCTGTCGGCCGCCGGTCCGTACATGCGGCCGTCGCTCTGCCAGTGGTCGGGCGACCACGGCACACCGGAATGTTCGTCTTCGACTGCGTCGAGCACGTCGTGGATCTGGGTCAGGGCCTCGCGTTCGGAGGCGGCAGCGGGCAGCTGCGCCAGACGTTCGCAGAACAACCGCAAGCGCCTCGCCTTGGTCCAACGTTCGACCATTCTTTCGAAGGAATATAGCTTGCAGCGACTGACGTGACAACCCGGCCACCCGGCGGCGACCGCACGACCGCCGCCGGACCGGCCGTGCGCCGGCCGGGGCGCAACCGGACGGCCGCGCGCCAGCGCCCCGTTACGCCCCGGGAACGCCGTGTAACCGATCTGCGACACGCGCGAGAACGGGCCGGAATCCCACCTTGCGCGGCCACCGGCGATGGGTCAGGATCGGCGCGTGACCACCTCCGCCACCGCTCCCTTGCGCCTGCTCGTCGCCGACGACGAGGAGAGCATGCGCCACTTCCTGAAGCGCGGCCTGCAGCGGCTCGGCTACGAGGTCGTCGCGGTCGAGGACGGCGAGGCCGCCGTCGCGGCGTGGCGCAGCAGCGCCTTCGACGCGGCGGTGCTCGACCTGAAGATGCCCAAGCAGGACGGCATCGCCGCGCTGGCGCAGATCCGCCAGCTCGACCCCGAGGCGCTGGTCGTGATGATGACCGCGCACGGCACGATCGCGACCGCGGTCGAGGCGATGCACCTCGGCGCCAGCGACTTCCTGACCAAGCCGTTCCCGCTGGAGGAACTCGAACTGCGGCTGCGCCGCGCGCTCGGCGCCCGTAGCCAGCACCGCGAGAACCGGCAGCTGCGCAGCCTCGTCGAGGGCACCGCCGGCGGCGTCGGCATGGTCGCCGAGAGCCCGGCGATGGCCGAACTGGTGCGGCACGTCGACCTGCTGGCGAACAGCGACGCGACGGTGCTGATCACCGGCGAGTCCGGCACCGGCAAGGGCCTGTGCGCGAAGGCGCTGCACCGCACGTCGACGCGCCGCGACGGCCCGTTCGTGGCACTGAACTGCGCGGCGATGCCCGACACCCTGGTCGAGAGCGAGCTGTTCGGCCACGAGCCGGGCGCGTTCACCGGGGCGCAGCGGGCCAAGCAGGGCCTCCTGGCGCGCGCCAACCGCGGCACGGTGTTCCTCGACGAGATCGGCGACATGAGCCTCGCCGCGCAGGCCAAGATCGAACGCTTCCTGCAGGACCGCGAGTTCGTGCCGCTCGGCGCCGCCCAGCCGGTCAAGGTCGACGTGCGGGTGATCGCCGCGACCAACCGCAACCTGCCCGAACTGGTCGCGCAGGGCCGCTTCCGCGCCGAGCTGCTGTACCGGCTCGACGTGATCAGCCTCGCCGTGCCGTCGCTGCGCGACCGCCGCGAGGACATCCCGGTCCTGCTGGCCCGCAACCTCGAACGGCTGAGCCGCCCCGGCACCCAAAGCCGCACCCTGTCGCCCGAGGCGATCGGTGCGTTGTGTGTCTACGACTGGCCCGGCAACGTGCGCGAACTGGAGAACGCGGTCGAGCGCATGCTGGCGCTGGCCGGCGACCGGCAGGTGCTCGGCATCGCCGACCTGCCGGCCGAGGTGCGCAGCGCGTCGGGCGGCGACGAGCCCGACCGTAACGATTACGAAACGGCGCGTCGCAATTTCGATCGCGCCTACTTCACGAGCCTGCTGGTGCAGACCAACGGCAGCATCACCGAAGCCGCCCGTCGCGCCGGATTGTCGCGCGGCCACCTGCACCGCCGCCTGAAGGAACTGGGCTGCGACGCCGGTTCGGCGCGCGGTGCCGGACGCCAGCCTCAGGAGCCCGACGACGCCTGACGCCCGCGTGGCACGGCAATTGCTTGGCCAAGGACAGACACCCCCTCGGACCCATGACCACCCGCATCGCCCTGCGCCGTTCCTTCGCCGTCCCCACCGCCGCCTTGCTGAGCCTCGGCTGGCTTGCGACTGCCTGCCAGCAGGCCCAGCACCAGCAGGCCCAGCACGACCAGCCGCTCGCCAGGATCGAGGTGCCGGGTACCGCCCAGGCGAAGGCTGCCGACTACCACAGCTTGCACAACGTCGTCACCTACGGCGACGGCATGGTCTGCGGGGCGGTTCCCGAAGGCCCAGAAGGCCTGGCGACCCTCAAGGCGATGGGCATCAAGACGGTCGTGTCGGTCGACGGTGCCACCCCCGACGTCGCGGCCGCCGAAGCGCTCGGCCTGCGCTACATCCACCTGCCGATCTCGTACGACACCGTGTCGCCCGAACGGCAACGGGAACTGGCGCAGGTGATCGCCAACGCCGAAGGCCCGATCTACATGCACTGCCACCACGGCAAGCACCGCAGCGCGGCCGCGCTGGGCAGTGCGATGGTGCTGGCCGGCAAGTTGACCCCCGAACAGGCGGTCGAGCGCATGAAGGTGTCGGGCACCTCGAAGGACTACCAGGGCCTCTGGAAGGCAGTCCAGGAAGCCCAGCCGCTGCCGGCGGCGGCCTTGCAGGCCGACGTCACGAAGTTCCCCAAGGTCAGCAAGGTCAGCGGCCTCGTCGCCTTGATGAACGAGCTCGACGTCGTGATCGACAACGTCAAGGCTTCGCACGGTGCGGCCTGGGGCGTGCCCGCCAACCACCCGGACCTGGTGCCGGCCAAGGAGACCAAACGGCTGGCCAGCGTCTACGAGCAGATGCAGAGCGATCCGGAGAGCCGCGAATACCCGGCCGACTACCAGTCGATGCTCGAGAAGTCGCTGGCGGCCGCGCGCGCCCTCGATGCGGCCGTTCGCAGCGGTGACAAGACCGCGGCCGATGCGCAGTACAGCATCGTCCAGAAGGGCTGCAAGGAATGCCACAAGGTCTACCGCGACCAGTGACGGCGATTCCCACCCAGGCGCGCGGCGCCGGGTTTGGCGGTAGCATGCGGCGGTGACCGGGAACCCCGCGCAACGAACCCTGCTGCTGCTCCTGTTGGCCCTCGCGGTGCTCGGCGCCCTCGGCGCCTGGCTGTGGCGCGGCACCAACGAACCGGTGCTGGCCCCCGGCGAGGCGAGTCCGGAGCAAGCCGTGGCGCAAGACGCCGACTTCGCGCGCGGCGACGGCCCTGGCGAGGCCGCGAGCGCGGCCCCGCAGGACGCTGCGGCGACTGGCGAGCACCGCACGGCGCCCGCCGGCGACGGGGCGCCGGCGCGGCCGTTCCCGAGCGATGCGCAGTGGCTCGAGATCACGGTGGTCGATGCGACCGATCGCACCCCGGTCGCCGCTGCCGAAGTCTGGTGGTACGGCGCCGAGTCGTTCGCCGAACTCAACGAGGCCGAAGGCGGCTGGTCGGCGGAGGCGATGCTGCTCGGCCAGGATCCGCAGGCGGCGGCCCGCCGCTTCGGCTGGAGCAGTCGCAGCGACGCCGCCGGCAAGGTGCGCGTGACCTTGCGCACGGCGACCGTCGTGCTGGCCGAGCACGACGGCCGCTACGGCGAACTGCAACTGCGCGAGAACACCCTGCCGCCGAGCAACGGCTGGCAGCTGCTGCTCGAACCCGACCAGCACCTGACGGTGCGGGTCGTCGACGAACGCGACCAACCGTGCGCCGAGGTGCCGGTGACGCTGGTCGGCATCGACCGCGATGGCGATGTCTGGGGCGGCCTGGGCTGGATGCCGCTGGCCACCAGCACGGCACCCGACGGGCTGGCCACGATCCCGCACCTGCGCCACCTGCTGCGGCGCCTGCAGGACGGCCGCGGCGACCTGCCGGACGGCCTGCAGGTGCGGCCGAGCCTCTACCTGCCCGGGGCCCGGCTGGACCATCCGCCCATCGACTCCGCCAACCCGCCGCGCGAACCGATCGTGCTGCGCCTGCCGGCCTGCGGGGCCGTGGCGGTGCGCGCCGCAGTGCTGGGCCGACCGATGGCCGAGTTCCGGAACGCCTGGCTGACCCACCAGCCACCGGACGACGGCGGCGAGGGAACGGCTGGCGGAGTGGCCCGCCACCACGTGTCGGTGTGGCAGAAGGCCGACGCGCAAGGCGTCGTGCGCTTTCAGCGCGTGCTGCTCGGCCAGCAGTACACCGTCTACACGGAAGCCGGCGGCGGCCTGATGCAGCAGTTCGCCGGACCGGTGCGCGCCGGCCAGGAGGTCGAGGTCGTGCTGACGGTCGCGCCGAACGTGGCGTTGTTGCGCGGTCGCCTGGTCGAACCGGACGGCACGCCGGCGCGCGAGGTGGCGTTCGAGTTCCTGGCCCGCGGCGAGGACCTCTGGCAACACCAGACCGGCAAGACCGACCGCGACGGCCGCTTCACGGTGGCGGCCGGCCAACTCGACGAACCGACCCAGGCGGACTGGCTGTGGTTCGACGTCGGCGGCAGCCGCGGCAGCAACGCGGGCAGCAGCGCCCCCCGGCGGCGCGCCACGGCGCCGCCGCGCATGCTGCGCGCCGGCAGCGACGAACTCGGCGACCTGGTGCTCGCCGAGGCCCCGCTGCTGGTCGCGGGGCGCATCGAGCGCGAGGGTGGCCCCGTGCCCAAGGGGCTGAACTGCTGGGTGGTCTGCGAGACGCGCAACGCCGAGACCGGCGAGACCGACGGCGAGTACACGTTCGGCCAGTACCTGCAGGTCGACGACGACGGCAGCTTCACGGTGCGCGGCACGGCCGGCCGCGGCCAGCACCAGTTGCTGCCAGCACGGCCCCAGGAGCCACCGGCGCACCGCCCCCCGCAGCCGGCAAGGACGCGCAAGAGCCCCGGCAAGGAACCCCCGAACCAGCCGGTTCCGGCCGCGCCGACGTGCGTTGGCAGGCGGTGCCCCCGGGTACCTACACGCTGGCGATCCACAGCACGCTCGGCACCCAGCCGCTGGTCGAGATCGCCGGGGTCGTGGTGCCGGCGCCAGCCAACGGCGATCCGCGCCTGTCCGAGATCGACCTGCGGAACCTCGTGCGCACGGTGGAGCTGCGCCTGTTCGGGCCCGACGGGCAGCGCCTCGAAGAAGCCTGGGGCATGGCGATGCAGCCGCCTGGCAGCGCTGGTCCTGAGCACGGCCATGCGTTCTGGGGCAACCCCGCCAAGCTGCTGCTGCCGTCCGGCCCGTACGACTTGCTGGTCGGTGTGGTCGGCTGGCGGCCAACCCCTCTGCGCGGGCACGCCGAACGCATCGACGTGCACCTGCAAGCGTGGCCGACCGTCAAGGTACAGATCGCCGACCTGCCGAAGTTGCCGCCGGATGCCAGCCTGACCGTGCAGCTGGTCCCCACCGAGAATGGCACCCCGGGAATCCCCACGCTCGACGCCCATTGGGGCAACCAAGAGTATCTGGTGCCGACCTCACGGGCCGAGTTGGTCGACGGCAAGGCCGAGGTCGCGATCGGCGACGGCCCGCACCAGGTGTCCCTGTGGCTGGGCAACCACCGTTCCGGCACCGACCTGCCGGTGGTGTCGCCGACCCGCGTGCTGCACACCGATGGCAGCATCACGGTGCAGGTGAGCAAGGCAGCCTGGCAGCGAGCGCTCGAGGCGCTGCAGCCCGCAGGCGCGCCGGCCGGGCGCGGCAGCGCCCGCTGAACGGTCAGCGGGCGGCCGCCGCGACGCCTGCCGTCCACAAGGGTGCCAGCTCCCGGGCCACCACCTCGGCGTTGGCCGACGCACCGAGCAGCGTCGCGGCCCGCGGCCCGTGCACGGCGTTGCTGACCGCCAGCGCGTCGGCGCGGTGCAGGTCGGCGAACCCGACCGCCCGTTCGGCGCCCGGCACCCCGTGGGCGGCAGCCTGCTGCAGGAGCACGCCGCGTGCGATGCCGGGCAGGATCCGACCGTCGAGCGGCGGCGTGACCCAGATCCCATCGACCCGCAGCCACAGGTTGGCAACCGACGTCTCCAGGATGGCACCGTCCGCGGCGACGACCAGCCCGTCGTCGGCGCCGGCATCCTGCGCCTGCTGGCGCACGGCGTCGTAGAAGCGGCGCGGCGCCAACTTGTGACGCCGATCCGGGTCGCCGGGACCACGCTCGACGACCGTCGGCACGAGGCGCACGACGCCGTGTGGACCGCGCGCTCGCGACTCGAGCACGAGCTGGGGCGCGGTGGCGCCACCCTGCAACGACAGCCGCACCACGTCGTCCGCATGGTCGTTGCGGGCCAGCAACTCGAACGCCGCACCGCGCAACTCGGCGTCGCCGACTGACGCGCTGGGGAACGCCAACCCGAGGTAGGGAGCGGTGGCGGCCAGACGCGCCAGGTGCAGGTCCCAGAGCGGCACCACGCCCTCGCGAGCCCCCATCGTCTCGAACGGGGCGAAGCTGCCGGGGCGCATCGGCGGCAGCTCGGTGCTGGCGACGAACCGACCATCGATCCAGACGTTCATGCCGGCCAGCGTAGGCGATGCCACCCTGGGCCGACCAATCCGTCTCGATCCTGGATCGCCAATCGCCGATGCCAACGCCGGTGCCGATGCTCGGCGCGAGCGCGGCCGCCCGCGACCCGGTGCCGGGGTAGCCTTGCCCGCTGGGAACGTGTGCTCCAGGTCGGAGTGGCGCCAGCGCGCACCATGACCGCCGTCGCCGTCGCCACCCAGGACCCCGCCGACCAGCCCCTGGTGGGATCGCGTCGGCAACAGAGTGCCTGGCTGTTCGGGCTGGCGCTGGCGGTGTTCCTGCTGCTGCCGCAGCGCGCCCTGCACGGCGTCGACGCCGACGTGTTCATCGCCTGGATCGCCCAGGGCCAGCACGACTACCCGCGCCACTTCGCGTACCTGCACGTCGCCGGGGCCCTCTACGGCCTCGTCGCGCCACTCGGCGGCAACGCCTACCACGCCCTGCTGCTGGCGTCGGCGCTCGGTTCGGCCCTGGCCGTCGTGTTCGTGCACCGCGCGTTCCTGGTGCTCGGTCCGCGCCAGTACCGCTGCGGCGTGCTGCCGGCGCTGGCGGTCGCCGCCACCGGGCCATGCTTCTACTTCGCGACCTGCGTCGAGATCCACGGCGTGTTCGCGGCGGCGGCGGCGGCGAGTTGGTGGTCGTTCGCGCGGTTCTGGCAGCGGCCGACGCCCGAACGGGCGCTGCTGTTCGGGGCGAGCACCGGCCTCGCGGCGACCGTGCACGCCTTCGGCCACCTGCTGTTGCCGACGCTGCTGCTGGCCGGCTGGGCAGCCGGCGTCGCGCAGCGTGGGGCCCGCGGCCGCTGGCTGGTCGTCGCCGCCGCCGCGCACCTGCTGCTCGCCTTCGGGATCGCCGCCGTCGCCGCGGGCCAGGGTGGCAGCCAGTCGGCCGACGTGGTGCCGTACCTGCTGTCGCTGGTGCCGACCCTCGAGCCGTCGACCGCGCCGGCGGTGCTGTGGCGCGAATGGCTGCTGGCCTGCTCGCCGTGGTCGTTGCTGGCCATCGGCGGGCTGTTCCTGCGCCGCTCGCGACCGTGGGCGCTGGCGGCGTGCCTGGGCGTGTTGCTGCACCTGCCGTTGACGGTGCTGCTGCTGGGGCATCACCGCATCGTCGAACTGGGAGCCTACATGATCGGCATCGTGCCGGCGGCCGTGCTCGCCGCGACCCGCCTGCTGCGACCGCGGGCGTTCGCGGCCGCGACCCTGGTGGCGCTGCTCGGCTCGTTGATCACGACCGCGCCGCGCTGGCGCGAACCGGCAGCACCCGAGTTCGTCGCCGGCGTCGCCGAACTGGCCGCGCAGGGGCCGTTCACGCTGGTGGTCGGCCAACGCCACGAACTCGAGGGGGTCCGCAAGGCGCTGCCCGATCTGGTGGTGATGGACCTGGCGGCGATCTGGCAGGTCTGGAGCCAGGAACCCAAGGACGGGCGCACCTTCGCGCAGTGGTTCGACGCGTGGTACCCGGTGTTCACGGCCGACGGCAAGCGGCTGTTGCTGGCCGGCTCGGCGCACGACTTCCTGGCCAGGTGCCCGATCGACGACCTGCGGACGTTCTGGGACCAGCACGTGCCGACCGCCTACCAGGTGCAGCCCGTCGCCCGCCGCGGCTTCACCGGCGCGTTCCTGCTGCCGCCGCGTTCGGTCGCGCTGCGCTGAGCCGGACGGGCGGACGGCTCAAGGCACCTGCACGGCGAGTTGCAGGGCCCGCTCGAGCCCGGCCAGCTTGTGCAGCGTCTCGAGCCATTCGCTGCCCGGATCGCTGAGCGAGGTGATGCCGCCGCCGGCGTTCAGGCGCAGCCGGCCAGCGCGGTGCACCATCGTGCGGATCGCGATGTTCAGGTGCAGCTGGTCGCCGGGCCCGAACCAGCCGATCGCGCCGGTGTAGACACCGCGCCGCGCCACTTCGAGACTCTCGAGGATCTCCAGGCACCGCAGCTTCGGGCAGCCGGTGATCGAGCCGCCGGGGAAGGTCGCGCGCAGCAGGTCGACGGCCGCGACCCCGTCGCGCAGTTTCGCGACCACGGTCGCGTAGAGGTGGTGCACCTGCGCGAACGTGGCGTGCTCCGGGAACGGCCCGACCTGCACGCTGCCGATCCTCGCCACCTTGCCGAGGTCGTTGCGCAGCAGGTCGACGATCATCGCCAGCTCGGCGAGGTCCTTCTCGCTGGCCAACAGGTCCGCGAGTTGCCGCCGATCGGCCTCTGGGTCGGCGAGGCGACGGCGCGTGCCCTTGATCGGCTGGGTGCGCACGTCGTCGCCAAGGCGGCGCAGGAACTCCTCCGGCGAACTGCTGAGCACCGCCGTGCCCTGGCCGTCCTCGACGTACGCCGCGAACGGCGCAGGGCTCTGTTCGCAGAGCCGCCAGAACAGCGCGCGCGGGTCGCCCTGCCACTCGGCGGTGCACGGCTGCGTCAGGTTGCCCTGGAAGATGTCGCCGGCGGCGATGTGGTCCTTGACCGCGGCGACCTTGCCTTCGTACTCGGCCTGCCGCAGGTGCGCTGCGCAGCGCACCGCCCGCGCCACCGGCGGGGCCGGCGGCACCGCACCGGGCAGGAACTCCTGCACCCGGCCGTACGCGGCGACGTGCAGCACCGGCACCGGGAAGTCGTCGGCGATGCGCAGCGAAAAGGCTTCGACGTCCAGCGCCAGGTCGTAGCCGAGCCAACCGACCACCCGCCGGGCCTGGTGGCGCTGCAGGAACCCGTCGAGCTGGTCCCAGGCACCGCGCCACGCGCCGGCCGGCAGCGTCAACGCCTCGACCGGTTCGGTGCACAACCACGCCGGGCCGCGCCCGCACGAGTGCAGCAGCGCAATCGGTCCGCCGCGCGGCGCCGCCAGCAGCGCGGCGAACGGTTCGGCCGCCGCGGCCTCGTCGCCGCCCTGGGCCACGGTCAGCCGCGCACCCAGCTCGCCGGGCGCTTCTGGAGGAACGCCGCCATGCCTTCCTTCATCTCGGCGGTGCTGCTGATCATGCCGAACAGGTCGGCCTCGAGGTCCAACCCCTCGGCCATCGGCAGGTGCGCACCGCGCCGCACGGCCTGCTTGGCGAGGGCCAGGGCCGTCGGGCCACGCGACACCATGCGCCTGGCGATCTTCTTGACCTCGGCGAGCAGTTCGGCGGCCGGGAACACCGCGTTGACCAGCCCGATGCGCAGCGCTTCGTCGGCGCCGATCGGGTCGCCGGTCAGGATCATCTGCAAGGCGATGCCGCTGCCGACCAGGCGCGGCAGCCGCTGCGTGCCGCCGTAGCCCGGCACGATGCCGAGCGAGACCTCGGGCATGCCGAGCTTGGCCTTGTCGGCGGCGAACCGCAGGTCGCAGGCCAGCGCCAGTTCGAGGCCGCCACCGAGCGCAAAACCGTTGATCGCGGCCAGCACCGGCTTGCGGCAGTTCTCGATCCGCAGGGTCATCGCCTGGCCGTGGCGCGAGTTGGCCGCGCCGTCGAGCACGCCTTGCTCGGCGAGCATGCCGATGTCGGCGCCGGCGACGAACGCCTTCTCGCCCGCACCGGTGACGACGATCGCGCCGACCGCCGGGTCGGCTTCGAGCGCGACGATCGCGGCGTGGATCTCGCCGATCGTCGCGTTGTCGAGCGCGTTGAGCTTGGTCGGGCGGTTGACGGTGAGCACCGCGACGAAGCCGTCGCGCTCGACGAGCACGTTCTGGTACTCGCTCACGACGCGGCCTCCTCGCCGGCCTCGACGGCGTCCCGGACGGGGCTGGCGCGCCGCTCGGCCTCGGCGGCGCCCTGCGCCTCGCTCTGGTCGCCGTCACCTTCCCCATCACCGCGAGCCTGGCGCTCCCGCAGTTCGATGCGGCGGATCTCGATGCGCTCGGTCGGCACCGAGCGTTCGCCGGTCTCGCCGAACGAACAGTCGACGTTGGCGATCTGGTCGAGCACTTCGAGCCCCTCTTCGACCTTGCCGAACACCGTGTACTGGCCGTCGAGGAAGGTGGCGTGTTCGCCGTGCACGACGAAGAACTGCGAACCAGCCGAGTTGGGGTCCTGCGCGCGCGCCATCGACACCGTGCCGCGCACGTGCGGCAGGTCGTTGAACTCGGCGGGCACCTGATGCCCCGGACCACCGGTGCCGGGGGTGCCGGTCGCCCCCTTCTTGCTGTTCGGACAGCCAGTCTGCACCATGAAGTTGCGGATCACCCGATGGAAGGCGACGCCGTGGTAGAAGCCCTTCTGCGCCAACTCCAGGAAGTTGCGCACGTGCCGCGGCGCCTGCTCGGGGAAGAACGTCACCACCATCGTGCCCTTGTCGGTGACCAGGGCGGCCTCGATGGCGTTCGGATCGGTCTGGTCGAGGTCCATGCGGCACCCATCGTGCCGCAAACCGTCGGCCGGTGCGAGCCTAACTTGGCCGGCCCCTACTTGGCCGGCAGGATCACCGCCGCGTGCAGGATCACCGGCTGCAGGGGCGTGCTGCCCTGCGGCCCGCCGCACATCGTGTTGGCGATGCTGTCCAGGGTGTCGGACCCCTTCACCAGGTTGCCGAACGCCGTGTACTTCTCGTCGAGGTGCGGGGCGTCCTTGTGGACGATGAAGAACTGGCTGCTGGCCGAGTTCGGGTCGTTGCTGCGGGCCATCGACAGGACGCCGCGCACGTGGCGGGTGTTGTTGAACTCGGCGTCGAGGTTCTTGCCCGAACCGCCGGTCCCCCACTGCGCCTGCATCTTGTCGTCCTTGGTCAGGGGATCGCCACCCTGCACCATGAAGTTGCGGATCACGCGGTGGAACTTGGTGCCGTCGTAGAAGCCCGACTTGCACAGCTCCAGGAAGTTGCGGACCGTCTTCGGGGCCACTTCCGGCAGGAACTGCACGGTCATCTCGCCGTGGTTGGTCAGCAACACGACCTGCGTCTTGGCGAGGTCGAGCGCGTCGAGGTCGACCTTGCTGCTGTCCGGGGCGAGCTTGAACGCGCAATTGGCGCCAGCCAGGCCCCGCCATTGCACGGTCAGCAACGAGAAGGTGCTGGCGTCGGCCAGCGGCACGAACCGGCTGGTCGGCAGCTTGACCGTGCGCTCGAGGCGGGTCCCCGCCAGCAGCGACACCGAACCACCCTTGCCGGGCTGCTGCACGCGCGGACCGGCCCCGTCGCCGATCTTGACGTCGAGGTCGACGCCGGTCAGCAGGTCGCCGGGCACCTCGGTGTCGGCGGTGACGTCGAGCACGAGCCGCAGCTCGACTTCGCCACCAGCCGACACGATCGAACGCGGCGTGCTGAGCGTGGCGCGCACCCCGGCGAGGTCCTGGGCGGCGAGGGTTGGCAGCGAGGAAGCCCTGCGCATACAAGGTCAGCGGCGGCAACCACTCCGGCAACGGCATGCTCCAGGTGGCGGCCGGACCGAACTGCAGCGGCAGCACCCCGAGGTGGCCGGCGCCGGTGTTCGGGACCAGCAGCCAGCAGCCGTTCTCGAGGCCCGGCACGCCGACCAGCGGTTGCGCGGTCGTCTGGAAGCCGAGCATCACCACCATCAGCGAGCCGGCCGGCGCGCCGTACATCGTCAGCAGGCCGTTGCCGGACCCGATGCGCCGGCTGCCGCTCCAGCCGACCAGCGCCGAGCTGCAACCGATCCCGGATTGCGTGATCGACGGCAGGTTCGCCAGCTCGAAGCGGCCGAGCGTGACGGCGCCGGCACTCGGACCAGCCCCGTTGACGGCGTAGCCGATCAGGTGGTTGTCCTGCCCGGAATCGTAGGTCAGGCCACCCGCCAGCGTCGGCGCCGTGGCACTGCCACTGTGCGCGGTGGCGCTCTCGATCGGGTTGCCGGTGTAGCCCAGCGTCGCGAAGTAGATGCTCTGCGTCACGTTGCTGCGGTACGCGAGCCCCCAATGCGAATGGCTGTCGAGATCCTGCGACAACCCGACCAGTTCGACGCGTGCGTCGCTGTTGCTGTTGATCGTCTCGAGCAGATACGGCTGGCTGCCGGTCGCCGCGTTGGCTTCCCAGTGCACGACCCGGGTGCGCACGCTGTGGCCGTTCTGGCCACCTGGCCGGAGCGGCTGCTGCCCCACCGTCGACGCGACCATCGCGACGACGTAGCGACCGCGGCCGCCGGCGATCCGCGGCGAGAATTCATGCCGCTGGTCGGTGTTGCCGTCGGCGATCGTCAGCGGTGCGGAGACCGAGCCGTCGCTGCCGACCCGTCGCACCTGCACGTCCCAGGTGAGATTCGTGCTGCCGACGAAGTAGTTGGCCGCCTGGCAGGCGACCAGCCAGTACGCGGCACCGTTCGAGTCGGTGTGGTGGCGGTTGACCGCCGGGTGCTCGAACTCCATGCCCACCTGGTCACCGAGCGCGAACACCGGCCCGGCCGAACCGCTGCCCGACAGGTCGAGCACGCTGGCGTAGACCTTGCTGCTGGTGGTGTCGTAGAACGCGCCG
>DAIMFJ010000087.1:0-16196 GCA_036724695.1 Planctomycetota bacterium
CGCGCCACGCCACCACGGCCGCAGGATTCGCCTTGCCGCCCCATGCCGCTTCGGTCCATACTTGCATCTTGGTGCCAGTATGCGAAATCTACCGACGCCGACGCCGACCGCCGCCAGTGCCTTCCGCCGCCGCGCCGGCTTCGACAAGGCCCTCGACGCCGCGATCCACAAGGCCCTCGCCGAACCCAACCGCACCAGCCTCTTGTCCTGCCTGCTGAAGTGCGGCCGACCCTGTTCGGTCAGCGAGATCGCCGCCTGCTGCGCGCTCGACTTCTCGGTGGTCGCGCGCCACCTGCAGGTGCTGGCCCGCTGCGGACTGGTCGAGGCGGCCAAGCAGGGCCGCACCGTCTGGTACCAGGCCGATGGCCCGGCCCTCAGTGCCTACCTGCGTCGCCTCGCCGACGCCGTCGACGAACTCGGCCCTGGCGAAGCGTGCTGCGCGCCGGGTTCGTGCGCGCCGATGCGTCGAGCAGACCGACCCGCACCTCCCCCCGAGTACCTCGGCATCGCCGCCGACCGGCGGCCGGAACAACCATGAGCAGTGAAGCCAACCGTCCCTGTTGTGAACCTGGCGGCTGCGCGCCGCCCGCAGCGGCACCGACCACCACCACCAACCACGAACTGCGCGAACGGGTGCGCGCCGGTTACGCCGAGATCGCCCGCCAAGGCCAGTGGTCGGGCGTCCGTCCGGCGTCGGCCCTCGCCACCGGTTGCGGCGACGCCCCGGCGGCCGAAGCGGCGGGTGGCGGTGGCTGCTGCGGACCGGTGTCGCTGAGCCCCGAACAGGTGGCGACCGCGGTGGGCTACGCCACCACGGATCTGGCCGCGTTGCCAGAAGGCGCGAACCTCGGTCTGTCGTGCGGCAACCCGACCGCCCTGGCGAACCTCGCCCCCGGCGAGGTCGTTCTCGACCTCGGCTCGGGCGGCGGCCTGGACTGCTTCCTGGCCGGGCCACGGGTCGGCGCCCGCGGCCGCGCGATCGGCGTCGACATGACCCCCGAGATGCTGGCGCGGGCCCGCCAGAGCCTGCCGAAGTACCGCGAACGCAGCGGGCTCGACAACGTCGAGTTCCGGCTCGGCGAGATCGAGCACCTACCGGTCGCCGACGCCTCGGTCGACGTCGTGCTGTCGAACTGCGTGCTGAACCTGTCGCCCGACAAGCCGCAGGTCTGGCGCGAGATCGCGCGCGTGCTCAAGCCTGGCGGCCGCGTCGCGGTGTCCGACCTGGCGCTGCTGCAGCCGCTGCCGGACGGCGTGCGCGAGGATCTCGAAGCACTGGTCGGCTGCATCGCCGGAGCCGCGTTGGTCGCCGACGTGCGGGCGGCGATCGCGGCCGCCGGGCTCGTCGATGCGACGTTGACCGTCAAACCGGACTACGTGCGCGCGATGACCGATTGGGCCGATCCGCTCTACCAGCGCGTCGCGGCGGCGCTGCCGGCGGGGCGCACGGTCGCCGACTACGTGGTCAGCCTCGACATCGCGGCGCGCCGGCCGACTCAGTCGGGCGCGTAACCGACGTCCTCGAGCAGGTTGCCGGCGTTCGCGGCGGCGACCGCCAACGCGTCGCAGCGTTCGTTCTCGACGTCGCCGTTGTGGCCACGCACCCACCGCCAGTCGACCTGGTGGCCGTCGATGGCGAGCAGCAGGCGCTCCCAGAGGTCGCGGTTCTTGACCGGCTTCTTGTCGGCGGTGCGCCAGCCCTTCTTCTGCCAACTGGCCAGCCAGCCCTTGCTGAGCGCGTGGATCAGGTACTGCGAGTCCGACCACAGGGTGATCGCGCAGGGCCGCTTCAAGGCCTCGAGGCCGACGATCGCGCCCAGCATCTCCATGCGGTTGTTGGTGGTGCGCCGGTAGCCGGCCGACAGTTCCTTGCGGTGTTTGCCGGCCAGCAGGACGGTGCCGTAGCCGCCGCGGCCAGGGTTGCCGACGCACGCGCCGTCGCTGTAGATGACCACCTTGGCAAGCTCTGACACGGCCGCCGGTGTAGCGGCGCGGCGGCAGCGAGACAACGCCTGTTCCCCGGCTGAGACCGGCGAAAGCACGTTGCCACCGGACGAACGGCGGCGGCGCCGACCTCGTCCCGCCGCTCCGCCTTGCATGCGATAGGCTCCTCCGTAACGTCACCGCGCCGCGTTCCCGGTCCCCTCGATGCCACCGCTGCTCTCCGTTGTCATTCCGGTCAAGAACGGCCGGCGCACGATCGGCAGGTGCCTGGCGGCGGCCCTGGCGTCGCGGTTCGACGACTTCGAGGTGGTCGTCGCCGACGACGGTTCGACCGACGACACGGCGGCGATCGTCGCCGGGTTTCCGCAGGTGCGCCTGCTGCGGTTGCCGCACCGCGGCGCCGCCGGCGCGCGCAACGCCGGCGCGGCGGCGGCGACCGGCGAGATCCTGTTCTTCATCGACGCCGACTGCCTGCTCGAGCCGGATGCGGTCGCCAACGCGGCCCGCGCGATGCAGGGCGCCGACGAGAAGCTGGTGGTCGGCGGCACGTACACGCTGGCAGCACCCGACGAGAACTTCTTCGGCAGGTTCCAGTCGGCGTTCATCCACCACAGCGAGACCAAGTACCCGGACCGCCCGGACTACATCGCGTCGCATGCCCTGGTGATCCGCAAGCGCACCTTCGAGGCCACCGGCGGCTTTCCCGAACGTTTCATGCCGATCATCGAGGATGTCGAGTACGCCCACCGTTTGCGGCGGACCGGACATCGGCTGGTGATGGACGCCAGCATCCTGGTGCAACACGTGTTCCTGTTCACGCTGCGGGGCTCGCTGCGCAACGCCTGGAAGAAGTCGCGGTTCTGGACCCGCTACAGCCTGCACAACAAGGACGTCTTCAAGGACTCGGGGACGGCGTCGTTCGAGCTGAAGGCGGCCACGGCGGCACTCGGCGCGTCGCTGCTGCTGCTGGTGGCATGGGCGGTTGCCGGATCGGCCGGGTGGCTGTGGGCCTTGCTGCCGATCTGGTTGTCGACCTTCTGGGTTTGCGCCGGGCTGGCCAGGGCCTACTACCGGGCCGGTGGGCTGGCCCTGATGGTCCCGGCCATGCTCTACTTCTGCCTCGTCTACCCGATCCCGGTCGGCCTCGGTGCCGTGGTCGGCCTCCTCGAATACCCGCGCAAGGGAGTCCTGTAGTGTCGTTCTCGCCGCTGCGTCACGTCGACTCCATCTTCTGGAAGCGCAAGCCGGTCCACGTGACGTTCTTCGTCACCAAGATCTGCAATGCGGCGTGCCCGTTCTGCTTCTACATCTGGCGCGAGGACGGCCCGGCACCGGGCGAACTGACGCTGCCGGAGATCGAGAAGGTCGCCGACTCGCTGCCGAACCTGCTGTGGCTGGCGTTCTCGGGCGGCGAGATCTTCGTGCGCAAGGACTTCCCGGAGATCGTCGAGACGTTCTATCGCAAGAACAAGCCGGTGGTGATGCTGTTCCCGACCAACGGCATCATGACCGAGAAGATCGTCGCGACGATGCGGCGACTGTGCCAGTCGTGCCCGGAGAGCCGGCTGGTCTGCAAGATCTCGCTCGACGGACCGCCCGACTACCACGACAAGATGCGCGTCGTGAAGGGCTGCTACGACAAGGCGATGAAGACCTACCACGGCCTGGTGCCGCTGCTCGAAGAGTTCGAGAACTTCGACCTCGGCGTCAACACCGTGCTCTGCGCCGAGAACCAGGACCTCGTCGACGGCTTCATCGACACGATCGCCGAGACGATGCCCAAGATCACCACCCACACGGTGTCGCTGGCGCGCGGCGACATGCCGAGCCCCGAGCTGAAGAACGTACAGCTCGAGAAGTACAAGGCGGCCGTGCTCAAGCTCGAGGACCGGGTCAAGAACGGCAAGCTGCCGGTGTATCGCTTCCCGGGCGGCAAGTGGAAGGCGGCGCAGGACATCGTGCAGCGGCAGCTGATCTTCGAGACCGCGCAACAGGACAAGCGCCTCAGCAACTGCTACGCCGGCACGCTGAACCTGGTGCTGGCCGCGAACGGCGACCTGCATCCGTGCGAGGAGTTCTCGATGCACTTCGGCAACGTCAAGGACCACGGCTACGACGTGACGAAGGTGCTGCAGACCGCCCAGGCCAAGCAGATCCTGGCCGACATCAAGGCCTGGAAGTGCCACTGCACGCACGAGTGCTTCATGATGACGAACACGCTGTTCAACCCGCGGCTGATCCCGAAGATCGCCGCCGAGTACGTCAAGCTGAAGCCCGCGCCGACCGTGCAGGCCCAGAAGAGGCCGGGCTGAGTCGATGACCGTGTCGACCATGCGGGTCCTGCACCGGCCACCATCGGCCGGCAGCCGCTACCTGCCCGAAGGCCCGCGCGCCTTGGCCCGCAACCGGTTGGCCTGGCTCACCATCCAGACCGGGCCCTCCAGCAACCGCGGCGAGCTGCACGTGTTGAACACGCTGCGCAACGAGTGCCGGACGTGGCGGCTGCCGGGGCGGCCCGGCTTCCTGGTGCCGAGCGACCGCGACGGCATGTTCGTGCTCGGCATGGAGCGGCAGATCGGCGTGTTCGACACCGCGACGCAGCGCTTCGCGCCGCTGGTGGACGGCATCGACGACGGGGTGACCGGCACGATCGTCAACGACGGCATCGCGTGTGGCCATGGGTTGGTGTTCGGCACCAAGGACACGGCGTTCGCCGAGCGCAAGGCCGGATTGTGGTTCCTGCGCCGCAGCGACCTGCGCCTGTTCGCGCTGCGGCGCGACCAGCTGTGCAGCAACGGCAAGGTGGTGCGCGAGCTGGCGAACGGTCGGCTGGAGATCTTCGACATCGACTCGCCGACGCGCACCGTGGTGCGCTACGAGCTCGATCCGGCGAGCGGTGAGTTGGGCGGCGGCGAAGTGGTCGTCGACTTGCGCGCGGAACGGGCCGTTCCGGACGGCATGGCGCTGGTGCCGGGTACGCAGGATCAGGTGGTCGTCGCGATGTTCGACCCCGAACCGGCGGCGGCCGGGCGGCTGCTGTGGTGTTCGCTGCGCACGGGAGCGGTGCTGCGCACGTTCGTGACGCCTGGGGCGGCGCAGGTGACCTGCCCGCAGTGGCTCGAGGGCCCGCAGGGCACGCTGCTGGTGGCGACGACGGCGGCAGAGCATCTGACTGCGGAACGACTGGCAGCGCAGCCGAACGCGGGGTGCCTGTTCGGCATCGAGGTGGATGTTCCTGCGCCGACGCCGACTTCCACGTGGCGGCTCTGACCGCCGGCCGTGCCGCAATAGACAATCGCGTCCACAATCGCAAACTCCTTCATTGGCGTGCCTTGCTGCGATCCGTGCGCAAACGGGACCGGGTGAGGTATGCGCAGTGGCGCGGGGTGTGGAAGTGTGGATGATGGCGGGATGCCGAGCGCGGCCGACCGGGTGCTACGGTGGTTCTGGATGCTCCAGGCGGTGTTGGTGGCCGGCTGGTGGCTGATCCTGTGGTGGTCGCCGGCGGCACGTGGCTGGTTCGGATTCGGCAACTGGCCCGCAGGGGTGCTGACGGCGTTCGCGTTGCCGGATGCAGTGGTGTTGGTGGCGGGCTCGGCGTTGGCGGCTCGTGCCGACGGACCACGACGGCTGGTGCTGGCCTGGCTGATCACCGGCGGCTGCTGGTACGCATGGCTGTGGTGCCTGTCGGCTTCGCTGGCCAGCGGTGGCGGCTGGCCTGGCGGTGTGGCGATGGCAGGGATGGCGTTCGCCAACCTGGCGGCGGCGCTGACCGCCGGTCGCCGTACGGAGGCCACTTGAACCTGTACCGGGTCGCGGCGCCGAGATCGCCCGCGCGCCACCTGCTCGCAACGTTCTCCCAGGTGGTCGTGTTCTGGTCGACGTTCCTGTGGCTGCTGCCGGCACTGGTCACGACGGCTGCTCGACGATGGGAACTGCCGCGGTGGGATGCGCCCTGGCTGACGCCCTTGGGCATCGCCGGGTTCCTGGCGATGAGCTGCCTGGGCCTGGCCTCGGCCTGGGTGATGAGCACTCGCGGGCAGGGCACGCCGCTGCCGATGGACACGGCGCGCGAACTGGTCGTCGCCGGTCCGTACCGGTTCGTGCGCAACCCGATGGCCCTTGCCGGCATCGGCCAGGGCGTCGCGGTCGGACTCTGGCGCGGCGAGCCGGCGGTGGTCGTCTATGCGTTGCTCGGCGCACTCGTCTGGCACTGCGGCGCCCGGCCCAGCGAAGAACGCGACCTGCTGGCGCGCTTTGGCGATCGCTATGCCGACTACCGACGGCAGGTGCCGCTGTGGCGCCCCCGCTGGAGACCGTATCGACCGGAATGAACCCGGCGGTACGCTGCAAGACCGCGCCGCGATGACCCCAGCCCCCCTGCCGCCGACCCGCACTCCCCATGCGACCGCGACGACCCTGCTCGTCGCCACCGGCTACTTGCTGGCTGGCCTGTGGTTCGTCTGGTTCGCCTCGCCGCGAGTGCCGTACGCGGACAGCTACCGGTTCCTCTCGACCTTCGACGCGCTGCCGTTCCCGCAGGATGCGCTCGCCGCCGACAATGGCCACCGCGAAGTGCTGACCAACCTGGTGCGGATCGCCGAGTTCGAGTGGTTCGGCGCCAGCCAGTGGCTGCAGACCGCCACCGGTGGACTGGCCCTGCTCGGCGCCGTCGCACTGTTGGCGAACGCCTGGCGCGGCACCGGCGGCACCGCCCGGGCCGCGGCCGCCTGCCTGATCGCCGTCGGCGTGTTCTGGCTCGGCAACACCCGCAAGCTGGCTCACGGCAGCGAACTGGCGCACCTGGGGCCGATCGTGCTCTACCTGGTGCTCGGCCTGCGCAGCCTGACGTCTGCGGCAGCGGGGACACGGCACAGTTGGTTCGCAGCGGCGATGGGCCTGGCGGCGACCCTGTCGTTCGGCAGCGGGCTCGCCGCGTTCCCGGCGTTCGCGGCGGTGCTTTGGGCACGGCGCGCCGCCTGGTCGGCCTGGCTGCCCGTCGCCGCCGGTGGCGCCGCCGCGCTGGCCCTGCTGTTGCTCGGCGGCAGCGGCGAAGGTGCCAGGCCGATCGTTGCCCCACTGAGCCAGGTCGACCTCTGGCTGCGCTGGCTGGGTGCGCCGTTCGTCTGGGTCGTGAAGCCGCTGCTCGACCCGGCCCACGCCGCCCGCTTGCCGCTCGGGGTCCTGGGCCCCGCATGGACGGGATTCGCCCAGCAGATGCACGACTGGTTCGGACCAGCGCTGGCCGCGCGCTTCCCGGGCTTGCTGATCGGCCTCGGCGGCCTGGGCCTGCTGTCGGTGAAAACCGTGCAATTCCGCCGGAATCCCGGCAACGCGCGCCAAACCCTTGCGCTTGGTCTCGCTTGGTTCGGCGCCTGCGTCGGCGTGCTGGTCGTCGCGCTGCGGGTCGCCTACTTCGCCGAGTTCCCGGACCAGATCACCTCGCAACGCTACCTGCCGTGGTCGATGCTGTTCTGGCTGGGGCTGGCTCTCGCCTGGTGCGCGGCCCCCACCCGCTCGCCTGCCGCCGCCCTGCGGTTGGCGCTGGGCGCGGCGCTGCTGTTCCTGCCCAGCCAGGTCTGGACGGGCCGCAACGCGCTGCGCACCCTGCAGACGGCCGAACTGACCGCGGCCGGAGCCGTGGTCGGGGCGATCGACCCGCAGTTCGCGCTGGTCGAGACGCTGCCCGGCGACCTGCGGCGCGCCGTGCCGATGCTGCAACGCCGCGGCGCGGCGATGTTCGCATGGCCGGAAGCGCACTGGCTCGGCCAGCGGCCGGCGGCCGAGCAGCTGCGCGCGGTCGCGATCGCCGAGGGTTCGCTGGTGTCGTGGCGACATCGGGGCAACCTGCTGCCCGATGGGCCGCCGGACGCGGCATCGGCGTCCTTCTGGGTCGACGGCGAGACCAGCGGTCGACTGCTGCTGCTCGATGGCACCGGCACCGTGCAGGGACTCGCGGTGCGCGAACCGGCTGGCCACGAATGGCACGGCTGGTTGCGGCAGTTCGTCCCGGCTGGCGAGCTGCGCGTCGCCGCGCTGCGTTGACCGCCGCGCCAACCCGCCGGGTGGACTTTCAGGCCACCGGCAAGCCCGCGACGAAGGCTCGCACTTCGGGCCAGAGCACCGCGAAGTCGGCGTCGAACGCGGCCCGGTGCCGGCGCACCACATGCGCCGCGCCGGCCAATACGGCCCGCCGCGGCGAGCGTGCCGCCATGCGCGTCAGGATGTGTCCGAGTCCCTCGTCGCTGGCGTAGGCCGTCAGCCAATCCTCGGCGACGAGCCACGGCAGCACGTCGCGCAACCGTGGTGGCAGGTCGTTGACGTGCGCCGCCAGCTCGGCGTACCGCGCCGCCGCGAACCCCGCCAGGTCGCCCTCGCCGTAGGTCTGCCAATGCCGCGCCAGGCAGTGGTCGAAGAACACGTCGACGAGCACTCCGGCGAACCGCCGCTCCGGCCCATCGCACCGGCGCCGCGCCGCCTTGACGACCTCGTGTGCATCGACGAACCGGTCGACGGCGCGGTGCATCCAGACGCCCGCACGGATCGCCGGATGCAAGGTCGCGAGGTCGACGCCGCGCACGAAGTCGCCGGCCAGGTTGCCGATCCGCAGCCGCGGCTCGGCGGGCGCCAGCAGCAGATGGGCGAGCCAGTTCACGGGCGCCAAGGTACCGGTCGCCCGCCACGGCTTCACCTCGGCACGGCGGATCGCCGATGCGAACGACGATGCGCCCGTTCGCAACCCGCGCCGTCGTCGCCGGCTGGCTGCTCTGCGTCGCAACCGGGGTTGGCCTGCTGCTCGAGCACGGCACGACCCCCGGCACCGCGGCTGCCGCACCAGCCGAACTCGACCCAACCCTCGCCGGCGCACTGCAATGGCAACCCGGCGCGCCGTTGGTGGTGCTGTTCGCCCATCCGCAGTGCCCGTGCCTGCCGAGCACGTTGGCAGAACTGCGCCGCACCCTGGCCGAAGCACCGCCGCAACAGCTGCGCTTCGTCGTGTTCACGCCGGGGCAACCCGTCGCCCACTGGGATCCAGAGGCTGCCGTCACGCTGGGCCAGCAGTGGCCGAGCGCCACCCTGCTGCAGGATGTCGACGGGGCGCTGGCCACCCGCTTCGGCGCCGCCACCTCCGGGCAGGTCCTGGCGTACGACCCTACTGGCCGGTTGCGGTTCGCCGGCGGCCTGACCGCGGGCCGGGGCCACCAGGGGCAAAACGCTGCCAGCCGGAGCTTTGCGACCGCCCTTCGGCAGCCCGAAGGCGCCGCCGGCAGTTCGGCTGTATTCGGGTGCCCCCTCTGTGCCGATACCGGCTGCGATGGTTGACAAGCACCTGTCGTTCCAACAACGCGTCGCCGACCTCGTCGTCGCGAACCAGACCGCACTGTGCGCCAAGGTCGACCGCGGCATGGCCTGGCTGGTGCTCGCCGAGACCGTGCTGGCCGTGGCGCTGGCCCTGTGGTGGTCGCCCCACGCCTGGACCGGCAGCTCGGTGGCACCGCACGCCCACGTGCTGGCCGCCGTGCTGATCGGTGGCGGTTCGTCGCTGGCGGTCTGGTGGCTGGTGCGGCATCGCCCCGGCGCGCCGGTGACGCGCCACGTCGTCGCGGCCGCCACCACGGCGATGAGTGCGTTGTTCATCCACCTCGCTGGCGGGCGCATCGAAGTGCACTTCGGCGTGTTCGTCACGCTGGCGTTCCTGGCCGCCTACCGCGACTGGCGCGTGATGTTGACCGGCATGGCCACCGCCGCGGTCGACCACCTCGGCCGCGGCCTGTTGTTGCCGCGCTCGGTGTTCGGCTCCGACGTCGTCGACGTGCTGCGCGTCGTCGAGCATGCCGGCTACGTGGTCGTCGAGGTCGCCGTGCTGGTGCTGGTCTGCCGGATGGCGTTCGCCGAGCTGCAGCAGGCGGCCGAGCAGACGGTGCGGGCCGACGACGCGCGCGTCGACGTCGAGGCCGCCCGCCTCGAGCTCGAGCAGGAAGTCGCAGCCGCCAGGGCTGAAGCCGAACAACGGGTTCGCGAGGTCGCCAGGGGCTTCCAGGGGATTCGCGACGCGATCGACCACAACCTCGACGACACGCGCCGGCTCGAGAGCGTCGGCCGCGCCAACCACGAACACGCGCAGAAGGGCAGCGCCGTGCTGGCGAGCACGGTGGAGAGCTTCCACGCGCTGGCCGGCTCGGTGCGCAGCAACCAGGACAAGATCGTCGCCCTGGTCGAGGCCGGGCAGCAGATCGCGCAGATCACCAGCACGATCGCCGGCATCGCCTTCCAGACCAACCTGCTGGCCCTCAACGCCGCCGTCGAGGCGGCGCGCGCCGGCGAACACGGCAAGGGCTTCGCGGTCGTCGCCGAAGAGGTCCGCGGGCTGTCGGGCCGCTCGTCGCAGGCGGCGCGCCAGATCGAGGAGTTCGCGCAGGCCGTGCAGACGCGGGCTGCCGAACTGGCGACCGCCACCGAGGCCGCCAACCGGTCGGCTGCGGCCGGTCTGCAACTCGTCGACGGCGCCGAGGCCTCGATCCGCGAGATCTCGGCGAGTGCGTCGACGCTCGGCGACGCGGTCGCCCAGACGCTGGCCCGGCAGCAGTCGCTGCGCGAGAACAGCGAGCAACTCGAGCGCGAGATCGAACGCGTGCTCGGTTAGGTCGCCCGGTCGGCCGGCGCGGCGCGGCGCAGCGCCGTTCGCGCGGCGCGACCGACCACGAACAGCACCGCGGCGGTGGCCGAGAGCGCCAGCACCGCCAACCAGCGATCGCCGGGGGTGCGCCAATCGAGTTCGCCGAGCCCGGCGCCGAGCCATGCCACCCCGAGCACCCGCGGGGCCAGGCCCAGTGCGGTCGCCAGCAGGAAGCCGCCAAGCCGCACCCCGAGGGCGGCCATCAGCAGATTCGTCGCCGCGAACGGCATCACGGGCGACAGCCGCAGCAGCGCGACGAAGGCCACCGTGCGCCACGGTCCGCGCTGCAGCAACGCCCCGTGCACCGCGGACGCGCGTGGCGAGCCGGCGACGGCCGCCAGCACGCGGTCGCCGACCACGCGCCGCAACACCACGTAGCCGAGCCAGGCCGCGACCAGCACCGTGCCCATCGCCACGCCGCTGCCGAGGCCGCCACCATAGACGTAACCGGCCACCAGCGACGTGGCGTGGCTCGGCAGCAGGCAGGCGGCGATCGCCAGCGTCGCCGCCGCCGCGAACCCGAACAGCCCGACCTCACCCTGCTGCAGCAGCGGCAGCCACTGCGCACTGGTCGCCCCCAGCAGGACCAGCCCGAGGACCGGACCGACCGCCGCCGCGACCAGCAGCGGCCCGGCCGGCCCGAGCGCCACGGTGGCGCGCCAGGACCGGACCGACAGCGCGGTGAGGCGGGCGAACAGCATCTGCGCAAGGTCGGCCACGGCCGGCCCGACTGCAAGGGGCGACCTCACGCGGCCCCGCCGACACCCGCCCCCCCACCGCATCCACCCGCCGACCGCGGACGAACCCCGCACATGCGCCGCCGCCGTTCGTTCGCACTCCTCGCCGGGCTCGCCGTCCTCGCTGCCACTCTGTTGCCCTCGTGCCAGAGCACCTGGCCGCGCCGGAACCCCACCGGCGAGACGTTCCCGACCGTGACCGGCAGCAGCCTGGCCGGCGAAGCGATCGAACTGCCGACGGCCGGGGCCGGCGCGCCGCTGCTGCTGCTGGTCGGCTACGACCAGGACGCCCAGTTCGACCTCGACCGCTGGTTGTTCGGCCTCGACCAGGCCGGCTGGCGGCAGCGGACCTTCGAAGTGCCGACCCTGCCGGGCCTGCTGCCGCGGTTCTTCGCCGGCTTCATCGACGGTGGCATGCGGCGCGGCATCCCGAGCGAGGATTGGGCCAGCGTGGTGACCGTCTACGAGGACGCCGAGGCGATCGCGAAGTTCACCGGCAATGCCGACGGCCTGACCGGTCGCGTGCTGCTGCTCGACGGCTCCGGCAAGGTGGTGTTCTTCCACGACCGCGGCTTCTCGGTCGGCACGCTGCGGGCCCTCGAAGCGGCCCTGGCCGGCCTCGGCGGGCGCTGAGCCGCTGCTGCCGCGTTGCTTCGCGTCCAGCCCCCATTCGCTGGCTGCGGAGCGGAAGCAGGAGATCCGGGCAGGCCGGCGCCCGGCGGCCACTCCTGGTCGTCGCGCCTGCGACGACGCAACCTTGGTTGCGGCCGCAGGCAGCGCTGAGTGCGTGATCGGCGGGCGGCAGGGCCCTAGACTGCTCGCCCCCGATGAGCACCGAACTGCCGCAGAAATACGACCCCAAGAGCCTCGAACCGGCCGTGACCGCGCGCTGGCTCGACCAGCAGGCCTTCGCCGCGTCGCCCGACGCGCGCGACGACCGCTACGTCGTCATGATGCCGCTGCCGAACGTCACCGGCGCGTTGCACATGGGCCACGCGATGGACAACGTGATGCAGGACCTGCTGATCCGTTGGCACCGCATGCGCGGCGACAACACGCTGTGGCAGGCCGGCACCGACCACGCCGGCATCGCCACGCAGGCGGTGGTCGAGAAACGCCTGAAGGAACTCGAACAGAAGACCCGCCACGACGTCGGCCGCGACGGCCTGGTGCAGCGCATCCACGACTGGGCCGCGCAGAGCCAGCAGCGCATCCGGCGCCAGCAGCAGGCGATGGGCTGCTCGTGCGACTGGGACCGTGCCCGGTTCACGATGGACGAGGTCTGCGCGCGCGCCGTGCGGCACACGTTCTTCGCGATGTTCCGCGACGGCCTGATCTTCCGCGGCAACCGGCTGGTCAACTGGGACTGTGCGCTGCAGACCGCGGTCGCCGACGACGAGCTCTACAAGGCGACCGTGCAGGGCAAGTTCCACTACCTGCGCTACCCGGTGCTCGATCCGCAACCGGGCGAACCCAGCCACGTGCGCGTCGCCACGACGCGGCCGGAGACGATGCTCGGCGACACCGCCGTCGCCGTGCACCCCGATCCGACGGGGGCCATGCAGGCGGCGATCGCTGCGCAGCGCCGGAAACTCGCCGACGCACCCGCCAAGGAACGCGACGCGATCCAGCACGAACTCGACCGCCTGCAAGAACGCGCCCGCGACGTCCTGCCGACGTTGGTGCAGATCGCCACGCTGGCCCGGCGCGGGGCGAAGCTGCGGCTGCCGCTGGTGAACCGCGAGATCCCGCTGATCCTCGACGACTGGGCCGACCCGACCCTCGGCACCGGCTGCGTGAAGATCACGCCCGCCCACGACCCCAACGACTACGCCGTCTGGCAGCGCCATCCCGAGATCGGCGCGCTCAACGTGCTGCATCCGGACGGCCGGATCAACGAGCACGGCGGCCGCTTCCGCGGCATGGATCGCCTGCTGGCGCGCGCCGAGGTGCTGGCCGACCTGACCGCCGCCGGGTTGCTCGAAGGCATCGAAGACCGCGTGATGGAGGTCGACCACAGCGACCGCAGCAAGACGATCGTCGAACCCTACCTGAGCAAGCAGTGGTTCGTGCGCATGGCCGACGTCGACGGCGGCGTCGTGATGGGCCGCGGCACCGGCAAGGAGTTCCGCGCCGCCGGACTGGCGCAAGTCGCCCTCGACGCGACGGCCGGCGCGCTGCCGCCGTTCGCCGACGGCAGCGCCCGGCGGCAGGTGCGCTTCCATCCCGACCAGGACCGTTACCGCAAGATGTACGACCAGTGGCTCGCCGAGAAGCGCGACTGGTGCATCAGCCGCCAACTCTGGTGGGGCCACCGCATCCCGGTGTTCCGCGGCGAGATGGCAGTGTCGGCACTGTTGATGTTCGAGGCCCTGCTCGCCGGCCAGCTGGGCCGCGACGACCTCACCGCCTGGGTCCTGCTGCCGGACGGCAACCGACTGACGCCGGCCGAAGCGTTCGCGCACTGCAAGGGCCCGCACGCCCCGACCACCGTCGAGGTGCAACTCTGCTGCCGCGACGCCGAACTCGAAGCCCAGCTGCAACCGTTGCTCGCCGGGGCCGGTCTCGAACTCGACCCCGACGTGCTCGACACCTGGTTCTCGAGTGCCTTGTGGCCGCACAGCACGCTCGGCTGGCCGCACCCGGCCAGTGCCAAGGTCGATCCTGGCCAGACCGCACTCGGCGGCGACGGCACGCGACCCGATTCGCTGTCGTACTACTACCCTGGCAGCTGCCTCGTCACCGGCCGCGACATCATCACGCTGTGGGTCGCGCGGATGGTGCTCACCGGCCTATACAACCTCGGCGACGTGCCGTTCACCGACGTGTTCCTGCACGCGACGATCCTCGACGGCAAGGGCGAGCGCATGAGCAAGAGCAAGGGCAACGGCATCGACCCGCTCGACATCATCGACCGCTACGGCGCCGACGCTCTGCGTTACGTGGTCTGCGAGCTGCAGACCGGCACGCAGGACATCCGGCTGCCGGTGCAGGCGATCTCGCCGTTCACCAAGCCCGGCGAACCCGAGCGCCTGGTCGACCTGGCGACCGCCAAGGCGGGGCCGTACCTCGGCACGTTCCTCGATCCCGAGACCCGGCAGCCGATGGACCTGATCGGCCAGTACGGCAAGGAAGGCATCGCGCCGGCGAAGGCGACCAGCGAGCGGTTCGTCGTCGGCGCGAACTTCTGCAACAAGCTGTTCAACGCCGCGCGGTTCGCGTTCTTGAACGTCGAAGGCGCACCGTTCGCGCCGCTCGACCCGGCCCGGCTGCCGCTCGAGGATCGCTGGATCCTGTCGCGGCTCGCCAACGCGATCGCCAACGTGCAAGGCCAGCTCGAACAGTACAACCCGTCGGCGGCGATCGGCGCGGCGCGCGACTTCTTCTGGAACGAGCTGTGCGACTGGTACCTGGAGATGGTCAAGCCGCGCTTCAAGGACGGTGCCGACCCGGCGGCGACGGCGGGCGCCAAGCAGGTGCTGGCGGCGGTGCTCGACCAGACGCTGCGCCTGCTGCACCCGTTCGTGCCGTTCTTGACCGAGACGCTGTGGAGCAAGCTGCGCGAGCTGGCGCCGGTGCGCGGGGTGCGCGCCCCGTTCGCGGACTGCGAGCTGCTGGTGCACGCGCAGTGGCCCAGCGCCGATGGTGCCGCGCGCGACGCCGACGTCGAAGCGCAGATCGCGACGATGCAGCACTGGTGCGTGGCGATCCGCGAGGCCCGCGCCCGCTACCAGGTCGCCCCGCGCGAACGCATCGCCGCGCGCTTCTGCGCCGACGGCGACGCCGCGGCGGTGCTGCGCGCCACCGCCCCCCTGCTGGCCGGCATGGCCGGCCTCGGCGACGTCGCGATCGGTGCCGACCTGCAGCGCACGCCCGACGCGGCGACCGTCGTGCTCGGCGCCGCGAAGTGCTACCTGCTGGGTGTGGTCGACCTCGCCCAGGAGCAGCAGAAGCTCGACAAGGAGGCCGAGAAGCTGCGGGGGCGCATCGCCGGCATCGAGAAGAAGCTCGGCAACGAGGGCTTCGTGGCCAAGGCCCCGCCCGAGGTCATCCAGAAGGAACGCGACAACCTCGCGGCGCTGCAGCAGCAACTCGCGGCCGTCGAGCAGAGCCGGCGCGAGCTGGGCTGAGCAACGCCCGGCGGGGTCCGGGTCGGGCCACGGCTCGACCCGGACCGGCGCAACCTCGCACCGCTACTTGCGGCGTTTTGGCTTGGCGTGCTCCTCGAGCTCGGCGGCGATCTTGGCGACGTCCTCGTCGCTCATGCGCTGCCGGGTCGTGCGCACCATCGTCATGAAGTGCTCGCACTCCTCGACGGTGACCGGTGCACCGATGTTGCCCTGGGGGCCGACGCCGGTGATCAGTTCCTTGCCGTCGGCGTCGAGCACGAGCAGCCACGGCAGACCGCCGGCCCGGCCGTTCTTCAGCTTCTCGTAGATCGCCTGGCCGTTGGTCATGCGGTCGGTGTCGATACACAGTTCGACGAAGTCCTTCTGCATGCGCGACGCCACCTCAGGTCGCCCGAGGAACTCCTCGAGCACTTTGCACCAGCCTCACCACGGGGCGTCGAAGTGGATCAGCACGCGCTTCTGCGCCTTCTTCGCCGTCGCCAGCGCGGCGTCGAACAGCACCTGGGCGTCGAGCGGTTCGGCGTGCAGCGGCGTCAATTCCTTGCCGAGCTTCGCCGCGTCGACCGGCGCGCTGTCGAGGTCTGCGCCGGACTTGTTCAGGAAGGCGAAGTAGTCGCCGATCACCCAGCCGGCCGCCAGCTTGGCGTCGCGGCCCTTGGCCACGGCCACGTAGAAGGCGGCCGGTTACATGTACGCGACCAGCACGCC
>DAIMFJ010000088.1:0-3596 GCA_036724695.1 Planctomycetota bacterium
ACCAGCCGGCGCCGGCGGCGGCTGGCCGCCCAGCGCACGAGTTCGGCGGCGCCGAGCCGGCGGCCCGGGGGCGGCGGCAGGCGCACGTCGGTCTCCGCCAAGGCGCGCCAGAGTTCCCGAGCGTCGCTCATGCACCACCTCCAGGGCCTGGCACGCCAGCGCTCGTCGCGTCGTCCGCACCTTCCAGCACCGCGCGCAACCGCTTGCGGGCTCGGGACAGGCGCGCGTCGATCGCCGCCCGGCGGCAGCCGAGCAATTCCGCGATCTGGGGGATGTCGCGGTTCTCCAGGTAGCGCAGCACGAGCACTTCGCGGTCCTGGTGGGCCAACTTCTGCATCGCCAACTGGGTGCGCGCGACGACCTCCCCGGTGGCCTCGGCACCCGCGGCGGCGCCGGCATCCACGGCGACCGGCTCGGGCAGGTCGGCCCCGAACCACCGCAACCAGCGGCGCCGCCAGGCTGCCCGCCGGGCATGCCGGCTGGCCATGCGCAGCGCGATGCGGACCAGCCAGGTGCTCAACGCCGCTTCGCCCCGGAACCGGTCACGATGCTGCCAGGCCGCCAGCAGGGTCTCCTGCACGACGTCGTCGAGGTCACTGGCACTCGCCGACCAGCCGAGCACGCGGTGCACCAGCCGGCGCAGTTGCGGCGTCGCCGCGACCAGCAGCTCGGCGCCGACGGCGGGCACCGCCGGCTCGGCAGGCGGTCGCGTCGCATCCAGGCTCGGCAGGTCGAGGACGAGGTCGGGCATCGGGTCGGCACATTGGAGCCAGGACCTCCCGGTTTCTGACCGGTGGCCGGGGAAATCCGGCCGCTGTTCGCCGCGGGCCGCGGCCCCGGCGCGCTCTGGCAGGAGCCGCCCGGTCAGGCAGCGCTGCCGCGGCGCCCGAACGAACGCCAGCACAGGTAGCCGGCCCCCGGCACGATGACCAGCAGGAGCCGGAGCACGTTGCCGAAGTGCAGCTCGCCGGCGAGCATCGCCCCGAGCAGGCCGAGCGCCGCGAGCGCGGCCAGCACGGCCACGCCGCGACCGAGCCACGAGCGGTGGAAGCTGCCGCGCCGACGCGGCCTCGGCTGGTCCGGCTCCGGTGCTGCCGTTTCGGGCCCTCCTGCACCGGCGGTTGGTGCCGCGGGCGCTTGCACCAACGCCTCGAACGCCGCAGCGAACCGGGCAAAGCCCGCCGCATCCTGGCGGTTGGTGATCACCCAGCGCGGTCCGTGCGGTGGGTCGAGTTCGAGGAACTCGTACTCCTGCAACGACCGCGACAGCTGCCGGTCGTGCCGCCAGCTGCGCAGGTCCCGCAGCGCCACGTCGCGCTGCTGCGGACTGCCACCGAGGAACCGCCGGTGCAGGCGGCGCACATGGCTCGCCGTCAGGGTGTACTCGGTTGAACCAGCCAGCCAGGCGATGCCCAGGCCGACCATGCCGACGAACAGCACGAACAGCAACGGGATCGGCAGTGCCAGGGCGGCGAGCGTCGACAGCGTCGACGTCGACAGCACCACCAGCAGGAACACACTGCCGGCCTGGCTGCCGCGGAAGGTGCGGCAGTGCACCCGCGCCAACACGGCGTCGCTGGCGGGTCCGGTGGCGTGGGCGGCGTTCACGACCCTTGTATCGGCAGTCGCGGCCTGCTGCTCGGACGGCTCGTTGCCAAGGCGCTCACGCCCGCAAGGCCATCGCGAAGCCGAGCGCCGAGAGCGTGCTGACCACGGCCACCGGCCCCTGCGCCACCCAGTGCCAGGGCCGCGGCAGTTCGCGCAGGGCCACCGCCAAGCCGCCGAACAAGCCGAGGGTCACCGCCGCGGCGACGACGAAGAACACCGCATCGTCGAGCTGCAACAGCACGCTGGGCAGCAGCCCAGGAACCAGTGCCGAACAGAGCCAATAGGTGCGAGCGCAATGGCCACAGTCGCGCAGCAGGCCGAAGCAGACGGGCACCAGCACCGGGAGCCAGACCGAGAGACCGGCGAGGCAGGCCGCCCGACGCCAGCTTCGCACGGCCCCCTCAGCGCCCACCGCGTCCACCAGGTGGTTCGGCACGATCGCCGCCGCGCGCCGCGTCCTGCGCCTTGGCCTTCGCGGCCGCGGCGCACAGCGCCTCGAGGTCGCCTTCGGCCCCGGCGGCCTCGACGAACTGCTCGAAGCGCCACGTGCGTTCGCGCAGCGCATGGTCCTTCGGCAACACGGCCTGCAGGTGCGACTGCATCACCAGACCCAGGTAGGCCATGCCGAGCCGGGTTGCGTGGAGGCGATCCTCCTGCAGCAGGAACGGCACCGTCGCAGTCAGCGGCCCGTCGGCGAGCGGCAACTGCAGGGTGTCGCTCTTCAATGCGGCGACGAACGGCCGCAGCGGCAGCAGGTGCAGGTTGTCGTGCTCGGCGACGAACGCCTGCAAGCGCGCCTGCAGCTTCTCGAGCACTTCCGGCGACGGCACCTGCCGCGGCTTGAGCATGCGCACCGCGGCCCCGCGCATGTCGGGCAGGTCACCGACCAGCACCGGCACACCCAGGTCGACGAGCATCGCCAGGCCCTTGTCGAGCCGATCCTGGCGTTCGGCGAGTTCCTGGTCGCCGACGTAGCCGTACGCGAACCAGAACGGGAAGTCGACCGCGACGACCAGGTCCGGTTTGCGCTTCTTGGCGATCTGCACCTGCTGGTGGCCGATCGTCAACGGATCGGTGAACATCGCCGTCATCGCCAGCGGCGGATGCATGCTGACCGTCGCCAGCTCGTCGGTGTAGGCGGCCAGCAGCGTCTGCAGGGGCACCGAATCGCCCTGCTGGGTGCCGCCGAACAACGGCCCGTCGCGGAACCCGGCACTGACGCTGGCCCCGATCACGTGGATGCGCAGCGGGACCGGCTTCTCGGCCGGCGCGGGAGCGGCTTGCGCCAGCACCGGAGCGACCAGGAGGCACCACGACACCAGCTTGCGTAGCGACATGACGGTACTGTCCCCGCCGCCGTGCCAGTGCGCAAGGCGGGACCTTCCCGCAACCGCTCAGCGCTGCCTGCGGCCGCAACCAAGGTTGCAGCGTCGCGGCCGCGTCGACCAGCAGAGGCCGCAGGGCGCCGACTTGCTTGGTTCTCCTGCTGCCGCTCTGCAGCCAGCGATGCAGAGCTGGACGCGATGCAACGCGGCAGCAGCGGATCAGCGCACGCTGCTGCGCACCAGATCGTGCACCGCGCGCCGCACCGCCTGGATCTTGTTGTTGACCCGGGTCGGGTGCACGCGGTTCGTCAGCAGCACGGTGACGGTGTCGAGGTCCGGATCGCAGACCAGCGACGTCCCGGTGAACCCGGTGTGGCCGAAGGCCCCTGGCGACACCGTGCTGCCGGCCCAGGTGCCCGACTGCAACAACTGGAAACCCAGCCCGCGCGTGGTGTCGCCGGCGACCAACCCGACCGGCTGGGTCGCCGAGGCCAACAGATCGCGCGGCACCACGCCGCGGCCGCCGGCGAGCATCGCGCAGCCGAACGCCAGCACGTCGTGGGCGGTCGCGAACAACCCGGCGTGGCCGGAGACCCCGCCCTTCGCGAAGGCGTTCTCGTCGTGCACGTAACCCTGCACGACCCCGCCGCGCCGTTCGTCGTG
>DAIMFJ010000088.1:3606-15696 GCA_036724695.1 Planctomycetota bacterium
CGCCCCGGTGCGGGCCGGGCCGCTGGTCGGCGCGAAGGCCGCGCCCGGCATGCCGAGCGGCGTGAACACCCGTTCCTGCACGAACTCGGCGAACGGCTGGCCGCTGCACCCTTCGACCGCGGCCATCAGCAGCACGAAGCCGAGGTCGCTGTAGGTGACGGTGGCGCCCGGTTCGGTCATCAACCCCTCGGCGGCCGCCGCGGCGACGATCGCCGGCGCGCCGGACATGCTGCGGTAGTAGCGCTCGTAGGCCGGCAGGCCGCTGCAATGGCCCAGCAGGTGGCGGATCGTCACCCGCGCCTTGCCGGTGCCGACGAACGCCGGCACCCACTTGGCGACCGGGTCGTCGAGCGACATCTGCCCGCTGGCGCACAGGTACAACACCGCCGGCGTGGTCGCGCAGACCTTGGTCAACGAGGCCAGGTCGAAGGGGGTGCCCAGCGAGACCGGCGCCGCTTCGGCGCCGTGGTCGAGCTTGCCGACCGCGACGCGCACCAGCGGCACGCCGTGGCGAGCCACCATGCACACCGCCCCCGGGAAGGCCCCGTCGGCGACCGCCGCTTCGAGCAGCGTGGTCAGCTGCGGCGCCAGGTCCGCGTCGAGCGTGTGCAGCGGCACGTCGCCATGCGGCGCGCCGGCGGCGTTGGCGCGTTCGGCGGCGTCGTCCTTCTGGACCGGGACGGCCGACAGCCGTTCGTCGACGAACGCCTGCGACGGGTAGAGGGACAGGCCGTGGCCGGCCGCGGCGACGCCGGGGATCGCCACCGGCAGCTTGCCGACCAGCCAGCCGCGCCCGCGCAACGCCGCCGCGACGCACCGTTCGGTCTTGTCGGTGGCGACGAACGCGGCGACGAACGTGTCGACCTTGGGCAGCTGCGCGATCAGGTAGGGGCTGCCGAACGACACCGCGACGACCTCCTGCTCGTCGCGCAAGCCGTCGAACAGCGGCCGCAGCACCGGCGGCAGGCCGATCGAGCCGTCGTATTCGCGCACCTTGACATGCAGCGCGAAGACGATGCGTTTTGCCGATTGCAGACTCGCGGCGACCAGCGCCACTCCGGCTGGCTGCGTGCCGCCGTGCACCGTGTGCAGGAGCGGACCGACGACGCCGCGCAGCCCGTCGACGAACTGTCCACCGGCCTGGTCGTCCCGCTTGTCGAACACCTGCACGACCACCGTGTCCGCGGCACCGACCTCGCCGAGCGGCAGGATCTGGCCGCGGTCCAGGACCAGCACCGGCCCCTGGGTCGCGAGCTCGTCGCCGACCGCTTCGCTGGCCGGCGTGCGCATCCGGCTGCGCCACGCCGGGTCGACCTGGCCACCGCCGGCCAGGAGGCCGACGCGCTGCTTCATCGCCAGGATCCGCCGCACGGCGTCGTCCAAGCGCGCCATCGGCACCCGCCCATTCCGCACCGCGTCGACCACCGCCGCGCGGGCCTGCAGCGGATCGGGCGGCATCAGCAGCACGTCCGCGCCGGCCAGCAGGGCCCGCACGGCCACTTCGCCGGGCGGGAACGCGTCCTTGACACCCCCCATCTCGAGCGCGTCGGTGACGACCAGCCCGGTGAAGCCCAGCTCGTCGCGCAGCACGTCGTGCAGGATCCTGCGACTCAGCGTCGCCGGCACGTCGGCGGCTTCGCCGAGGCCTGGCACCGCGAGATGGCCGGTCATCACCGATTCGAGCCCCTGCCGGGCGGCGACGCCGAACGGGTACAGCTCGACGCGGCGCAGCCGTTCGCCGTCGCCGGGCACCGTCGGCATGCGCAGGTGGCTGTCGCTGTCGACGTCGCCGTGCCCGGGGAAGTGCTTGCCGCAGGCGATCAGGCCCTCGCTGCGCACGCCGCGCGCGAACGCGCTGCCGAGCCTGGCGACCAGGTCGGGGTCGCCGCCGAAGCTGCGCACGTTGATGATCGGGTTCTGCGGGTTGCTGTTGACGTCGAGGACCGGTGCGAACACCCAGTGGAAGCCGAGCGCCTTGGCTTCGAGTGCGGTGGCGCGGCCCATCGCCTCGGCCAACCGCTCGCTGCGCGTCGCCCCGACCAGCATCTGGTTGCCGAGCGGGGTGGCGCCATCGAGCCGGAACCAGACGCCGCCCTCGAAGTCGCCGGCGAGCAGCAGCGGCACCTTCGCCTCCTGTTGCAGCTGCGGGACCAGCGCGGCGGCGTCTTCGACCGTGCCCAGACTGAGGATCACGCCGCCGAGTTCGGCGTCGCGCACCCAGCGGCGCATGCGTTCGTGGTTGTTGGCCTCGCCAGTGCCATCCGGGCGCGACAGCGACCACGACATGAACAGTTGACCGGCCTTCTGCTCGAGGCTGAGGCGCGCCAGCAACGCCTCGACTGGGTCCTGGGCGACCGGCTGCCGGGGATCCGGCTGCTGGGCCACCGACGGCTGGACGATCGGGACGGTGGCGACGGCGGCGAGGGCGAGGACGAGGCAGCGCATGGCGGCCACGATACTGCCAGGTCGCCGGGCGTCCACGCCGCGCCGCCCTGGCTGCCCCAGGCGCGCGCGGCTAGGCCGAAGCGCCGTTGCCGAGCAACTGGGCGGCGTCGCGGTCGAGCAGGATGCGCACGTTGCCGTGCCGGCGCAGCACCGACGCCGGGCAGGCGGTGGATTCTTCGCCGAGCAACATCGCCCGCACCGCGGGAGCCTTGCTGCCGCCGAACGCGCAGAGCACCAGCCGTTCGGCGGCGAGGATCGTCGCCAGCCCCGAGGTCGCGGCGTCGACCGGCGGCTCGTCGGGAGCGAAGCGTTTGCGCGCGTCGTCGCGCGTCGTCGCCGCCAACCGGGTCACATGGAAGGTGCTGTCCAGCGGCGTGCCCGGCTCGTTGAAGGCCAGGTGGCCGTTGCGGCCGATGCCGAGGAACTGCAGGCGCACCCCGCCGGCGCGGGCCAGGCGCTGTTCGTGGTTGCGCAGGCCGGCATCGCCGCCGTCGTGCGGAACCGGCAGGAACGTCCCGCGCGCCAGCATCGCCAGCAGCGGCGGACAGGCTTCGCCGAGTTCGTGGACCATGCCGCCGCGGCGCTCGGGCCCGAAGCCGAGGTACTCGTCGAGGTGCGTGGCGACGAACGCCAACGGATCGATGCGGCCCGCCGCCAGCTCGCGCCCCAGCGCCTGCAGCATCGCCGTGTAGGTGCCACCGGTCGCGAACCCGACCAGCGGCAGGCGGTGCCGCGCGAGGACCTGGCGGAACTCGTCGAGCAGGATCGGCACCGCGTCGGCCGCGGTCGGCAGGATCGAAACGTTCGGGGCGGCAGGCATCGCGCCGAGAATGTGCGCGCCGGCGGCAGCGGCGGCAAGCACCTACTGGCGTTTGGCCGGGGCGGGTCCGGCAGGAGCAACGGCCGGGACCGGCGGCGCCGGCCAGGGTGCACCCTGCACCCGCATCGGGATCCGGTACAGGTGCTGCCGCGCGGTCACGAACAGGTCGGTGCCAGTGGGGCCTCCGAACGCGCAGTTGGTCGGTGCCTGCGCCAGCGCCACCTTGGCCAGCAGTTCGCCGGCCGGCGAGTAGACCCGCACGCCGTCGCGTGCCGTCGTGTACAGGTTGCCCTGCGCGTCGCAGCGCATGCCGTCGCTGCCGCCATCGAGCCAGAACACCGGCGTGCCGAGCGAACCGTCCGCCGCGACCGGGAACGCACCGACCCGTTGCCCCATGCCACAGTCGGCGACGTACAGCCGCTGGTGGTCCGGTGCGAAACACAGGTCGTTCGGCTGGTCGAAACCCTCGGTCAGCACCGCCACCAGGTTGCCGGTCGCGGGGTCGAGCCGGTAGACGAAGTTGCCGGCCTGTTCCTTCGGCCGCTTGCCGAGCCCGTAGGTCGGATCGCTGAACCAGATCGTGCCGTCGAAGCGCACGGCGAGGTCGTTCGGCGAGTTCAGGGGTTTGCCGGCGTGGGTCGCAGCCAGCACCGTCAGCTTGCCGTCTTGCTCGTGGCGCACGACGTTGCGGTCGCCGTGCTGGCAGCTCAGCAGCCGACCGTCGCGGTCGAGCAGGTTGCCGTTGGCGCCGGCACTGGCCTTCCAGACCCCCACGCCCTCGGCGGCCGTCCAGCGCAGCCACTGGTTCCTCGGGATGTCGGAGAACACCAACGCCGCCATCGCCGGCACCCAGACCGGCCCTTCGCAGAACTGCAGGGTCGTCGCCAACGTCTCGACCTTCGCGTCGCTGGCGAACAGTTCCTTGGCCGCCGGCACGAGGATCTGCACCGCGCCAACCACCTGGTCACCCGACTTGCCATCCACCTGGCCACAGAGCGGCGCGGCGAGCGCCAACGACACGCAGACGATCGTCTTCATGGTCACACCTACCAGATCCACTGCCGACGGAACAACCACGCCAGCACCGCGTACCACAGCAAGATCCACAGCAGCGCGAACAGCAGCGACGCCACCTTCGGGTCGAAGTGCGGCAGCAGCGCGGTGCGGAAGAACCACTCCTTGACGGCGACCTGCCGCCCGTCGAGGTCGACGGTCCACAGCGACCCGACGATGCGGCCGACGATGCCGCTGCCGAAGAACACCAGCAGCGCGTTGACGCCGTAGACCTGCAGCGGATGGGCCAGCCGGCGCCAGCCGCGCACGTCGAACGCCCATTGGCTGATCGCCAGGGCCACGGTCGCGATGCCGGCGGTCCAGACGGCATAGCTGGACGTCCAGATCGGCTTGTTGAACGGCAGCAGGTACGACCACAACCAGCCGACCACCAGCAGCAGCCCACCGATCCCCGCCAACGTGCGCACCTTGGCCGCGCCGTCGCGCGGCGCCAGCAGCACGCGGCCGGCTTCGACACCGAACAAGCACGTCGCGATCGCCGGGATCGTGCTGAGCAGGCCTTCGGGGTCGTACTTGCCCTTGACCCAGATGTGCTCGCCGAACACCAGCCGGTCGAGCCAGCCTTGCAGCGTCAAGGCCGGGTCGTCGAGGTTCGGTGCCGCGACACCGGGCGCGGCGACCGTGGCCAGCAGCAGCCAGTAACCGAGCAGGCAGCCGGCCAACACGACCCGCTGCAGGCGCACGCTCGCGAACAAGAACAGCAGCGCGGCGATGCCGTAGCAGACGCCGATGCGCTGCAACACGCCAGGGAACCGGGTACCCAGCAGCGGCGCGAACAGCTCCCTGCCCGCGGCGAACGTCACCAGCGGGAACGCGCTGAGCAACATGCCGAGCAGCACCAGCACCGCCACCCGCTGGCCGATCCGGCCGACCAGCGGCGCCCGGGCCTCGCCGCGCGCCAGCTTGCCGGCGAACGCCGGCACGATCGCGACCCCGGCACAGAACAGGAACGTCGGGAACACCAGGTCGGTGAACGTGCAGCCGTGCCAGTCGGCATGCCGCAGCGGGGCGTACTGGTACTGCGCCCCCCAGCGGCCGGGGTTGTTGACCAGGATCATCGCCGCGATCGTCAGCCCGCGCAGCGCGTCGAGGCCGAGCCAGCGACCGCCCGACGCGGCGGGAACGGCCGCCGCAGCCGTCATGCCTGCAGGGCGGCGCGCACGCTGCCCTCGCAATGGAACAGCAGCGTGCGCGCCTGGGCCGCCCCGACCCCCTTCTGCAGCACGACGATCGCGGTCTTCACCTCGCCGTCGCAGTCGGCGAGCGTGCGTTCGGCGACCGCCATGTCGACGCCGGTCGCCTGCGCGACGATGCGGCGGCTGCGCACCACCAGTTTCTCGTTGGTGGCCTGCAGGTCGACCATCAGGTTGCCGTAGACCTTGTGCAGCCGCACGAACGCGCCGGTGCTGAGCATGTTGAGCACCAGCTTGGTCGCCGTGCCGGCTTTCAGCCGCGTGCTGCCGGTCAGGATCTCGGGGCCGGTGACCACTTCGAGCGCATGCTCGGCGGCGGCCGCGACCGGACTGCCGGCATTGCAGACGACCGCCACCGTCAACGCCTGCTGGGCCTGCGCGTGCGCGAGCGCCCCGAGCACGTACGGCGTGCGGCCGCTGGCGGCGATGCCGACCACCACGTCCTTGGCGCCCAGCCCCAACCGCACGAGGTCGGCAGCGCCGAGCTCGCGGCTGTCTTCGGCCCCCTCGACCGCCTTCAGGAAGGCACTCGGCCCGCCGGCGATCAGCCCGACGACCTGCTCGGGCGACGCCGAGAACGTCGGCGGACATTCGGCCGCGTCGAGCACGCCGAGCCGGCCCGACGTGCCGGCCCCGCAGTAGATCAACCGCCCGCCCTTGCGCATGCGTTCGGCGATCGCGTCGATCGCCGCGGCGATGCGCGGCAACACGCGGTGCACGGCGTCGGCGACGGTGCGGTCCTCGTCGTGGATCGCCGTGCACAGGTCGAGCGTCGACATCGCGTCGAGGTCGGTGGTGCGCGGATTGCGCTCCTCCGTGGTCAGGGTCGACAGATCCGGTTTGGTCATGGCTGGCGCAGCCAGTATAGACGCAGCCCCGCAACGCCTGCCATGAAGACCGCCGACCTCGTGATCCTGTGCGCCTACCTGCTGGCGACGATCGCGTTCGGGCTGTGGATCAGCCGCGGCCAGAAGTCGGCGAACGACAACCAGCTCGGCGGCCGCAACCTGCCCTGGTGGGCCCTGTTGTTGTCGATCGTCGCCACCGAGACCAGCACCGCGACGTTCCTCAGCGTGCCGGGCATCGCCTGGAGCCGCGGCGACCTGACCTACCTGCAGCTGCCGCTCGGCTACCTGGTCGGCCGCACGATCGCGTCGAGTCTGCTGCTGCCGCTGTACTTCCAGGGCCGGCTGTTCACCGCCTACGAGGTGCTGCGGGTCCGCAGCGGCCCGGCGGTGCGCACGCTGGCCAGCGGGTTGTTCCTGGTCACCCGCACGCTCGCCGACGGCCTGCGCCTGTACCTCGCCGCCCTGGTGCTGCAGGTGATGCTCGGCTGGGATCTGGCGGTCGCGGTCGGCGTCACCGCCGCGGTCACCGTCGTCTACACCGCGCTCGGCGGCATCAAGGCGGTGGTCTGGACCGACGTGATCCAGTTCGTCGTCTACATGCTCGGTGGCATCGCCGCGCTGGTCGTGCTGCATGGCCAGCTCGACGGCGGCCTCGGCGGCATGTGGACGGCGGCGGTCGCCGACGAGCGCTTCGCGGTGTTCGACTTCGGCTTCGACCTGAGCAGTCCGTACACGTTCTGGGCCGGCTTGTTCGGCGGTGCGGTGCTGTCGGTCGGCAGCCACGGCGTCGACCAGATCATCGTGCAGCGCTACCTGAGCGCCAAGAGCCTCGGCGACGCGCAGAAGGCGCTGCTGTGGAGCGGCCCGTTGGTGCTGCTGCAGTTCGCGTTCTTCCTGTTCCTCGGCCTGGGCCTCGCCGCGTTCTACCTCGCCCACCCACCGGCGACGCCGTTCGCGAAGGGCGACCGCGTGTTCGCCGACTTCATCGTCCATCACCTGCCGGCCGGCCTGGTCGGCATCGTGCTCGGGGCGGTGTTCTCGGCGGCGATGTCGACGCTGTCGAGTTCGCTGTCGGCGTCGGCGTCGGCCCTGGTCAACGACTTCGTGCTGCCGGCCACCGGCCACGCCGCCGACTCGCCGTTCGCACTGCGCGCCGCGAAGCTCGCCACGCTGCTGTTCGCCGGCCTGCAGGTGGCGGTCGGCGTCAGCGGCCTCGGCGGCCAGGACAACGTCGTCAACCAGGTGCTCGGCATCGCGACGATCACCACCGGGGTGATCCTCGGGCTGTTCCTGCTGGCTTTGCGGCGGCGGCGCTCCCCGACTGCGTCGTTGCTCGGCTTGTGCGGCGGCCTGGCGGCCACCGCCGCCGTGCTGTTCGGTCTGCCGGAGCTCGGCATCACGCTGGCGTGGCCGTGGCACGGCCTGGTCAGTTGCGGCGTGACGCTGACCGTCGGCGCCGCCGCCAGCTGCTTCTCGACGCCAACGACCCCGTGCGCATGAACCCGATCCACTCCACCCTGCCTCTGCTGCTGCTGGCCGTCTCGGGCCTGGCCCAGTCCCGCGTCGAGCCGGTCGTCAAGACCGGCGCCGACCGGCTCGCCGCCAGCGACTGCGCGATCCTGGCCGGCCGCAAGGTCGGCTTGATCACCAACCACACCGGCCGCACCAGCGCCGGCCGCCGCGTCGTCGACGTGATCGCCGAGAGCGAACAGGTGGCGCTGGTGGCGTTGTTCAGCCCCGAACACGGCTGGGAAGGCCTGCTCGACGAAAAGGTCGGCGACAGCCGCGACGCCGCGACCGGTCTGCCGGTCTACTCGCTGTACGGCGAGACGCGGGTGCCGACCGACGCGATGCTGGCCGGCGTCGACACCCTGGTGTTCGACATCCAGGACATCGGCTGCCGCTTCTACACGTACGTGTCGACGATGCGCAACGCGATGGAGGTCGCCGCCAAGAAGGGCTTGCGCTTCGTCGTGCTCGACCGGCCCAACCCGATCGGCGGCGTGGTGGTCGCCGGCCCGGTGCTGAAGGACGAACGCCGCGACTTCGTCGGCGCCCACCGCCTGCCGCTGCAGCACGGCCTCACCGCCGGCGAACTGGCGCGCATGATCGCCGGCGAGGACGGGGTGCAGGTCGACCTGGCGGTGCTCGCCTGCGAAGGCTGGCAGCGCGCCGACCGCTTCGACCAGACCGGGCTCTTGTGGATCAACCCGTCGCCGAACATGCGCAGCCTGACGCAGGCCTTGCTGTATCCCGGCATCGGCCTCGTCGAAGGCACCAACGTGTCGGTCGGCCGCGGCACCGACACGCCGTTCGAAGTGGTCGGTGCACCTTGGTGCGACGGCATGACACTCGCTGCGCACCTGCGCCAGGAACAACTGCCCGGCGTCGCGTTCGTGCCGATCCAGTTCACGCCGACGGCCAGCAAACACGCTGGCCAGCGCTGCGGCGGCGTGCAGATCGCGATCCGCGACTGGCAGAGCTTCGACGCGGTGCGCACCGGCATCGCGCTGGCGCGCGCGCTGCGCCTGCTGCACGCCGACGACTGGGACCCCAAACGCCTCGACTGGTTGCTGAAGGACGAAGCGACCGCCGCCGCGATCCTGGCCGGCGAACCGACCGCGGCGATCGTGCAGCGCTGGCAGAAGGACCTCGACCTGTACAAGGTCCGCCGCCGGCCGTTCCTGCTCTACGAGTGACCCCCACCTTCCCTGGCGAACCGGCGATGCCCACCCCAGTGCGTTTTGGCCTCGAAGTCGTCTGTGAGCAGCCGCACGAGACCCTGGTCCGGGCGCGCCGCTTCGGCCTGCTCAGCAACCAGGCCTCGGTCGACGGCAACTTCCGGCACGCCGCCGACGTGCTGGCGACCCGGTTCGGCGGCAAGCTGGCCGCGCTGTTCGGGCCGCAGCACGGCCTGTGGTCGACCGAACAGGACAACATGATCGAGACCGGCCACGCGCGCCACCCGCGCCTGTCGGTGCCGGTGCACAGCCTGTACTCGGAGACCCGCAAACCGAGCCAGGCGATGCTCGACGGCCTCGACCTGCTGGTCGTCGACCTGCAGGACGTCGGCACGCGCGTCTACACCTACGTGTGGACGCTGACGTACTGCCTGGAGGCCTGCGCGCAGAAGGGCATCCCGGTGCTGGTGCTCGACCGGCCGAACCCGCTCGGCGGCGAACGCGCCGAAGGCGGCCTGCTCGACCTCGAGTTCCGCAGCTTCGTCGGCCGCGCCGCGGTGCCGATGCGACATGGACTGACGCTCGGCGAACTGGCGCGCTTCTGCAACGACTCGATGGGGCTCGGCGCCGAACTGCACGTCGCCCCGCTGCAAGGCTGGCGGCGCAGCATGCTGTGGGCCGACACCGGCCGCGCCTGGGTGCCGCCGTCGCCGAACCTGCCGCGCGCGGAGGGAGCCCTGGTCTATCCCGGCCAGGTGCTGCTCGAAGGCACCAACCTCAGCGAAGGCCGCGGCACGACGACGCCGTTCGAGGTCTGCGGCGCGCCGTTCGTCGATCCGTGGCAGTTGCAGGCCCTGCTGTCGACGCGGCACCTGCCGGGGCTGGCGCTGCGGCCGATCCACTTCGAGCCGACCTTCCAGAAGTGGCGGGGCCAGCCGTGTGGCGGCTTGTTCCTGCACGTGACCGATCCGCAGGCGCTGTCGTCCTACAAGGCCACGTTGGCGCTGCTGCGGGCGGTCGCCGAGCTGTGGCCGCGACAGTTCGCGTGGCTGCAACCGCCGTACGAGTACGAGACCGAGAAGATGCCGATCGACATCCTCAGCGGCGGCACCGCGGTGCGCGCGTTCGTCGGCGGCCAGCTGCCGTGGGCGGCGCTCGACCAGTTGGCGGCGGCCCCGGCGGACTGGTGGCAACGGGTGCGGCGGTTCCTGCTGTACTGATCGACGCGACCGGATCCGGCCCCAGGCCCGCCCGGGGACGAATTGCGGTGGGCTGCCGCACCGTGCGGCCGTAGGTAACCTCTCGTGACCATCCCATCCGCTGTCGTCGCGCGCTGGTTGCCCGCGCTGCTCACCCTCGTGCCGGCGTTCGCCCAGGATCCCGCGGGCGGTGGCCCGTTTGGTCCTGGCGGCCCCGGTGGTCCCGGCGGACCGCGCAGCGAAGACCAGCCGGTGCTGGCCCGGTTCGACGCCGACCAGAACGGCCGGCTCGACGCCGGCGAACGGGCGCAAGCCCGCGCCTTCTTGCTCGAGAACCGGCCGCAGCGCCAGCCAGGCATGCGCGGCGGCTTCCCCGGGGCACCCGGGGCTGGTGGCCCAGGCAACTTCCCGGGTGGGCCCGGCGGTGGCCCACCGGGTGCTGGTGGCCCCGGCGGCGGCCGCTTCGACCCGGACGCCAAGGGCGACCCCGTCGCCCCAGCCGACGTACCCCACCACCGCGGCGCCCCGGTCTGGGATCCCGACGTCGTACGCACGGTGTTCCTGCAGTTCGAGATGGCCGACTGGCACGGCGAACTGGCCGCGTTCTACCGCACCGACGTGCTGGTGCCGGCCAGCGTGCAGATCGACGGCGAGACCTTCGCGAACGTCGGCGTCGCGTTCCGCGGCAACACCTCGTACCAGATGGTGCGCGGCAAGAAGAAGTCGTTCGACCTGCAGTTCGACTGGGTCGAGCCCGAACAGTCGTGGCGCGGCGTGCGCAACCTCGACCTCGTCAACGGCAACGGCGACGCGTCGTTCGTGCGCGAGGCCCTGCACGGCTGGGTCGCCACCCAGTTCCTGCCGGCGCCGCGCGTCGCACTGGTCCGGGTCGTCGTCAACGGCGAGGACTTCGGCATCTACAGCGCCGTGCAGCAGTTCGACAAGGACTTCCTGAAGGACCACTTCGGCACCGGCAAGGGAGCGCGCTGGAAGGTGCCGCCGGACTTCGGCGGCAACGGCGGCCTGCGCTACCTCGGCGAGGACCCCGAAGCCTACCGACGCAACTACCAGATCAAGTCGAAGGACGACCCGCGGGCCTGGCAGGCCCTGATCGACCTGTGTGGCGCACTCGACACCGCCGCCCAGGAGGACCTCGAACGCATCCTGCCGCAGCACCTCGACATCGACGGCGCCTTGTGGTTCCTGGCCATCGACCACGCGTTGGCCGACGACGACGGCTACTACACCCGCGCCAGCGACTACTGCCTGTACCGCGACCCGGACGGCAAGTTCCACCTGGTCGCCCGCGACAACAACGAGATCCTGCTGGCCCGCGGCAACCGCGGCCCCAGCCCCGGTGGTCCCGCCGGCGGCGGCCGCCGCGGCGGCCCCGGCGGCGGTGCCGCCGCCACGCCCCTGGCTGGTAGCGACCGCGCCGACCGGCCGCTGCTCAAACGTCTGCTCGAAGTCCCGGCGTGGCGGCAACGCTACCTGCAGAACCTGCGCACGATCGCCGCGACCGCCCTGGCCGACGCCACCGTGCAGCGACGCCTGTCGGCGTGGCAGCAGGCGATCGAGCCGATCGTCGCCCGCGACCAGCATTCGCCGTACGACCACGCCGCGTTCCTGCGCAACTTCGCCGTCGACGAACAGGGCCAGCCGTTGGCCGGTTCGCTGCGGGCGGTGCTCGCCACGCGGCGGCAGGCGATCCTCGGCGCGCCGGAGATGCAGGCCGTCGACCGCACCAGATGAAGGCGCGGCAGCGCTGGTTCAGCCCAGCGCCAACGCCACCGCGCCCACGCCAGCTTTGCTCGCTGGCTCCGTGAGCAA
>DAIMFJ010000088.1:15706-16149 GCA_036724695.1 Planctomycetota bacterium
CCAACGCCACCGCGCCGCAGATCACGACCAACGTCGTGCCGACCAGCACCGGTCGCGCGAGCCCCTTGCCACTGCCGATCGCGACGCCGGCCTTGACCAGGGTGTTGCTGAGCGCGGCGACGACGATCGCCGTCACCGCGACCGGCAGCGTCTGCGTGCCTTTGGCCGCCTGTTCGGCCATCGACAGCGTGATCGGATCGACGTCGGTCAAACCGGCCAAGGCGGCGACTGCGTAGACGCCGGTGCCCGGCAGGTAGTGCTGGGCCGCGGCCAGCAGCAGCGACACGCCGGCGAACAGCAGCGCGAACTTGCTGGCCGCCCACAGCGAGAACGGGTTGCGCAGCGGCACGGCCGCGTCGCTGCCGACCGGTACCGTCGCGCGGCGGCGGCCGCGGAACGCCCACAGCGCAAACGCCCCGCAGGCGACCAGCATCGCGACGAAC
>DAIMFJ010000089.1:0-16083 GCA_036724695.1 Planctomycetota bacterium
CCAGTGGAAGCGCCGCACCGCGATCTCCAGCAACAGGCAACCGAGCAGCGCCAGCATGCACCAACTGGCGAAGTCCTCGCGGCCGAAGCTGCGGCGTTCGCCGGCCAGGATCTGCTCGACGGTCGGCTGCAGCGAACCGCCGGTCGCCAAGGCCAACCGGCGCAGCAGCCGTTCGCCGCCGCGCGGGTCGAGCTGCGGCGCCAGTTCGGGCGAGTACGGCAGCGTCAACGGCGGCAGTCGGTAGGCCGCCCCGTCGAGTTCGAGCGCCGCCCGGTAGGTGCCCTGGTCGCGCATCGGCACGCGTGCGACCAGCCGCGCCGGCCCGAGCCGTTCGAACGTCAACTCGCCGACGCTGCCGTCGGGCCACGTCAGCACGCCCCGCACACGATCGAGCAAGGTGGCCTGTTCGTCCTCGGCCTCGATCGTGAACACGCCATCGCCACCTTCCCGGTTCGCCGCGACGAACACGCCGGGGATCTGCCCGCCGCCGAGCCAGCGCACCAGCGTGCCGAAGAACGTCGCGTACTCGGGCCAGGTCGCCAGCTCGCCGCTGAGCGGACCATCGGCCTCGGCCAACAGGGCCGCGCTGCGCCCGAGCCCGTACTGCCAGTGGCTCAGGATCGGCGCTTTCAGGTCGTCCTCGCTCTCCAGGTCGAGTTCGCCGCGCGGCCGCCGCCAGGCGACGCTGTAGCCCGCCAACGCCGGGAACTGCAGCGGCATGTCGCCGAGCGAGGCCAGCGGCGCCATCGCGCGCACCGCGGTGCGCTCCTCGACCACCGCCGAACGCGCCACCTGGATGGTCTCCTGCGCGAACACGCGCGGCAGTTCGGCGGCTTCGGCGACGAAGTGGCAGCGGCCCTTGCCGAGCCGGGCGATCTCCTGCAGCAGCGCCGCGTCGCTGTCGCCCGGCGTGCCGAGCCCGATCACCGACACGGTGATGCCGGCGGCGGCGAGCGACGGCACGAAGGTCTTGTAGTCGCCTGGTTGCTCGGCATCGGCGGCGTCCGCGAACAGCACGATGTGCCGGTTCTGCTGCGAACTGCCCTGCAGTTGCGCCGCGCAGGCCTCGAGGGCGGCGGCGACGTAGATGCCACCGCCCATCGACTCGATGCGGCGCGTCTCGGCCGCCACCGCTCGCCGCTGGTCGCCACCGGTCAACGGCACCACGACGTGGGCGGCCGAGTCGCCCGCCAGCACCGCGATCGAGTCGATCCCGGTCAGCATCTCGACCGCCGTCGCCGCGCCGCGCGCCGCCAGTTCCATCTTGGTGACGCCGCCGGCATCGGCCTGCATCGAGCCCGAGCGGTCGAGCGCGATCGCCATCGCCAGGCCGAACCGCCGCTGCTCCTCGCGCAGTTCCATCGTCACCGGCAGCGCGTCCTCGAGCGGCGAACGGTGGTAGCCGCCGACCCCGAAGCTCGCCCGGCCACCGGTCATCAACACCCCACCACCGAGGTTCTGCACCCAATGGTGCAAGGTCTGCAGCGCCCCGTTCGGCAGGTCCGCCGCCGCGACGTCCTCGAGCACGACGCAGCGCACGACGTCGAGTTCGGCCAGGCTCAGCGGCGCATTCGCCGGGGCGCTGACCTGCACGCCGAAGCCGAGGCCGCGCAAGGTCCGGGTCAGGCGATCCTCGCGGCCGTCCGGTGTCACGCAGAGCACGCGCCAGTTGGCTTCGCCGCGCACGATCGCCAGGCCGCGGTCGTTCTCGGGCACGGCGTCACCGTCGCGGCGGATCTCGAACGCCACCTCGTGCTGGCCGGGCGCTTCGAGCACCCTGCGGAACTGCAGCACGTTGCGGCCGGCGACCAGGGCCACCTCGCCGTCGCGCACCAGCTCGCCGTCGCCGTACAGCCGGAAGCGCGCGGCCCCGGCCGTGTCGCTGTGCACGACCGCGGTGACCACGAACGGTTGGCCGACGGCGACCGTCGCCGGCGCCGTCAAGTCGACCACGGCGGCATCGTCGCCCGCCCCACGCGGGGTCAGCACCGTGTCGATGCGGATGCCGGCCCGCGCCGCGGCCCGCGCCGCGGCGTCGAGGTCACCGCCGGTGGCCTCGCCATCGCCGACCACCAGCACCGAGCCTTGCCGGCCTGGCGGGATCGCCGCCAACGCGGCGTCGATCGCCGCGGCGAGGTCGCTGCCGTCGGGGTCGATCGATCGTGTCCACTGCGGCCACGCGAACGCCGCCTGCGGCAGCCGCTCGAGCGCGGGCCGGCGGCCGAACGTCACCACGCCGAGGCGATCGCCGGGCTGCAGCGCCGCCGCGACCGCGGTCGCCAGTTCCTGCGCCTTGCCGGCCCCGGCCGCGGGCATCGAGCGCGAGCGGTCGAGCACGACGACCACATCGCGCCCGTCTTCGGCACCCGGTCGGTACGGCCACGCCAGCGCGGCGGCGAGCAGCAGCAGGCACAGCCCGCGCAACACGCCGACGGTCGGGCGCGGCCACAGCCGGCCGCGCAGCAGCAGCACCGCCAGCGGCACCAACAGGAACGCTTCGGGATGGGCGAACCGGATCACGGCGAGAGCCTCCAACGGCGATGCGTCAGCCACCACCAGTCGAGCAGCAGCACGGCGCCGAGCAGCAACAGGAGCCAGCGCCGTTCGGCGCCGGTGTCGCGGGCGATCGCCGCCCCGTCGCCGTGTGCGGTGGCCGCCAGGGTGCGGGTCTGGCGGCCGGCCAGGTCCGATTCGGCCGCGTCGAGGAAGCGCGCGGCGATCCGGCCGAGGTCGCCGCCACTGCGACCGACCAGCCGGTGCAGGCCAGGTTGGTCGATCACCCAACCGAGTGTCGCGCCGCCGGTACCGGGTCGGCTGGTGCCGTCGGGACCGACCAGCGTCACGGCGACGTCTTCGCCGTCGGCGCGCAGCGAGCGGCGGAAGCGCGCTTCGCCGCCGACCAGCACGTTGCTGCGTTCGGGGCCGGGCACCGCCAGCCGCGCGGCGTCGACCAGGTTGGCGAGCAGCACCGGCCAATCGGGCGCGCGCACCAGGTTGCCGCGCGAGCCGTCGACGTTGACCCAGGCCCGACGGCCGAGTTCGAGGAACTCCTCGCTGACCAGCACCTGCCGGCCCGCGGTGACCAGCGGCTGGCCCGGCAACGCGCGGTCCTCGGCGAGCCAGGCGACGCCTTGCAGCGTCACGCCGGCGGTCCACGGGTGCGAGCGTTCGACGACGAATGCGCCCTGGTAGGCGCTGCGCGGCCCATCGCCGCGCGGCAGCACGACCTCGATCTGGCCGGCCACCGGCTGGCCGGGTTCGGCGACGAACAGCACCTGCGCCGCCAGTGGGGCGACGTCGGCACGGCACGCGGCGAGCGCACCGAGCACCCGGTCGAACTGCAGCTCGGTGCGCCGTGCGGGCGGCAACAGGTCGCAGAACACCACCGTGCGCACCGGCTCGGGCAGCAGCGTGGCCTCGTTGTCGAGGGCCAATGCGTCCGGGGCCAGCTGCAGTTCGATCGGGCCGGTGTCGGCCGGCAGTTCGAGGGTCACCCGCGCGTGGCCTGCCGCGAACGTCAGGTCGCGCGCGGCCAGCTCGGCGGTGGCGCTGCGCACGACCAGCCGCGTCGCGGCGAGTTCGCCGAACCCCCCGCGGCGACGCGCAGCTCCTCGGTGCCGTCGCGGCGCAGGAACCGCTGCGCGCTCAGCAGCGCGGCATTCGGCTCGCTGCGGCCGAGTGCCACGACGGTCGCCTCCGGCAGCGCCTGGGACGGCACGCGGTCGGTCACCAGGACCACCTCGCCGCCGCCGGCCGCCAGTTCGCGTGCCAGCTCCAGCGCGGGCTCGATCGCGTGCGACGGCCGCACCGGTCGCCAACGCGCGAGGGCACTGCCGACTTCGGCCGGCAGCGCGCGCGGCCCGACCAGCACATCGGGGCGCGGACCGGTGCGCAGCACCGTGACCCGGTCGCTGCCGCCGAGGGCGGCGAGTCGCGCCTCGACGTCGGCGATCGCATCGGCGCGCGTGCTGCCGGCCGCCATCGACGCCGAGTCGTCCAGCACGAACACGACGTGCCGCTGGTTGGCGCCGCCGAACGTCGGTTCGGCCAGCCAGAGGGCCAGCAGGGCCGCGGCGGCGCATTCGAGCCACAACGACGGCGTGCGCAGCAGCGTCGTGCGCTGCCGGCCGGCGTCGGCGGCCAACCGGTCGCCGCCGAACAGGAACGCCGCCGCGACGCGCCGTTCGGGCAGCCGGCGCCGGAACCAGTGCAGCACGACCACCGCCGGCACCGCCAGCAGCGCGAGCAGCCCCCATGGCGACAAGAGGCTCATGCCGGTTCGACCACCTCGGCCGGCACCAGATCGCGGTTGCACATCGTCGCCAGATCGGCGGCGACGACACGCGCGAAGCGGCCACCGAGTCCAAGCACCTCGCGCCGCAGGTCGTCGCCGAGTCGGGCGAGGCGTTCCTGGTATTGCCGCACCGCCGCGGCGTCGAATTGCACTTCGCGGCGTTCGCCGGTCTCGGCGTCGACGACCGCCAATGCGCCGCACGGCTCGGGATCGACCTCCCACGGATCGAGGAGCTGGACGACCGCGAGTTCCGCCGCTCCAGCCGCGACGCGCCGCAGGAACGCCGCCCCACCGTCCTGCCACAAGCCATCGGTGACGACCACGCGCACGGCGCGCGGCCGCAGCGGCACCATCGGCAGCGCGGGCCCGGCCGCACCGCCGGCGAACGCGAACGTCACCAGCTCGATCGGCCCGGCCCCGAACGCCACGGTGCGCGGCGTGCAGCCGGCCGCCAGGCACCAACTGCCGAAGGCCGAGACCAGCGCGCGCACCGCTTGCTCCTTGCCCGGCGTGACCGCCATCGACGCCGAGCCATCGAGCAGCACGTCGACGAACGGGGCCACTTCCTCCTGGTGCAACCGCACGCGCAGCTTCTCGGTGCGGGCGTAGCCGCGCCAATCGAGGTGCCGCAGGTCGTCGCCGGGCGCGTAGTCGCGGTAGTCGTGGAACTCCATCGAGCTGCCGACCCCGCTGCCGCGGCGGTCGCCGATCCGCCCGCGCATGCGGTGCGGCGCCAGGCGCAACCGGTAGCGGGCGACCACTCCCGCGTCGAGGGCCGCCTGGTTCACGCGGCCTTGCTCCCGCGGCGCCGGGCAGCGCTGGCGGCCAGCACCTCGCGGACGCCGCGCACCAGCGCGGGGGACTGCAACAGCAGCACGAGGCCGCCGACCAGCAGCACCAGCGTGCGCACCTCGTCGTGATCGCCTTCGGCAGCGATGCCGATCGTCCAGAACGGGTTCAGCAGGTGGCCGACGTGCCACCCGTCGACCCGGCCGCGCACCAGGCCGTCGAACAGCAGCGGCAGCACGATGCCGAGCAGGATCAGCAACGGCGCCAGGAAGCGCGCCGCGTGGTTGCCGCCGAGTGTCTCGGGCAAGCGACTGCGCAGCGAACGCACCAGCCCGTAGAAGAAGAACTGGTACGCAAACGCCACCCAGGTGGCGCGCCAGAATGCCGCTGCGAAGTCCCAGGCGAACACCCCGCTGCTCGGTGCCGGCGAGGTGTAGAAGAGCGCCCCCAGGCTGCCGATCAGCAGCGCGAACAAGACCCCGCACAACAGGCCGCGGTCGCGGCCCGGCAGCAGCGGCGCCACCAACAGCGCCAGCACCGGGTGGCGCGGCACGTGCGCCCGCACGCGCGGCGACAGGTCGCGCAGCTCGGTGACCATGAACAGCATGAACACCGCGGCCAGCACCGCCAGCTGCAGCGCCCCGACGGCCACCGCCTCGCGGCGCAGGCTCGTGCCCTGCATGACCAGCATCCAGCCCAACAGCACCAGCGGCACGGCGAGCAGGAACACCCGGAACCCGGTCGAGCGGTTCTCGAACGCGTGCGCCAGGAACGCCTGGGCGACCAGCGCCAGCAGCACGATGCCGAGCAGGCAGCCGAGCACCATCGCCGAGGTCATCGGCCAGAAGTCGGGGCTGCGCAGCATCCAGGCGACGTCGCGCAGGCCCTCGCCGCTGCCGATGTAGGCGACCATCGAGATGCTGCCGACGCCGAGCCCGAACGCCATGCCGAGCATCGCCACCGGCCGCATCGCCGGGAACGTGCCCTGCAGGGCCGCGGCGATCGCGAACGTCGTCGCCGCGACGCAGAACACCATCGCAAAGCACAGGCAGAACAGGATCGTCGGCAGGTCGACTCCGCGCAGCACGTAGCTGGTGGTGAGCAGCGGTGCGGCGACCGCCAGGTACAGCACGAACTGCACCATCGCCGCCGCCAGCTTGCCCGCGACGATGCGCAGCGGGCGCAGTTCGCTGAGCAGCAACTGCTCGATGACCCCGCCCTTGAGTTCGCTGGTCATCGCCAGGTAGGCCTGCATCGGCACCACGAACAGCAGCAACGGCGCCAGCGTCGCCAGCCCGGCACTGAACGCGTTGCGCCCGATGTTGGTGGTGTTGCGCCACTCGGAGGTCACCGCGACGGCGACCACCACCTCGGCGAGCAGCGCCAACAGCACCGTGACCAGGAACACCCGGCCCTTGACCGCCTGCTGCAGTTCGCGGACCAGGATCGGGTTCAGTCGGTCCGACAGCCGGCCCCACAGGCCCAGCCGCAGGGGCATCGTCGTGGCGTCGCTCATTGCAGGTTGCCTTTCGTCGTCGACAGGAAGATCGCCTCGAGGTCGGCCTCGACGCGGCCGAACTCCACCACCACGAGCCCAGCGCCGATCGCGCGGGCCAGCAACTGCGCCAGGCCTTCGTCGTCGCCGGCGAAGCCGAACCGCGCCCGCCGGTCGTCGACGGCGACGTCGACGACCTCGGGCTGCACGACCAGGAAGCGCAGCAGCGCCTCGCCGTCGCCGAGCACGCGCATCTGCACCGACTGCTGGCCGGCGACGCTGCGCTGCATCTCGGCGATCGTGCCGGCGACGACCCGGCGGCCCTTCTCGAGCACCACCACCGAATCGCAGGTCTCGCCGAGTTCGGGCAGGATGTGCGAGCTGATCAGGATCGACTTGCCCGCCGCCGCGAGTTCCTTGAGCAGGGCCCGGAACTCGATGCGCGCCCGCGGGTCGAGGCCGGCCGCCGGTTCGTCGAGGATCAACAGCTGCGGGTCGTGCAACAGGGTCTTGGCCAGGTGCAGGCGCTGCCCCATGCCCTTGCTGAGGCCGGTCGCCGGCCGATCGCGGAACGTGTCGAGCCCACAGAAGCCGGCCACCGAGCGCACGGTCTCCAACCGCCGATGGCCGCGCAGCCCCTGCGCCCGCGCGAAGAAGTCCAGGTACTCCATCACGTCCAGGTTCGGGTACGGATGGAACTGGTCGGACATGTAGCCGATGCGCTGCCGCGCCCGCCGCGGCTCGACCAGCACCGACACGCCGTCGATGCGCACGTCGCCGCTGTCGGGGATGTCGAGCGTCGCGGCGATCCGCATCGTCGTGGTCTTGCCGGCCCCGTTCGGGCCGACGAAGCCGGTGATCTGGCCGCGCTGCATCGCGAACGACAGGTCGGCGACCGCGCGCACCTTGCCGTACGAGCGGCACAGCTGGTCGACTTCGAGGATCGGTACGCTCATCGCAGGAAGTCCTCCGGCGCCAACAGGCCGACCAGCAGGTGGTGGGTCGCGAGGCGAGCCTCGGGTGCCAACAGGTCCGCGCGCCACGGCGGGCTCGCGACGACGGCGAAGTAGCTGCCGACCGGCAACTCGCCATCGGGCAGGAACGAATCCACGAGGTCGACCGGTGCCTGGACCCCGGTGTCGCCGGCGAGCGACAGCGAGCGCAGGTGCGAGGTCAGGTTGCGCCGATCACGCTGCGCGTCCCGGTCGGTCCGCGGCCGCAGGTTCGCGGCGTCGCCGGCCCAGTACTTGCCTTCCGCGTCGCGCAGCACGACCTGCCCCGCGGCCAACTGGAACCCGTCGACGAGCAGTTCGCGGCCGCCCTTGCCGTCGTCGCGGACCCGCGCCCGCGCCCGGCACGGTTCCTGCACCGCCAGCACCAACGGCGTCGGCGCGCGCGACGGCAGGAACGCACCGTCGAGCACCTGCCGGTCGGCGTCGAATCGCCATTGGTCCGGAACCTGCTGCGACTCGCGCATCTGGGCGCGCGGCGCCAATACGATCGTGTCGGCCGGCACCTGCAGGTCGGCCCGCGACATGCCGCTGAACAACGTCTGCGCGGCGATGCCGACCACCTCGTGGCGCCGCTGATCGAGCAACGTCCAGGTCTTGCTGCCGCCGCGCACGTCGAACCCGTCGCGGAAGTAGCCGTACGCGAACATCGCCAGCGCGGTCCCGAACCCCAGCACCGGCACCGTCAGCAGCGCCAGCAGCGGCTGCTTGCGCTTGCGCAACACGTAGAAGTTGACCGGCCCGGCCAGGATCGCGAACACGAGGATCACGAACAAGAACACCCGCACCGGCGCTTCGCCGAGTCCGGCGATCGGTTGTTCGACGGCGAACGTCGCCAGCACCGGCCAGACCTGGAACATCCAACCCGTCAGCTCGGCGCCGATCGACGCCATCGCCGGGCCGCCGAAGCCTGCGCCGACGCTGCGGCAGGCCCCCAAGCCGTGCCGCTGCACGCCCGCGGTCGCGGCCTCGCCGAGGCTGCGCAGCGGCCCGGCCGGTAGGCGTTCGACCCCGGCGATGCACACCACCCCGCCGGCGTGCACGTAGCGGCGCAGCACTTCCTGCGCCTCGCCGGCGAGCTGGCTCTGGCCGTCGACGAGGATCAGCGGGTAGGCGGTCAGCAACCGCCAGTCGTTCGGCAGGTCGCCAGGCGCACACAGGTCCTCGGCCGCCTCGGCACCGTACTCGCCAAGCCGCTGCAGCAGGCCGAGCGCATCGGCGCGCACCGCCGCCCGTTCGGCGACCAACAGGGCCTGCAGCCCGTTGCCGCGCCGCAGATTCGTCGAATCCGCGATCCGGACTCCGTCGATCCGCAGCTCCAGTTCGAGCATGCCGGCTGCCGACGTCGCCAACGGCAGGAAGGCCCGCTGCCGCTCGCCCGGTCCGATCTGGAACGTGCGGCGCACCCGGGTGCTCGCATTGCTCCAGCTGGCGGCCCCGACCTCGATCTCGATCCGGTGGCTCGCCCGATCCAGACCGAGCAGCTCGACCCGCACGAAGCCGAGCCCGTAGCCGATCTGGCCACCGAGGAACGGCGTCAGCTGCACCGAGCAGACCTGCTGCCCAGCCACCTCGTGGGCGTGCGTGTAGCTCTGCGCGGCGCCTGGCACCGCGAGCAGCAGCCAGCAGCACAGCAGCAGCGCCCGCAGCCACGATCGTCCGGCGTGCCGCCTGCGCGAGGACTCGCTCATCGCACCCCCGCCGGCAGCTGCTTGTCCACCGCCGGGACCGCCTCCAGCACCGCCGCGACGACGTCGCGCGCGGTGGTGCCTTGCACCACCGCCGCGTGCTGCAGCACCAACCGGTGCGCCACCGCCGGCATCGCCACGCGCGCGACGTCGGCGAAGTCGACGTTCGGCCGCCCGGCCAGCAGCGCCGCCGCGCGCGCCGCCTCGCCGATCGCGATCGCCGCGCGGGGCGACGCGCCGTACCGCACCGACTGCCGCACCAGGTCCGGCGCGTCGGCGGCTTCGCGGTGCGTCGCCGCCACCAGCCTGGCAATGTAGTTGGCGACCGGTTCGGGCAGGAACACGCCGTCGACCAGCGTGAACAACTCCGTCAGTTCGGCCGCGTTGCAGGCCGGCTGCAACTGCGGTGGCTCACCGCGCCGCCGGCTGGTCAGGATCTGCGTCATCGTGCCGGCGTCGACGCCGGGCACCTCGACCTTGAACAAGAAGCGGTCGAGCTGCGCTTCGGGCAACGGGTAGGTGCCCTCGAGTTCGATCGGGTTCTGGGTCGCCAGCACGAAGAACGGCTGCGGCAGCACGTGCGTCTCGCCGAGCACGGTGACGCGCCGCTCCTGCATCGCCTCGAGCAAGGCCGACTGGGTCTTCGGGCTGGCGCGGTTGATCTCGTCGGCGAGCACGACGTTGGCGAACAGCGGGCCCGGCTGGAACACGAAGCGGCGCTGGCCGTCCTGTTCCTGCAGGATCGGCCCGCCGGTGACGTCGCCGGGCAGGATGTCGGGCGTGAACTGCACGCGGCGGAACTGCAGCGCCAGCAGCCGGCCGATCGCCTTGACCAGCTCGGTCTTGCCGAGCCCCGGCAGACCTTCGAGCAGCAGATGGCCACGCGCACACAGTGCGATCACCGCCAGGTCGACGAGCTCCTGCTGGCCGATCAGCACCTGGTTGCAGCCGTGCCGCAGTCGGTCGAGCAGTTCCTTGCCACGCGCGACGGCCGCGGCTTCGAGCATCTTCGTCATCGTTTCTCCTGACCAGCGAAGTAGCGGCGCACCACGGCGCGATGCCGCGGAGCCAGGTCGAGTTGCCACGTGGCGCCGCCGCTGCCGGCGGCCGCCGTGCCACCGGGGGCCGTGTTCGGTTGCGGTGCGGCTTCCGCCGGCCGCAGGTTGCTGCCGAGCGGGACCCAGTCGCCGGGCAGCGGTGCACCGGCCGGCAACTTCAGGTCGGCACTGGCGCCACCCTGGTGGTCGTCACTGAGATGCAGGGAGGCATGGCCTGGACCGCGCGACACGCCGCCGCCGCCCCACTGGCCGCCCGGGCCCTCGCCGCCGGGACCAGCACCGCCGGGCCCCTGCCCCAAACCACCCTCAGCGCCAGCGCCGAACTGGCGTTGCGCGAATTCCCGAGCCAGCCGTTCCAGTTCCTGCAGCTGAGCCGGATCGAGACCTTGCGCCAGCTGGCCGAGCCGCCCGGCGAGGCCCTCGACCTGCTGCAGCAGTTCGGCCAGTGCCGCCGGATCGAGGTCGAGCTTGCTCGGATCGAAGGTCCCGTCCGGCAGCCGCGCGTTGCGCAGCGCTTCCAGCAGCGGCTGCGACATCTGGTCGAGCAGGCCGGCGTCGAGCAGCGCCTTGGCCGCCATCGCCAGCTGCTGGCTGGTGGGCGACGGTTTGCCGCCCTTGCTGGCGACCTGCCGGCCCGGCGGATTGGCCCGTTGGGCCACCTGGGCGAGGCGCTGCAGCTGCGCTTCGCGCTCGAGGCGTTGTTCGAGGTCGTCGAGGTCGCGCCAGTCGACGGCGCGCCCCGCCGCGACCGCGTCCTTGAGCTCGCCGAGCCGCCGCTGCAGCTCGTCCTTGATCTCCTCGGGCACCTCGCCGCGCTCGAACAGGTCGCGCAGGCCGCGTTCGACCTGCTCGACCTGCGCGATCGCCAGTTCGCTGCGGCCAGGCGGCACCGGTGCCGGGTCGGGCGGCGGCAGCAGTGCGACCACCGTCAACGCCACGGCCGCCGCGAACGGCTGCGGCAGCGCCTGCCGCCACGCCACAGCCGGCAGTGCGCCGGGCAGTTCGCCGAGGCCATGCCGCAGCAGGCGCTGGTAGTTGGCATCGAGTTCGCCGCCACTCTGCGCGGCGACCAGCAAACCCCGCAACCCCAGCCGCTGGTCGAGGTGGGCCGCCGCGGCGGCCGGGGACAGCCGCGCCTGCCGCACCGCCCAGCCGGCCCCCACCAGCACCGGCAGCGCAGCCAGCAGCCACCACCAGGTCGGCGGCACGTAGTGGCCGAGCAGGCGCAGCCCCAGCAGCACCGCCGCTCCACCGGTCGCGACGACGGCCAGCACCCGCAGGGCGCCCAGCACGGAGGCGGCGCGCGAAGCGCTGCGCAGGAACCGGGATACGGCGGGATGGATCGTCGGCATGGCAGCGACCGGGGCACGCGTTCGACGTGCGAGCGGCCGTTTTATTTGCTCCGCGGGGCCCTGGCCAACGGCATCTGGCATCTGCAGCAACGGCTACCGCACGGCAGCAGAAGCAGCAGGCCCGCATCCGGCTACGCCAGCGAGTTCCGGCAACACCAAGGGGACACTTGACACGGAACCAGCGCACACGTATCCTGTGTGTATGAACCTGACGATTGCGGTGGATGACAAGGTCCTCGAGCGAGCAAGGATGATCGCTCGCCAGCGGGGGGTCAGCTTGCAGGAGCTTCTCCGCCAGATGATCGAGTCGCTGGCCGGCGCCCGCACTGCGGAGGAGAATGCCGCCGAACTGATCGCCCTCCTGCGCTCGTCGCCTGGTCGCTCGGATGGACGCAAGTGGTCGCGTGAAGAGATCTACGACCGGCAGGATTGACCCATGCGGTCCTTCTTCGACACCAACATCCTCGTGTACGCGGACGACCTCGCGGCGGACGCCAAGCGAGAACGGGCGCTGGCCCTGCTCGAGCAACATGTCGCAGCTGGCACCGCGGTCCTCTCGACCCAGGTGCTCCAGGAATACTACGTCAGCGCCACCCGCAAGCTCGGCGTGCCCCCTGCAACGGCACGCAGCAAAGTGGCCTTGTTCGGCAGGCTGGATCTGGTCGAAGTGGATCTCGAACTCATCCTCGGGGCCATCGATGTCCAACGACTCCACCAACTCTCGTTCTGGGATGCACTGATCGTTCGTGCCGCCACGGTCGCCGGTTGTCGGCAGTTGTTCAGCGAGGATCTCCAGGATGGACGGCAGATCGACGACTTGAAGATCGTCAACCCGCTGCGCGCCTAGCCGCAGTCACCAGCAAAGCCCCGCGCCGGTCCTTCGCATCCTGCCTCCCCGACCCCTTCGGCAGCCAAGGCACAGCTGGCTGGCTCACCCTGCGGGGCGATTTTCCCGACGCACCGGGTTGCGCAGCACGCCCAGACCTTCGACCTCGACCTCCATCACGTCGCCGTCGACCACCGGGCCAACCCCCTCGGGCGTGCCCATCGCGATCAGGTCGCCCGGGCGCAGCGTCGTGCAGCGCGCCATCGCCGCCAGCGCCGCACCGATCGGGAACACCATCTCGCGGGTGTTGGCGTCCTGGCGCACCGCCCCGTTGACGCGCATCACGACACGCAGGTTGCCGGCGTCGAGCGCATCGGCCGGCACCACGAACGGTCCGACCGGGCAGAACGTGTCGAGCGCCTTGCTGCGCAACCACGGGTACTTCTGCTCGCGATCCTGGCCCTGCAGCTTGCGCGCGGTGACGTCGTTGAGCGGCGTGTAGCCGGCGACCAGGGCGGGAGCGGCGGCCGCGTCGACGTACTTGGCACCGCGACCGGACGGGTCGGCGAAGCCGAGCACGAGGCCGAGTTCGGCTTCGTGGTCGACGCGGGTCTCCAGCCAGTGCGGGATCACCACCGCCTCGCCATGCGCGACCAGCGTGTCGGGCAACTTGGCGAAGAAGATCGGCTCGGGCGGTGCTTCGCCGCCCATCTCCTTGGCGTGGGCGACGTAGTTCTTGGCCAGGCAGAGGATCTTGCCGGGCCGCGGCACCGGCACCGCGAAACGCGCCGGTTCGGTCATGCGCGCCGCTTGCGCGATGCGCGCCTGCAGATCGGCCAGGCGCAGCTGGCCGGCGGCGAGCAGCGTGTGCACGCACAGCGGCCCGAGGTCGAACCAATGCGGTCCCACTGGATCGACCGCGCCGACGTGCACGACCTCCCCGCGAAAGAACCGGAACCACGCCACCGCGGCCGGCAGCCGCAGTCCGGCGCTCACTGGCAGCGCTCCAGGGCAGCCATCGCGTAGCAGGTGCAGAGCAGCTCGAGCCCCTCCATCCAGCGCGAGTTCTCGCCGTTGCGCCAGGTGCCGTCCGGTCGCTGGATGCTCTCCAGGTGGCTGCGCAGGGCCTGCCGCCAGTCGACCGGCACGATGGTCTCCTTGCCGTCCGTGACGACCACCGTGTCGATCGTGCCGGCCTTGGCGGCGTCGAGCGCCTGGGCCAACACCATGTAGTAGTAGAACAGCCCCTGGTACTGCACCTTCGGGCCGAGCGCCGGGTCGGCACCCGGGTTGACCGCCAGGGTCCAGTTGCGACGGATCCAGTCGATCGCCGCCTGCACACGCGGGTCGTCGCCTTGCACGCCGGCCAACGTGTAGGACTTCAGCAGCGCGTAGGTCATCGAGCCGTAGCTGCGCGGCACCGACTTGCCGTTCGGCAGCACGACGTAGCCGGCGTTGCTGTTGCCCGGGTAGTAGGCCGCACCGCCGTCGTCGCCCGAGGTCGCGTCGAGGATCACGTCCTCGCGTTCGGGGTCGGGCAGCTTGCCCGAGAAGTCGTTGAAGGCCTTGAGATTCTGCGTGCGCTGCAGGAACACCAGCGCCTTCTGGAACGCCTCGTGGCCGGCCGGCAGCCCGGTCGCACGCAGCGCTTCGATCGAGAACTGCAGGTTGCTGAGGTCGCCGCGCTGGCTGTTGCCGTAGCCGACCGAACCGTAGTCGCGGTCGCTGCGCAGGTAGCCGCTGCTCTCGATGTTCTGGAAGCCGAGGATCGCGCGCTGCGCCTTCTGCAGGGCTGGCCCGACGGCAGGATCCTGCCAGCGCGACAACGCGCCGACCGCCACGCAGGTCGTGTAGTTGAGCACCTGCTCGCCGAACGTGCCGTCGCTGTTCTGCTGGCCGAGCAGCCAGCGCAGCCCGGCGTCGATCGCCCGCTGTTCGTCCTGGGTGCGCTGCGCCTTCGGCTTGCCCTGCAGCGACATCAGCCCGAACGCGGTCAGCGCCGGATCCGGTTGCAGGCCAGCGCTGGTGCGCACCGCGAACAGCCCGTCGCGCTGCTGCCCCATCAGCCAGGCGTGTGCCTTCTGCTGCGCCGGCGTCCAGACGACGGCCGTCGGCGCCTGCTGGGCGTCGTCGAGCCGCTTGTTGGCGACCTGGCAGGCGACCAACTGCAGCAGGACGTCGGCGGCAGCCTCGCGCGCGACAGCGCCGGCGTCGGTGGGCCAGCTGCCGTCGGCGCCGATCCGCACCGCCGCTGCGGCCTTGGCGGCGGCCCGGCCGTGGTGCTCGGGGAAGTGGTCGGCGCGCACCGCCTCGAGCACCTGCTGGACCTGCGCGGCGAACCCGCCGAACGCCGCCGCGTCGCCCTGCCTGGCCAGCCAGCTGCGGGCGATCGCCACCTCCTCGCGGTAGCCGTCGGGATCCATCGCGGTCAGTGCCTCGACCACCCAGGCGGTCGTCGCCGCGTCGCCGAAGCTGCCGCTGGCGGTGCGCGCTTGCAGCAGCGAGGCCACCGACGGCCGCACGACCGGACCATCGCTGATGTGGTAGCGCCGGTGGCAGTTCGCCATCGCGACCAGGATCTTGGCGGTGTCGAGCGGCGTCGCGCCGAGGGCGGGTGTCCCAGCGCGGCGCGTCACCTCGCGCAGGGCGGCGATCAGCGCGTCGACTTCGCTCTTGAAGATCGTCCCGGTCTTGCGGGCCGCGGGCGCCGCCGGCTGGCTGGCCGCCTTGGGCGTGTCCTGGCCCAGCAGTCGGTCGGGCGTCATCGCCGGCCACAGCACCAGCAAACCGAGAGATGCGCGCAGGAAGGTGTTCATGGATCTCGCCGCAGAAGTTAGAACCCGGGAATGGCGCAGCCAACGGAAACTGCGGGCCGCGGTTCACCGCCAACCGGCAAGGGGCCGGTCCTGGCGCTGTTGGCGACCGCTCCTCGCCCGGGACTGAGCCTGCGCGGCTGCTGCCCGCCGCTGACGCCGGCCGAGGCCGGCGCACTGCAGACCGCCTGGCTGAAGTCCGCCGCGCAGGAATTGCCCGGTGCCACCGTGCTGCTGTACGGCCAACCGCTCGACGCGCTGCCGATGCTGAAGTACTTCGCCGGCCCCGGGGTCGAGCTGCGGCCGCACCGGTTCCAGCCGGGAGTCGGCGGCCAGGAACCGATCCAGGCCCTGGCCGCCGAACTGTTCGCCGAAGGGTTCGGTCCGGTGCTGGTGCGCCTCTGCGACGTGCCCGACGTGATCGAAGCCGACCTGCAGGCTTGCCTCGCGGCGACGCTGCACGGCCGGCTGGTGCTGGCCCCGGACCAACGCGGGCAAGCCTGGCTGACCGGCTTCGCCGACGCCGGCCAGTTGACGGCGTTCGCGCTGGCCGATGCGCACCAGTTGCCGCTGCAACGCGGCCCGTGGCGGCGCACGATCCGCCACGGCGACGACCTGGCGCACCTGTTGCACGAACGGCTGGGCGCGGACGCCGGGCCAGCCGAACTCGGCGTGCGCAACCTGCAGGCGTCGCTGCAGTTCTACGACGTGGTGCTCGGCGCCGAGCTGCTCGCGCGCGAACACCACGTCGTAGAACT
>DAIMFJ010000090.1:0-1490 GCA_036724695.1 Planctomycetota bacterium
GGCCACGACGTGGCGTTCCACCGCGGCGGTCCCCGTGGTCGGCGGCGTCGCCAGCACGAGGTCGTACTGCGTCAACGCCGCGGCGAGCGCCTTGCCTTGGCTGGCGAGCACGTCGCTGGACTCGTCGGCCGGTGTGCCGGCGGTGGCCCGCGTGTCGGTCGCGCGCAGGTTGTCGGGCGACAGCACCAGCGAACGGGCGGCGAGCAGTGCTTCGCCGGCGGCGGCGCGGCGCTGTTCCTGGCTGCGCAGGTGGTCGAGCCACGGCAGCAGCGCCAGCACCACCAGCAGCGCGCCAGCGCTCGCCGCCAGCACGACGGTGCGGTTGCGGCGCAGCAGCTTGCCCAGGCGCTGCAGCGGGCCGTCCGGGCGGGCCAGGATCGGGGCGAAGTCGAGCACGCGCTGCAGGTCGTCGGCGAACGCGTTCGCGTCACCGTAGCGATGCCGCGGATCGGCCTGCATCGCCTTGCCGATCACGATGTCGAGGTCGCGCGAGACGTGTGGCGCATGCTCGCGCACGCCGGTGAACTCGCCGCGGTCGATCTGCCGCAGCACCTCCTCGCCGGATTGGCCGCGGTACGGGGCACGCAGCAGCAGCAGTTCGCAGAGCGTCACGCCGAGGCCGTAGATGTCGGCCCGGGCGTCGAGGCCGGCATCGCCGGAGCGCAGTCGTTCGGGCGCGGCGTAGCCCGCCGTACCGGCGAACGACGTCGCACGCGGGTTGCCAGCGTCGGTTTCGCCGCCGGCATGGGCGAGGCCGAAGTCGGCCAACACCGGCCGGCCGTCGTCGCGCAGCAGGATGTTGGCCGGTTTGACGTCGCGGTGCACGAGGCCCAGCGTGTGCACGGCGGCCAGGGCCCGGGCCATGCGGATGCCGAGCCGCACCGCCCATTCGACGGTGGTGCGGGCTCCCAGTTGGCTGGCCGGCACGCCGACGGCCGCCGCGAGCGCGTCGCGCGAGCCGGGCTTGGGGTGGGCCCGCAGCGTCTGCACGACCTCCTGCAGGCTCGGCCCCGAGATGTACTCCATCTCGAACGCCAGCATCTCGGCGTGGTCGAGGACGCGGTGGATGTGCACGACGTCGTCGTGGCGGACCTGCGCCAGCGCCCGCGCTTCGGCGAGGAACCGCTGCTTGGCGCGCGCCGACATCGCCAGCGACTGCGGCAGCACCTTGATCGCCACCTCGCGCTGCAGGATCTGGTGGCGCGCGAGGTAGACGGTGCCCATGCCGCCGTGGCCGAGTTCGCGGACGATCTCGTAGCCGCCCATCACCGGCCGGCTCGGTTCGCGGCGGCCGGCGACTGCGCACGCCAGGGACCAGGCCTTCTGGATGCGCGGTTGCAGGTCCGGCCGGTCGCGGTGCAGCTCCGTCAGGTCCGGGGTGCGGCCTTCGAGGATCTCCTGCAGCAGCTGGTCGAACAGTTCGGCGAGCAACTCCTCGTCGCGGCTGTCGGAACGGTCCTCGGCGGCGGCTTCGCTCATGGCAAACCTCC
>DAIMFJ010000090.1:1500-3895 GCA_036724695.1 Planctomycetota bacterium
AAACCTCCGGCGGTGCTCTCGTCGCTGCCGAGCAGCTGGCGCAGACGGGCCCGGTAGCGCTGCACGCCGCGCAAGAGCCGTTCCTTGGCGGTCGACAGCGGCAGTGCCAGCTGCTCGGCGACGTCGCGCATCGGCACCTCCTCGAACAGCCGCAGATGCACGATCTCGCGCAGCTCGGGCTCCAGCGAGTGCAGCGCGGTCTCCATTGCCCGGGCCCGTTCGCGCAGACCGGCGACGCGCGACGGCGTGGTGCTGCCCGGTGGCAGCATCGCCAGGATCGAATCGCGGTCGCCGAAGCTCGAGAACGTCGCGGTGTCGCGATCGCCGCCGCGCTTCTGCCGGGCCTGGCTGCGCGCGGCGTCGCGGACCCGGTTGCGGGCGATCGACAACAGCCACATCCGCCAGGCCGCCAGTCCGCGCCACTCGTGCTGCTCGCGGTCGCGCCACGAACACCACAGCGTCTCCTGCCAGATGTCCTCGACCGCCAGGTGGCTGCGCAGCCGGCTGCCGAGCCAGCCGCCGATCACGACGAACACGCTGGCGACGTCGAGGCTCTCGACGAGCTTGCCCCACTGCGTCGGATCGCAGTGGGGGGCAGGCGGTGGTTGGTCGGCAGCGGCCATCGCAGCGCCAGGATAGCGGCACGGCGGCCACCGTGTCGGGCTGGTACGTTCGTGTCGCAGTTCGGGACACCGGGCGCCCGTGGCCCACGCTGGCCGGTGCCTCGCCGCATCGCGCCTCCGGCCGATGCGAACGGCGGCAGGCTGTCTCAGCGACCGGCGTCGGCCGCGCCGTGCCGCAGCACGTGGCCGGCGCGCACCCCGGTGACCTTGCCGTCGGCGACCGCGACGACCCCGTTGACCAGCACCCAGGCGATACCCCGCGGCGGCGTGGTCGGCCGTTCGTAGGTGGTCAGGTCGGCGATGCTGGCTGGGTCGAACACCACCAGGTCGGCGAACGCACCGACCTGCAGGCGGCCGCGGTCGGCGAGTCCGAACAACTGCGCGGGCAAACTCGACAACTTGTGCACCGCGGTCGGCAGGTCGACGACGCCGCGTTCGCGCACGTAGTGGCCCAGCAGCCGCGCCGTGTTGCCCGAACCGCGCGGGTGCGGCTTGTCGTCGCCACCCTCGCTGCGCAGGCCGGCGTCGCTGGCCAGCGCGATCCAGTCCTCGCGCAGGAACGTCGCGACGTCGTCGTCGTGCATGCCGTGGTAGACCATCGTCACCCGGCTCGGGGCGGCGGCGACCAGCAGGTCGATCGCCAGTTCGGCCTGCGCCTCGCGCGAGCGCTGGCCCTTCTGGCGTTCGGCCGCGTCGGGCAGCAGCAGGCCGTTCAGGTCGGCGTGGCCCTTCGCCGCCGCGATCCGCGCGTGCCGGAAGTCGCCGAAGCCGATCTCGTCCATCTTGCGCAGCAGCGCGCCGTGGATCTGCCGCCGGTAGGCCGGGTCGTCGCGCAGCCGCGCCGCGAACGCCTCGCGGCCGACCGCCAGTTCCGCACTCGGGAACAGCACGTCGATGCCGGTCGAACTGGCGTCGTAGGCGTACTGGTCGGCGCTGACCCGCTGGTCGGCGCGCGCCGCCCGCAGCACCTCGAGCACCTCGGTGGCGCGACCGTGGTTGGGTTTGCCGGTGCACTTGAGGTGCGAGATGTGCACCGGCACGCCGGCTTCGCGACCGATCCGCAGCGTCTCGTCGATCGCGTCGCGGATCCGGTCGCCCTCGTACCGCATGTGCGACGCGTAGATGCCGCCGTGGCGCGCCACGACGCGGCTCAGGGCCACCAGTTCGTCGGTCTGCGCGTAGGTGCCGGGCACGTAGATCAGGCCGGTCGACATGCCGAACGCGCCGGCGCGCATCGCCGCGTCGACGAGGTCCTGCATGCGGACCAGTTCGCCGGCGTCGGGCGCCCGCTCGACGGTGCCGAGCACCGCGGTGCGCACCGTGCCGTGGCCGACCAGGGTCGCGTAGTTGACGCCGACGCCACCCTTGTCGAGGCGCGCCAGGTGGGCCGCGACGTCGCGCACCGAGCCGCCGCAGTTGCCGGTGACGATCGTCGTGACGCCCATCTGCAGGAAGTTGCCGGCCAGCGGCTGTCGCACGATCTCGGTGTCGACGTGCACGTGCAGGTCGACGAAGCCGGGTGCGACGACGCGGCCGCCGACTTCGAGCACCGGCGTGTCGGGGGTGTGCAGCACTTCGCCGAGGGCGGCGATGCGGCCGGCCCGGATCGCCAGGCTGCCGGGCGTGCTGGTGCGGCGTTCGCCGTCGACCAACAGCGCGTTGCGCAACACCAGGTCGTAGCGTTGCGGTTCCTGGGGGCCGCACGCGGCGGCGAACAACAGGGTCGAAACGAGCATCAGCGCAGCGTAGGCGCTCGCGTGGCGTCGGTTCGC
>DAIMFJ010000090.1:3905-16071 GCA_036724695.1 Planctomycetota bacterium
ACGAACGGCGGCCCGCCACCGTCAGCGTGCCACCGTCAGCGCACCCGTCGCAGCAGGGCAGCCGCCGCGTCGGCATCCGGCTGGGCGAGCTGCGTCACCGCGGCGAGTTCCTCGCGGCTGGCACCGAACTGCAAGGCGCCGCGCGCGTGGGCGACGAACTGCCGGTCCTGCTGCTGCGCGGCCAGGGCTGCGCAGGCCAGCAGTTCGCGTTCGCGCGGCGGCAGGCCCGGGCGGGTCAGGATCCGGCCGTAGGCGGCCTCGAGCACGAAGTCGTGGAATTCCTGGTGGCAGTCGCGCAGCAGGTTGCGCACCGCCAGATCGTTCTTGCCGTAGATCGCCGCGAACAGGGCCCGCCCGGCGGCGGCCTGCTCGGCAGGCGGCAACCCGCCGCCTGCTGGCGCCGCGGCCGAGGGCCAGGTCCGGTTCAAGTGCTCGAAGGCGGTGACGACCCGCGGGAAGCCGGCGAACAACACCGCCTGCAGCAGCGTTTCCTCGAGGTCGGCGCGCGGCGTGTCGTCGGCGCGCAGTGCGGTCGCGGCGGCCGCGAACGCCGACCAATCGCCGCGCCAGACGGCGGCGATCGCAGCAGCGAGGTGCAACAGGCGGGGCGTGGCCATCGGCGCACGCTACCGCGGCCCGGTCACGAGGTCACGCTGGCCAGGCGCGCGGCGTTCAGGACTTCCTCGAACTGCGCTTCGGAGAGGCCGAGCGCGAGCAGGCTGTCCTGGTCGCTGATGTCGCCGCGGTAGCTGGTGTTCGGCGACGCCGCGGCCATGTGGGCCAGCGTGTTGGCGGCCTTGACCAGGAAGCCGCGCGCCCAGTCCTCGGCGTTCGGGGCCGGGCTGTGGTGGTACATCACCGCGGTCTGCACCGAGCTGGCGAGCTTCCAGCGCTGCGCCAGCAGACCGCCGACGTGGGCGTGGTTGAAACCGAACACCTCGCCCTCGGCCTTCGCCAGCGGCAGCTGGTTGGCGGCGGACAGGCGCAGGGCCTCCGCGAACCGGTCGCCCTGCGACTCGATCAGGATCAGCTTGCCGATGTCGTGGATCAGACCGGCGGTGTAGGCGTCCTCGCGCGGCATGCCGTTGGCGACCGGCGAACGTTCGGCGAGCATGCGGCAGGCCACTGCGGTCTTGAAGCTGTGGTCCCACAGCCAGTCGGCGTCGAAATCGCGCACCTCCGGACTGCTGCCGAACGTCTGCAGCACGGTCGCCTGCACGACCAGGTTCTTGATCGCCTTGAGGCCGAGGATCGAACAGGCCAGCTGGATGTTCGAGACCGGGTTCTTCAGTCCGTAGAACGGGCTGTTGACGAGCCGCAGCGCGCGCGTCGCGATCGCGGCGTCCTTCTCGATCACCGCGGCGGCCTGCTTGGCCGAACCTTCCGGGCTCTGCACGATCTCGGTGATCTCGGTGAGCACCGTCGGGATCGTCGGAATGTTGACGGTGCCGTCGATGAGCTCTTCGAGTTCGGCTGAGGTGCTGATCGTCACGGTGGTCTCCCTGCAGGCCGTTTCGTCGCCGCCGGCACGATCGCTGAAGGGCGACTGCTCAGCGCTGGCCGGTGAACTCGGCGCGGCGATAGCGCTGGTCGCGCAGTTGCGTTGCGAGGGCGAGTTCGGCAGCGTCGAGCGCGCCGGCGGCCGGTACCAGATCGAGAGCTTCCGCGAGGCGCGCGACGAACGTGTCGGCGAGCAGCCGTCGGCACGCCGGGTCGAGGTCTCTGACATCGCCGGCGGCGGCGACGAACGGCGTCAGCGCCGGCCGTTCGAGGACCAGGGAGCCGTGGTGCAGCACGCGGCGGGTCGGCCGACCGTCGCGCGTCCGGGCGATGCGGCGCTGCGCCGAGCCGAGCAGCTTGTTGCCGGCGGCGAGCACGTCACCGGCGCCTGGTTCCGCGAAGCACCAGCGCGCGCTGGGCCGTGCCGACGGACCATGACCGGCCGCCAGGCGGTGGGCGGCGACGCCGATCGCCGCCAGCGCGGCGATCGCGGCGTCGTGCACGAGCGCGTAGCCGGTCGGCAGGTCGTCCGGCAGCAGGTCGGCGTCGACGGCCAACGCGAACGTCAGCTCGTCGCCGTGGTGGATGGCCCCACCGCCGGTCAGCCGTCGGACGACGCAGGTGTCGGCCGGCAGGTCGGCGAAGTCGGCGAGGCGCTGGAACCAGCCCAGCGACACCGCGTGCGGTTGCCAGCCGTACAGGCGCAGCGTCGGCGCGGCAGCGAGTTCCAGCAGCGCCTCGTCGACGGCCATGTTCCAGGCCGGTTCGCCGGCGCCGTCGTGGACGACGCGCAGCATGCCTCGGCGGCGCTCGGCGGTCGGCTGCAGGGGGGCGGGTGGCACTGCCGGGCGGCGCGCCGCTCAGCCTTCGGCTGCGCAGTGCGCGTCGTAGGCCTTGCCGTCGATCAGCTCGGGCGACGTCGCCGCGACCTTGACCTTGAGCATCCAGGCTTTGCCGAACGGCTCCTCGGCGAGCCAGCCGAGGTTGTCGGTCAGCTCGGTGTTGACGGCCACGACTTCGCCGCCGACCGGGGAGTACAGGCTGCTGACGGCTTTCACCGACTCGATCTCGCCGAAGCTCTCGCCGACCGCGACGGACGAGCCCTTGCGCGGCAGGTCGAGGAACACGAGGTCGCTCAGGTGGGAGACGGCGAAGTCGGTGATGCCGATCGTGGCGACGCCGTTTTCGACGCGGCACCACTCGTGGCTCTTCAGGAACTTGAGGTCGGAGGGACGCATGGGAGAGGGGTTCGTCGTGGGAGAAGTCGTCGGGTGGGGGAGATGTCGGCAGTCGGGCTCAGCGCTGGCGCTTGTAGAACGGCAGCGGTGCGACGACGCAGGGTTCGGCCTTGTCGCGGATCAGGAACTCGAGCTTCGTGCCCGGCGCGCAGAGGTCGCTGCGAAGGTAGGCGGTGGCGATGTTCGTGTCGAGCGTCGGGCTGATGTTGCCCGAGCAGACGTGGCCGACCTGTTCGCCGCCGTGGACCAGCGGGTAGCCCTGGCGCGGGCAGCGTTTGCCCGGCGCGGTCAAACCGACCAACCGGCGGCCGGTGCCGCCCTTGGCGACGACGGCTTCCAGCGCGGCCTTGCCGGTGAAGTCGTGGTTGAACTTGACCGCCCAGTCCAGGCCCGCCTCGATCGGGTTGGTGGTCTCGTCGATCTCGTGGCCGTACAGCGGCATGCCCGCTTCGTGGCGCAGGGTGTCGCGCGCGCCCAGCCCGATCGGCGGCAGGCCATCCTTGGTGCCGCCGTCGAGGAACGCCTGCCAGACCTTGGTCTCGAGCCCGCTCGGCACGTAGACCTCGAAGCCGTCCTCGCCGGTGTAGCCGGTCCGCGAGATCGTCATCGGCGTGCCGCAGACCTCGGTCTCCATCCACGCGTAGTACTTCAACGTCGCCAGGTCGCCCTTGGTGAAGCGCTGCGTGATCTGCTGCGACAGCGGGCCCTGGATCGCGATCATGCCGAGCGCCGCGGTGCGGTCGTCGACGACCACGTCGAAGCCCTGCGCGGTGCGGCGCATGATCTCCAGGTCGCGCGCGGTGTTGCCGGCGTTGACCACGACGAAGAAGCCGTCGTTGCGCGGGTTGCGGTACACCAGGATGTCGTCCTGGGTCCGGCCGGCGTCGTCGAGGATCATCGCGTAGCGGATCCGACCCGCCGGGATGGCGGCCGCGTCGTTGGTCTGCAGCTTCTGCAGGAAGGCTTCGGCCTGCGGGCCGCGCACGGCGACGCGCCCCATGTGGCCGAGGTCGAACAAGCCGGCCTTGGTGCGGACCGTGCGCGCCTCGTCGAGGATCGCGCGGTACTGGACGGGCATGTTCCAGCCACCGAACGGCACCATGCGGGCGCCGGCAGCCATGTGGACGGACTCGAGGGCGGTGCGTTGCATCGGCGGACGATGCTAGCGGTGCTGGGGCTGCGGCGGAACGACGAGTTCAGCTCTCCGGGACCGCCGCGGGCGGCGGTGCCGGCGCCGCGGCGGGTTCGGCGGCGGGGCGGCTCTCCTGGCCGACCAGGCTCAGCACGGTGCAGCCGGCCTTGAGTTGCGGTTTGGCGTCGGCGGCGAACACGCCCAGCTTGCCGTCGGGCCCGATCAGGAACAGTGGCATCGTGTCCGCGCCGACCCGGGCCGCGAACTGCTCGGGTCCGAACTGTTCGGTCAGCTTCGTCGCCTTGATGCGGCTGCCCGTACGCAGTCGTTCGGTCAGCAACTCGGCGGTCGCATCGTTGGCGAACAGCACGCGGCCGAGGGTGTCGCGCTCGTGGCGCGGTTTGCCGGCGGTCGCGACCCGGAACAGGCCGGCGCGACCGAAGGTCGGCAGGAACTCCTCGAGAGCCAGCCGGTTGACCTCGTCGCTGGGCAGCAGCGCGAACACCCGGCCGAGACCGGTCAGGTCGGCGTGCTCGGCGAACCGCGTCGACAGCACGCTGCCGTTCCAGGTGCGCAGGCCGAGCGTGCGCGCCGCGGCCGCGTTGCGGGCGTTGGTGTCGACCAGCAGCACGTCGAAACCGCGCTCCTTGAGCGCCACCCCGAGTTCGCGGCCGAGTGGGTTGGCGCCGACGATCAGCACACCCTGCGGTTCGCCCTGGGCGACGCCGAGCCAGTGGGCGATCGGCTTGGCGGCGAAACCGTAGACCAGCACCGACAGCACGATCACCGGGAACACCAGGGCGACGATCGTGCCGCCGCCGGCGAGGCCGGCGTGCTCGTAGTGCAGCGAGAACTCGGAACTGACCGCGGCGACGACGATGCCGCGCGGGGCCATCGCCATCAGGAAGCCCCGTTCGGACCACCGCAGCCCGGTGCCGAACGTCGAGGCCAGGACTGCCAGCGGCCGCACCACCAGGATCAGCGCCGCGCAGTACAGCGGACCGCGCCAGCCGAGTGCCGTCAGTTGTTCGAGCGGCAGGCGCGCCGCGATCGACAGGAACAGGATCGACAGCAGGATCGTCGCCAGCTGTTCCTTCCATTCGACGATGTGGGTGACGTCGAAGCTCGGCCGGTTGGCGAGCACGATGCCCATCACGGTGACCGCCAGCAGGCCCGCCTCGGCCTGCAGCGCGTTGGCGGCGACGAACGCGACCGCGACCGCCCCGAAGGTCACCGGCACGTGCAGGCTGTCGGGGACCAGGAAACGCTCGAACGCCTTCGCCAGGCCCAGCCCGGCGACGAGGCCCAGGCCGCCGCCGAACAGCAGCGTGCGGGCGATGCCGAGCGCGATCTCGAAGCCGGATGCGCCACTGGCGCGGGTCAGGGCATCGAGCACCAGGATCGCCAGCAGGGCGCCGACCGGGTCGACCAGGATGCCCTCCCAGCGCAGGATCGGGCCGAGCGGGGCGCGCGGCCGGACGTGGCGGACCAGCGGGATCACCACGGTCGGGCCGGTCAGCACCAGGATCGCGCCGACCAGCAGCGCGATCTCGAACGGCACCCCGGCGAGGTACACGCCGGCCAGCGTCGACAGCGCCCAGGTCACCACCACGCCGATCGTCAGCAGGTTGCGCACCGCCTTGCCGGCCCCGCGCAGTTCCTGGAAGCGCAGCGTCAGGCCGCCTTCGAACAGGATCAGCGCCACCGCCAGCGACACCAGGGGGCGGAACGACGGCCCGAACAGGCCGTCCGGTTCGAGCAGGCCGGTCACCGGGCCGGCGACGAAGCCGGTCACCAGCAACAACAGGATCGCCGGCACGCGCAGGCGCCAGGCGGTCCACTGGCAGAGGGCGCCGATTCCGAACAGGAACGCGATCGCGAAGAACGGCGGCAGCGGCGTCGGCATGGCTGGCGGTCCGGGCGAGGCTGGCGTGATGGCCCTTCGGGGTGACCTGTCGGCGACCGATCAGGCGCCGAAGCGCCGCGTCAAATCGTCGAGATCGCAGCTGCGGATGTCGCCCGGCTGGATCGGCCCGAGCGACTTGAAGCGGTCGCGTTCCTGTTCCGTCGTGCAGTCGTCCTCGAGGTCGCTCGCGCCGGCGGCTTCGAGCATCGCCCGCAGCACGTCGGCGACGCGTTCGTCGGGAGTTTGCCGATCTGGCATGATTCCTGACTCGGTGTCGGATTTCTTGCCGGGAGCTGTCCGCCGGCGGGTCGCCTCGGCAGGCTGACGCCGTGCGGCGCTCGGATCCAGGTCGGGGTCGACGCCGGTGCCGGCGAGTTGCGGTCCCGCCTCTTCACCCAGGTCCAGCCCCGCGCCGCGGAAACCGTTCGCGGCCAGCCGGGTGAAGCGCGATGGGTCGGCGCGGTAGGCACTGCGCAGTTCGCGCCGCCAACCGGCGTAGTCGCCCCCGGCATAGGCGATTCGGCCGAGATAGAGGTGGGCTGCGAAGTCGTCGCCGAGCAGCCGCAGGACCGTCTCGAAGTGCTGGCGGGCGCGCTGCGGGCGGCGCAGGCGGAACCAGGCGCGGCCGCACAGGCCGTGCAGGTTCGCCCGGAGGCGGTGCCAGAGCTGGAACGCGAGCGCCATGGAGATCGTCCAGCAGGTTAGCTCGGCTGGCCGAAGCCGACAAGCCGCCAGATCGGGTGGGGGCCGATCGGGATGCGGGCCGGTGGGGGCCTGGCCCCGCCCCGGGACGGTGGGGCGAGGATGCCTCAACGTTGTCGTCCGGACGGTCGATAGACGGACCCGGCCCGTTCCACCACCGACCCAACACGCACCGCCATGGCACTCAGAGGGGATCTTGCAAGCGTCGACCTGGCCCAGGTCTTCCAGATGCTGGCCCTCAACAAGAAGGTCGGTCTGCTCAGCATCCATTCCGCCAAGTCGTGGCAGGTGCTGTACTTCGATCATCGTGGGGTGACGCTGTACCACAACGTCCATACGATCCTCGACCGGGTCGTGCAGGCGTTGGTGCGCACCGGCCGCCTGGTCGAGGAGTCCGTCGAAGAGGTGCGCGACCATGCGGCGCGCCAGCGCCAGGCGGTGACCGACACCCTGCTGGCCGGCGGCTACGTGAGCGCCGAAGAGCTCGACCAGCAGTACGGCCTCGAACTCGAAGAGGAGATCTACGAGCTGTTCTTCTGCCGGGAGGCCCGATTCGAGTTCCACGAGGGTGTCACCAGCCTGGAGGGCCGCCCGGGCGCGATCGACGAACGCTTCTTCTTCAATTGCGACAGCGTCATCATGGAGGCCGCCCGTCGCATCGACGAGTGGGCCTACATCAGCGAACGGGTGCCGACCACCGCCGAGGTGTTCGTGCCGACCGTCGACGCCGCCGATCTGACCGAGTTCGGTGCCGAGGCGCCGGCGGTGTTCGCCAAGCTCGACGGCCGCCATACCGTGACGCGGATCGTCGCGCGCACCGGCCAGGCGAACTTCCAGGTCTGCAAGGTGCTGAGCCAGATGCTCGACGCCGGCCTGATCGCGCCGATCGATCCCGACCAGCTGATCCCGACCGCGCAGGCCTGTCATGCCGAAGGCAAGGTGCAGCAGGCGATCGACCTGTACGAGCGGGCGATCGACCTCGGCATCGGCTTGCCGGCAGTGCATTCGCTGGTCGCCAAGGCGTACCAGGCGGCCCGCCAGTACGAGAACGCGGTGCGGCATCTCGAACTGGAAGCCGAGCATCTGGTCGCCGCCGGCGACACGCTCGGCGGCGCGCGCCAGTACCTCGTCGTGCGCCAGCTGGTGCCGACGCACCTGCGGGCCCGCGAACGGCTGGTCGAGCTGGCGCTGCTGCACAAGGCGGCTGCGCTCGACGGCTTCGACGCGATCGCCGAGGGCAAGGAGGTCGTCGACCTGTTGGTCGAGTTCGGCGACGTGGCCCGCGTCCGGCAGATGCTCGAACGCCTGCTCGCGGTCGCGCCGGGCGACCTCGACCTGAAGAAGGCCCTCGTCAACGTGCACGTCAAGGCCGGTGACCAGAAGCGCGTCGCCGAGCTCTACGAGTCGATCGCCGACGACCTGGTGCGACTGCATCGGCCGCTCGAGGCGGTCGGCTACCTGCAGAAGATCCTGCTGCTCGACCGGTCGCGCAGCGACGTGTCCGAGCGCATGCGCAAGCTCTACGAGTTCGACGAGCGCTCGCGCAAGCGCCGCCGCTCGTTGGCGTCGCTGGCCTCGATGTTCGTGTTGACCGTGGCGCTCGGCGTGGCCTACTGGTTCTACGATCGGCGCGCGGCCGACGTCTTCGCGACCCTCGACGTCGAGGCGCAGTTGGCTGCCCAGGACTACGTCGGCGCCGCCAACGTCTACGAGGTGTTCTGCGCGACGCACCCACTGACCACCTCGGTCGCCGCGGCGCAGAGCAAGCTGCGCGACATCGAGGTGCTGCGGCAGCGGCGCGAGGCCGAGCTGACCGCGGTGCGGGTCGAACGCGAACGCGAACAGGCGGCGCTGCGCGCTGCCTACAAGGTCGCCTACGCCAGACACCGCGAGGAGTTCCTGGCGGGTCGTCCGGAGGCGTCGCTCGAGGCGCTCGCCGAGGTCCGCGCGCTGGTCGCCAAGGCCGGCGACTCGGCCGACATGGCCTGGGCACTCGAACAGCAGGTCGAACGCATGTGGCAGCGCCTGCAGGAGTTCCTCGGCAACGCCGACGAGCTCGCCAAGGCCTACGAGGCTGCCCTCCTGGCGGGCGACTGGCGTCTGGCCCGCGACACGGCGCTGCGGCTGCGCGGCGAGTTCGAGAGCACGCGGGCGGCCAGAAGCTGCCAGATCCCGGTCTTCGTCACCACGCGGCCGGCCGGGGCCGTGCTGCTGCAGAACGGCGAGCCGCTGCGCCGACGCGAGGGCGATGCGATGGTCACCGTGCGCACGCCGGCGATGGTCCTCGGTCCGGCCGACGGCAGTGCGGTGCGCATGCGCGCCGAACTGGCCGGGTTCGCGCCGCTCGACTTCGAGTTCGCGCCGCTCGCCAACGGTCAGGTCGAGCTGCGCCTCGAAGTGGTCGCCGACCGCGTCGTCGATTTCCAGAAGGCGGTGCAGACCGGCGTCGCGATGGGCGGCGGGTGGTTGGCTGCGGGCTTGCGCGGCGGTTACCTGGGCGTCGCGCGCGCCGACGGCACCGGCGTGGCCGTGCATCAGCTCGAAGGGCTGCGCTCGGTCGATGCGATGCCGGCGATCGCCGGCGACCGCGTCTTCTACCTGACGACCGACAACACGCTCGAGTGCCTGCTCCTCGACGGGCTGCAGCCGGTGCCCGGCTGGCCGGCTCGGCTGCCGGCGGCGCCGGCGACCGAGCTGGTCGCGCAGGACGGGCGCGTCCTGGTCGTCGATCGCGACCATGTCCTGCACTGCTTCGAACAGGCCAGCGCGCGCAAGCTGTGGGCGGTGCCGCTCGGCAGCGCGGCTGCTGGCGCACCGACGCTCGACAGCCGCACCGTACTGGTCGGCACCGGCGACGGTCGGGTGCTGCGCCTCGAGGCCGACAACGGTGCCGTGGTGTCGACGTTCCAGGCGCCAGCCGGCGTCGTCACCAGGGTCGCGATCGGTGCCGACGGCAGCGTCGTGTTCGGGCTCGCCAACGGGTCGCTGCAGTGCCTGGGCCAGGACGGCAAGGTGCTGTGGACGGCACCGCTCGACCGCGTCGCAGGCGATGCCGAGTTCGCCTGCACCGCCGCGGCGGTGTTCGCGGTCGGCGCCGCCGGGCAGTTGTTCGGCCTCGATCCGCGGACGGGCGCCAAGCGCACGACCGTGGCGCTCGGAGCCGGCCAGGTGCTGGGCATCCAGGCGCGCGGCCAGCGTGCCTTCGTCAAGGTCCGGCGGCCGCGCCAGGAGCGCGTGCCGAGCACCGACTCGCTGCTCGCCTGCGACGTCGCCGTGGACACCGTGCTGTGGGAGTACACCGACCCGGCCACCGTGGTCGGTGGGCCGACCTGTGACGACCAGCGCGTGGCGTGGCCGGGGGCCGCGCGGGGCGTGATCCTGTTCCGTTGAGCGAGGCCCAGCCATGCACCTGATCCAACGGATGAAGATCTGGAAGGAGCTGCGCCAGCTCGAACAGCGGGCGCGCGAACAGCCGTCGCCGTCGACGTTCGTCGATCTGGGGCAGGTCTACATCAACCTCGATCTGCACGAGAAGGCCCAGCGGGTCGCCGAGGACGGTCTGGCACTGTTCCCGAAGGCCACCGAACTGCGGCAACTGCTCGAGTTCGCACGCACCGGCCTGCGCAAGCAGAAGGTCGCCGACCTGCGAGCCAAGGCGACGCGGTGGCCGAGCCCGAAGGCGTTCGGCGAACTGGCGGCGGTGCAGCTCGAGCTCGGCGACGCCAAGGGGCTCGCGGCGACCTGCCAGGAATGGACGACCCGCTTTCCGACCGACGCCGGCGCGTGGCGCATCATGGGCCAGTCGCGCCTGCTCGGTTTCTACCGCGATCTGGGGGCCCGCGAGGGCCTCGAGGCGGTGCGCTGCTTCGAGAAGGCGGTGGCGATGGACGGCAACGACGCCGAATCGCACCGGCTGCTCGGCGAGGTGCTGTACCGGATCGGTGCCGCGGCGCGGTCGCTGCAGCACCTGCGCCTCGCGGACCAGCTGCAGGGCGAGGCCAGCGAGGTGGCGAGCCTGCTGCAGTACGTGGCCGGCCTGCCGGACCACGGCGACGACGTCGCCAGGCTGCTCGAGGAGGTCGAGGAGCACGGCAGCCTGTTGCATGCGTCGCTGGCGGCGGCCCGTCCGCAGCCGCGCGGCGACGAGCAGATCGCGCGGGCCCGCGACGGGCTGGCGGCGGTCGCCGAACTGCCGGGCGTGCGCAAGGCGACGTTCATCAAGGGCAGCAAGGCGCTCGTGAAGGGGGAGATCCGCGACGGCCGCGACCCGTTCCTGCGCATCGTCCGCGTCGTCGCCAAGTCGGCGCACCGGTTCGCCCGGCGCCTCGACATCGGCAGCGCCAGCAAGAGCATCGTCGACGTCGACGGCGGCCACCTGTGCGTCTGCGTGTACGGCGACGTGCTGGCGGCCGTGCAATGCGACCTCGGCGCCGACAAGGAGCGCATCGTCGCGGAGCTGCAGGAGATCGTCGCCGGGGCGCTGTATGCGGCCGAAGGACACCAACCATGAGTGCGATCCGCGAGACCCTCGAGGACCTGCGCCACGCCGCCGGCGTCAAGGGTGCAGCACTGCTCACCACCGACGGTCTGGTGGCGGCGGCGTCGCTCGACGACCGGTACGCCAGCGACGTGGTCGCCGGCCTGACGTCGTACCTGCTGATGACCACCAACCGCAGCCTCGCGGTGGGGGGGCGGGGCCTGTGCTGCCTTTTCGTGCTGCACGCGACCCATGGCCGGGCCGTGTTCGTGTCGCTCGGCGAGTCGTACCTGGTCGTGCTGCTGGATCAGTTCGCCGACGTCGAGGCGGCGCGGCCGGAGATCCAGGAAGCGGCGCTGCGGATCCGCCGTTCGGCGCGGCTCGGCTGACCCGATTCGGGACGGAGTCGCCGCTTTCGGCGACCCGGCTCAAGGCGGCTCGGCGCCGCGGCCGATGAGCCCGATCGAGCGAGGTGGCCGCACCCGGTGGTCGCCTCGTCATCCGCAGCAACGACGCGCACAACCATGGTCCAGATCAACTTCGCGCTCAAGGAAGTCAACTGCAAGGTGGTCTTCTACGGCCCCGGCATGAGTGGCAAGACGACGAACCTCGAGATCGTCCATCAGAAGGCCCCTGAGGAGAACAAGGGCGAGCTGACGTCGATCTCGACCGACGGCGACCGCACGCTGTTCTTCGACTTCATGCCGCTGGACCTCGGCAACGTCGCGGGCATGCGCACCAAGTTCCAGCTCTACACGGTGCCCGGCCAGGTCTACTACAACTCGACGCGCAAGCTGGTGCTGCAGGGCGTCGACGGCGTGATCTTCGTCGCCGACTCCGACCCGGACAAGATGGAGGAGAACATCGAGTCCTACTCGAACCTCATCGAGAACCTGGCCGAGTACGGCAAGGACATCCGCGAGCTGCCGCACGTGATCCAGTACAACAAGCGCGACCTGCCGAACGCGATGCCGGTCGCCGAGATGGACGAGCGGATGAATCGCTTCGGCGTGCCGACGTTCGAGGCCGTCGCGTACACCGGTGAGGGGGTGTTCCCGACGCTGAAGACGTTGGCGGCGATGGTGCTCGAGTCGATCGAGAAGATCGACGGCCGCAACCCGCGCAAGCCGGCGACCAAGCCAGCGCCGGCGGCGGCACAGCGCGCCGCGGCCCCGGCTGGAGCGGCGGCTCCGGCGGCGCCTCGCCAGGCG
>DAIMFJ010000091.1:0-16041 GCA_036724695.1 Planctomycetota bacterium
GACGGCCTCGGCGACTTCCCCGCGGGTTTCGAACCCGTTGCGCGCGACGACCTCGGCGACGTGCTGGCGGTGGACGGCCTCGGGGTGGTCTGGTGCTTCGCGCACGACATGGGTGCGTGGGAGTCGCGCACCAAGGCGTTCGTATCCGTCGCTGCCATGCACGAATACCTGGCCGGGCAAGCGGATTGCGGGTTGGTCGATCCCGAGGCGTCGCTGGAAGACCTGCAGGCTCGCAAGGTCCGCGTGGAGGCCATGAAGAAGAGCTTGCGCAGCTCGCCCTACGCGTGGGATGCCGCAGGCCAGGTGCTGGACGACCTGCGCGAAGCGATCGCCGATCGGCGCTTCTGGCGGACGATCCGCGGCAAGAACCTCGCGGCGCGCCAGGCGATCGCCATGCGGTGCGAGCAGGCATTGCGTGAGGCCGGCGTGCCGGGGGACTGGATGATCCGCGCGCAGGGCCCCGACACCAACCTGATCGGCGTGCGCGGCCCGTTAGCCGCGCCGTGGAGCGAAGCGCGGGTGCTCGAGCTGCTGCAGCCGTTGGTGGAGAGCTGGTTCGAGCTGCGCACGTTCGTCGTGCCCACGAAGTGAGCCCTCCGCACCGCACGGCCTTGCGCCGCGCCCGGCCAACGGCGAACCTTGGCGGACCCATGCTGCGCAACCTCGCTGCGTTCCTGGTCGGTGCCGTCGTGTGCATGCTCGGCAACGCCCTCCTGCTCAACGTGATGATGCAGCTGATCCCGCCGCCGGCCGGATTCGACGTCAACCAGCTGGAGTCGTTCCGCCTGCTCGAAGCCAAGCACCTGCTGTCGCCGTTCGTCGCGCACGCCGTGCCCTCGCTGGTCGGGGCGCTGGTCGCAGCGCTGCTCGCAGGCTCGCGGCGGGGCCTCGTCGGCTTGTCGGTGGGCGGCTTGCACCTGGCGGGCGGCATCGCCGCGGCGTTCCTGGTGCCAGCCCCCTGGTGGTTCGTCGTCCTCGACCTCTCGGTCGCGTACCTGCCGATGGCCTATCTCGGCGTCGCGCTGGCCGAGCGCCTGCGCCCGTCGCGGTGAGGCGAGGTCCAGCTCACAGACCCCAGCTCACAGACCGATGTGGAACGCCACCGCATTGCTCGTCGCGATGCCTTGGGTGGTTGGTTCGAGCCATTGTGCGAACAGGTTGACGCCCAGGTAGGCGGCTTGCGGTGGGATCTGCAGGGCCACCGAGCCGCTGCGTGGCACCAACAGCGGGGCGTCTGGCGAGACGTGCAGGGCGCAGCCGCCGGGCAAAGACAACGGCAAGCCAGGGCCATCGCGCAGCCCCAGGCACAGCAAGCGCATCGGCGAACTGCCCAACGAGATGGCATCGAACAGCAACGTCACGCCCGGCGACGGCAGGCCTTGATGGGTCAACTGGAACAGGGCCAGCCCACAACCCTCGGCAAAGGTGTACATGCGGGCCGAACGGTCGCCGCCATTGCAGAACGCCACCGGATCGCCGCGCAGCGCCGGACTGCGCAAGGTGACGATGCCGGACCAGAAGTCGACTTCGTACAGGTACGGAAACGCCGCGCCGCCGAGCGCCAGCGGCCAGAGACCGAACTCCGAGATCCGACCGAGGGCCACGGCGCCACCGGGTGGAATCGGCACGCTGGTCGGGATCGGCGTCGGCGGGCCGATCAACCCGGCGAACAGCCAGAACGAGCCGTCGCTGAACGACAGCAACTGGCGCGGCACCCCGGTCGGCAGGTCGACCGCGCCGGTCAGGTCGACGTTCGCCGGCTGGATGAACGTGTGTGGGCCGAGGAACGGTTGGCCAGTGTAGGTGTCGACGTAGGCGATGCCGGGCAGCGGGTTGGCGCTCGCCGGGCGGCCGTTCCAGGCGACCGTCAGCGACGGCCCATTGGGGCCGTAGCCGTGCATCGCGCTCAGGTTGGCGACCGCGAACGCGGGTTGGGCAGGGCCGCCGCGGCGCGGCGCCCGCAACACACCCTGGTCGTTGCCGACCAGCAACCAGTCGTCCTGCACCCATAGCCCGACGACCGAGCCCGGCACGTCGCACATCGTCTGCTCGACGAGGCCGGCGTTGGAGCGTTCGATGCGCAGCACGCGGCTGGTGCCGTTCGGCAGTTGCACGGCGACCAGCGCTTGGCGGTTGAACGGGTCCAGCGCGATCGCCAGGGGCGGCAGGTTGTCGTGCGGGAACCGGCCGAGCTGCACAGCGGTCGCCGTGCCCGGATCGACCTCGACCAGCGCGGCGCTCGGGTTGCCGCCGGGCAGTCTGGTCAGCACGACGTGCGGGTGGACCGGGATCTGCGCGAACAGGTTCGCGGCGGCGAAGAGCGTGATGGCGAGGCCGCGCAGCATGGTGGCAGTGTAGCAGGGCGGGCGGAATCCGGCCTTGTCCAGCCGATTCCCTGGTGGGACCGAATCGGGTACACTCGGCCCGTGGCTCCTCCTTCGGCTCACGAACTCGCGGCCAGGCTGCGGCCGATCCTCGCCAACTCCGCCGATGTGACTGCGGCATGGCTGTTCGGCTCCGCGGCCCGTGGAGAGTTGCGGGCCGACAGCGATGTCGACGTCGGCCTACTGTTGACGAACCCAAAGTGGACGGCTGTCGACCGCTACGCGTTGCTCGGCGAGTTGGCAGCCAGGATGGAAGGCATCGTCAGCCCGCGTCAAGTCGACCTCGTGTTGTTGGAGCACCAGGGGCCGGTCTTCGCGCACGAGGCGCTGATCGATGGGGTGCTGATCTTCGACCGGGATCGCGAGCGTCGCCTGGCGTTCGAGGCGGACACCGTCTTGCGTTCGATCGACTTCCGACCGACCCTCGAGTTGGCGCGAGCCGAACAACGTCTTGGCATGCGCGAATGGCTGAGGGCCCAGCGGTGAGCGACGACCTGGAGTTGCGCAAAGCGCAGGTGGTGCGCCCGGCGGTGCAGTGACGTCTGCTCGGCATCCCCGACCAACCCGCCAGCGGCTGACATCCTGAAACATCGCAAGGCACATCCTGCCTAGGATGGCTCGGCTGTCGCGTCCGGGCGACACCTGTCCCGCGCCCGCCACGTTTCGCCGGCCCCTAGGAACCCCGGCCGCTCGTCGCAACCCAGGCACGCTCCTTGCATGCTGCCTGCATGAGCCAAGCGAAGCTGCTGTCCGCCGGTCTCCTGCTCGCCCTGTCGGGCACCACCACGGCCTTCTGGCCGGCCGCCGAGCCACCGGCCGATCAAGGCAAGGGGCCCTACAAGGTCGTGGTCAGCAAGCCGTTCGGCGTGCCGGGGCACAAGGTCGGAACGCTGTACACCGAACACGAGTACCTGACCGAGATGGTCAACCAGCTGGACCAGGACGGGCTGCGGCCGGTGTTCAGCGAACTGCTCGGGGCAGCAACCGAGAGCCGCAACGAGGGCTCGCGCCTGCTGCTGGTGTGCGTGCCGAAGTAGCCGGCACGGGCCGTACGATCGGCGAATTCCGGTGACGCTCGGGGCGCGTCGCGGGAAGTACGTTGCATGGCCGCGAGCACCGAACAGCTGTTCCTGCGCTTCCGCAGCACCGGCGATCCGCAGGCGCTCGGTGAGGTGTTCGACCGCACCAGTGCGCCGCTGTTGTCGTTGGCGCTGCATCTGCGCGGCCACCCGGCCGATGCCGAGGATGCGCTGCAGGCGACGTTCGTGACGGCGATCGAGCGGGCCGCCAGCTGGGACGCGTCACGGCCGCTGCTGCCTTGGTTGCTCGGCATCCTGACCCTGCATTGCAAGAAGCTCGCCGAACGGCGCGCGCGGCGGCGCGAGATCGAGCTGCCGAGTGGCGAACCGATCCCGGATCCCGAGTCGCCGCTGGCCGCCAGCGAGCGCCGCGAACTGGTCGAATCGCTGCGCCGTCACGTCGAACGGCTGCCGGTCGAGCAGCGGCAGGTGCTGTTGCTGCAGCTCGAACATGGCCTCGCGCCAGCACAGGTCGCCGAAGTGCTCGGCATCCCGCCCGGCACCGTGCGCATGCGTCTGCATCGGGCCATCCAACAACTGCGCGGCCTGCTGCCGGGGGCCCTGGTCGCGACGCTGTTGGCGATGTTGCCGTCGCGCGGCGTCGCGGCGGTGCGGATGGAGGTTCTGCGACGAGCTGGCCTGACCGGTGTGGCATTGGCTTCTGCGGGAGTGCTCGGCATGAAGAAGTTCCTGTTCGGGGCGTTCGTCGTCGCCGTGTTGGTCTTGGCCAGTGGGCCGGTGTGGCGCTTCCTGGTCGAAGGTCAGCAGCCCGGCCAGGCACGTGTGGAGCCGGTCGGCTCGGCGTGGCCGGCGCCAGCCGATCCTGCGCGGTCGCGCGACGACGACGCCGTGGTCGAGGCACAGCGGCGCGAGGCCGTGGTGACGGTGCCACAGCCGCTCGCCAATGCCACCGGTGCGCTGCGCATCCGCGCGATCGGCCGCGCGGACGAACGACCAGTGCCGGGATTGCTGCTGTCGGTGCAGCCGGTGCGGCACGATGTCGAACCGGGCTTCGACCAGGACTTCGTCCTGGCCGGTGCCGACGGGATCGTGTTGCGCGAAGGTCTCGCGGTGGGCTCGTATCGGCTTGGCAATGCGGCCGGCGACGAAACGACGGTTGCGCACGTGATCGCCGACGCGGTCGTCGAGGTCGACCTGCCGATCGACACCCGCGAACTCACGGCCCTGACGGTGCACGGGATCGTGCGCTGTGCCGATGGGCGGGCGGCGGGTGGTGCTTCGATCGTCGTCGGCGTCCAGCACCGTCTGCTCGGCGCCGTGCCCGGTGGCCAGGCCGATGGCGAAGGCCGGTTCACCGTCGTCTTGGCCGACGTGACGATGCTGGTCGGTGCCGAACTCGCTGGCCATGCGCCGTCGCCGCGCATGTTCGGTGAGGCCGGCCGGATGCTGGAATTGTGGTTGGGAGGTCCTGGTGCGACGCTGCGCGGCCAGGTCGGTCAACCGCCGGGGGGCAGTGTCGGCACCGATGCGGCGGGTCGGATCACCGTCTTCCCGTCGCCGCGCCGTGTGGTCAGCGATGCGCAGGGACGATGGGAAGTGCGGGACTTGCCGGCGGGTCCGCTCGGTGTGCATGTTCGGGCCGAGCAGCACGCGGCGTGGCATCGCTACGTCGATCTGCGCGAGGGCGAGACCACGGCGGTGCACTGCGCGCTCCAACCGGGTGTCGCGCTGCACGGTCGAGTCGTCGATCAAGCCGAACAGCCGATCGTTGGTGCGACGGTGCGCCTTGGCGGAACGTCCGGGGAAGTCCGCACGAGCGACGCGGAAGGGCGATTCGGCTATCGGTTCGTCGAACCTGGTCCCCAGCGACTCGAGGTGACTGGATCAGGCTTGGTGACACAGCGGGTCGAGCGGCCAGCGGCCAGTGCTTCGGAATGGCGGATCGTCGTGGCACGGCTGCCGAAGTACCGGCTACGCCTCGTCGATACGGAAGGCACGCCGCTGGCCCACTGGAGGGTTGGCGTTGCGGCCCACGATCGGCGTCACACTGCGGACGCTGACGGTTGCGTCGAACTCGTGGTTGCGGAGGGCGCCTTGCCGCAGCTGTTCCTGGGGGCACCTGAGGCGATCGATGCGCTACAGGCGCTGCCCTGGCCTGCCGAGGCCGTTCCCGGCCTGTTGGCGACCGTCGTGGTCACGACAGCACAGATGCCGACGGGGTCGCTCGTCGGTTGCGTACGCGATCGCGACGGCCGGTTGGCGACCGGACAGGTCGAACTGCGCTCCGCTGGTGGGGCCTATCTGTACCGGCGGCAGCTCGTCGCAGGGTGCTTCGAGTTCTCGGCGGTGCCAGCGGGCGATTGGCGTGTGCTCGTGCATCGCCCGGGGGGCGGCGAGTTCGGGGGCGGCTTCGCGGTCGCAGGATTGGCAGCCGGCGAACGGCGCGAACTCGGCGACCTGGTGCTGCCGAGCGACGGCGAAGTGCTCTGCCGTGTCGTGCTGGCCGATGGTTCGTTGGCGAGCGGCGCCGACGTGTTCGTGTTCGACGACGCCGAGGGCGAGCATCGTCTGCGGCACACCGACGGGCGTTCGCAAGTCTGGCCGGTCGGCAGATACCGCTGGCGGGTGATGCACGATGCATCGCTGTGGCAATCCGGGGAGTTCGAGGTCGTCGCGGGCCGACCGACGGCGCTGTCGATCGTGTTGCAGCCAGGCGTGCGACGGTACCTCGAGTTTCCGCTGCCGCTTCCCGACTGGGGCGATCCGGCGACCGTCGAATTCGTGCTGCGCGGCCCGGACGGAGCGATCTACGACCAGGGTTCCTTCGCGCCGCGCGACGAGTTTCCGTACCGGTACATGCCGGCATTGGCACAGGGTGATTGGCGGCTGGAGCTGGTCACCGATTCTGGACTGCGGTTTGCCGGCGACTTCGTGGTCGAGTCGATGGCGCCCTCGCGCACGCCGATCCGCGTGGCGGTCCAGCCGGCGCGTTGAGCAGGGCGACAACAGGCGCCAGGAGGCGTACAGTCCTCGCTGCCATGACCACCGCATCCCGGGCGGCAGCCTCACTTCGCCAGCGACCGGGTCGACCCTGGCGGTTGGCGATCGCTCTCGTGCTTTCGTGGTCGGGTGGTGGCTGCGTGAGCCACGTGTTCCGAGCGGCCGAGCCAGCCTGCGTGTTGCGCACGGGGCTCGACGCGCAGCAGGACGATCTGGTGCTGGTCGAGATCGTGCACGGCATCTATCCAAGGTACGTCGCCCATGCGGTGGTCGGTGTTTCGCAGGGTTGGCAGACCGCGCCGGCGAGCCCTCGCGCCGACGGCCTGCTGGCGCTCGACGCACCGCGCTCGTTGCGGTTGGTGTCGAGAGACGAGGAATCGACGGATCTGCGCCTGCTGCGGTTCGCGTGGCGCGACACCACACGCTGGTCGCAGGAGGACCGGGTCGAGCAATGCCTGCTGCTCGCTGCGGACCTGCCGACGGCGGATCGACGCAGCTACCGGATCGTCAACCTGCGCCGAGCCGATGGCCGTGTCGACCTCGAGTTGCATGGTGTCGATGCCACGGGTGGGGTGCGGGTGCTTGGCGAAGTGGCGCTGCCGGCCGACTGGACCCCGCGGGAGCTGTCGGGGTTCGAGCAAGTCCTGCTGGTGCCGCCGTTGGCGGTGCTCAACGCCGCGATGGTGCCGGTCACGGCGGTCTCGCTGGTCTTGCTGATCCCGTTCGGCTCTCTGCACTACCTGTTCGGCGACGAACCCGTGGATCCACCGCACTGGGTACAGCCACGGACGACGTCGCCCGATCGGTGATGTCGCGATCCGCGTCCTTCGAACCTCGCTTGTTCCTTTGCTTTGTGAGCACATCCATGACGCCGCCGAGTTCCTCCCGCCTGATCGCGCCGTGTTTGACGGTGTTGGCCATTGGGTCGGTCTTGCTGGCCCAAGGTCGGCAGGCTCCTCCGATCCCCGATTTCACCAAGGGCGACGCGATCCCCGAACGCGCCGAACACGACTGGCAACTCGGCCCGACCGGGGCGCGCGGCTGGATGTACTGCGATCGCATGGTGACGACCGACGCCCGGCAGGTGCGGATCACCGCAGGCGCCGAAGGTTCGCCCGCCGACGGCAAACTTGCGGTGGGCGATGTGTTGCTCGGCGTGGCCGGCAAGGCGTTTGCGTTCGACCCCCGCACCGAACTCGGCCGCGCGATCTCCGCCGCCGAGTCCGAGGCAGGCGGTGGCAAACTGCGTCTGCTGCGCTGGCGGGCTGGGGCCGAGCAAGAGGTCGTGCTCGAGTTGCCGGTGCTCGGCAGCCATGGGCCGACCGCGCCGTACGGATGTGGCAAGTCGGCGAAGGTCCTCGAGCGTGGCGTCGCGGCCCTGGCGGCGCGCATGGCTGCTCCGAACTACGGTCGCCGGCTCGACGCCATCCCGAGATCGTTGAACGCGCTCGCGCTGTTGGCGGGTGGAGTCGCCGAGCATCGTGCTCTGTTGGCGCGCGAAGCCCGCTGGGCCGCTGCGTTCGACGCCGATTCGATGCAGACCTGGTACTACGGCTACGTGATGCTGTTCCTGGCCGAGTACGCGTTGGCGACCGGCGACCCGGCGGTGCAGCCGGGGCTGGCGCGGCTGGCGATCGCTGCGGCCAAAGGGCAGAGTGCGGTCGGCTCGTGGGGCCATGGTTTCGCGCGCGCCGACGGCCGATTGCGCGGCTACGGCATGATGAACTCGCCGGGCATCCCGTTGACCATCGCGCTGGAGTTGGCACGGCGAGCGGGGGTGGGCGATCCGGCCGTCGCGCTCGCGATCGAGCGCAGTGCCACGTTGGTGCGCTTCTACGTCGGCAAAGGCGCGGTGCCGTACGGCGACCACCATCCGTGGACCGAGACGCACGACGACAATGGCAAGTGTGGCATGGCGGCGGTGTTGTTCGATCTGCTCGGCGACGCCGAGGCGGCCACGTTCTTCTCTCGGATGAGCGTCGCGTCGCACGGCGCCGAACGCGACACCGGCCATACCGGCAATTTCTTCAACATGCTGTGGGCGATACCCGGGGTCGCGCGTTCAGGTCCCCTGGCCACCGGTGCGTGGATGCAGGAGTTCGGCGGCTGGTACTTCGACCTGGCGCGGAGCTGGGACGGCACGTTCGTGCACCAGGGGCCTCCCGAACCCGACCGCGACAGCTACGCCGGTTGGGATGCGACCGGGGCCTACCTGCTGGCGCTCGCGATGCCGAAGGCGAACCTGTACCTGACGGGCAAGCAGGCGTCGGTGGTGCCGCCGCTCGACGCGCAGGCTGCGGCCGACTTGATCGCCGATGGTCGTGGCTGGGACAACAAGGATCGCCACGGTGCCTACGACCGCCTCGACGAGGCCGAATTGCGTCTGCGTCTCGGCAGTTGGTCGCCGGTGGTCCGCGAACGCGCGGCGATGGCGTTGGCGCGCCGCAAGGAGGTGGCGGTGGCGCCGCTGGGCGCGATGCTCGACGCGACTGCCTCGGCCGCCCGCTACGGCGCCTGCCAGGCCCTGATCGAACTGCGCGGTCGTGCGGCGCCAGCTGTCGACGCCTTGCACCGCACCCTGGCCAGCGACGATCTCTGGCTGCGCATCAAGGCCGCCGAGGCCTTGGCCCACATCGGCAAGGCGGCGCGAGCCAGTGCGCCGCGCCTGCTCGAACTGCTGGCCGAGGTCGACCCCGAACGCGATCCGCGCGGCATGCAGCAGCGCTACCTGACCTTCGCGTTGTTCGATCGCGGGTTCGGTGGCTTGCTCAGCCGTTCGCTCGAAGGAGTTCCGCCGGAGGCGCTGCAGCGCGCCGTGCGCGCCGGTCTGCGCAACCAGGACGGTCGCGCGCGCAGCAGCCTCGGCTCGGTGTATCGCAACCTGTCCGGTGACGCGATCGCTCCGTTGCTGCCGGCGATCCTCCAGGCCGTGCAGGAACCGGCACCCAGCGGCGAGATGTTCGCCGACGGCATCCGCGTCGAAGGCCTGCAGGTGCTCGCCAAGCACCGCATCAAGCAAGGGCTGCACGCCTGCGTGCAGTACGCGCGGGAGCAGAATCCGTGGGCCAGCGAGAAGCGCACGCCCGAACTGATGGCGATCGTGCTCTTGTACGGTGCCCACGCCAAGGCGGTCGTGCCCGAGCTGACCAGACTCGCCGACTACTTCGCGAACGACGAGCCGGACTTCCCGAAGCACCTGATGCAGCAGAAGGCGGCCGCGGTCCGCGCCACGATCGCGGCGATCGAGAAGGCGACGGAGTTGCCGGAGCTGGTCGAGCTGCAGGAACGCTGAGCCGGCCCGCGCCGTCGGTCTGCTCCAGCGGCATCACAGCGCCAGCGTGGCACCATCGGCGCCGACCACCAACGTCTGCTCCTTCGCTTCACCCTGCAGCGCTTGTACGGTGACCTGGTAGGTGCCGGGCAGGATCTGCTGGCGCCAACGGGTGCGCCACGTGATCCAACGATCGAGCACGACGATGCCGTTCTGGGTGCGCACGACCAGCCGCCGCGGCCCGTCGGTCCCGGTCGGGTCGATCTCCAGGGTCGCTTCGGGCTCGAGGGACACCTCCAGAGGCGCGTCACCCAGCGCACGGGTGTCGAACTCCACGCGCGCCCCGCCGCGGCCGGCGACCAACAACCGGTAGCGGCCTTCGACGAGATTTGCGGTGGCCTTGCCCTTGTGCACGTGCAAACGCTCGGTGCGCGCCTCGAGCCGCGCGTGGGGTGATGGATCCAGCGGCACGAACGAAATCGACAGGCCGTCGCCGTCCGGTGGGTCGCGAACGACGATCGTCACGGTGCGCTGGGCGCGTAGGACCAACTGGCCGAGGTCGGTGACCGTCCCGGGTTGCAGGAGCACCATGAACGGCGGCAGGGCCCGGTCGCCTGCGCTCACCGACAACTGGAATCGACCGGGCGCCAGGCTCGCCTGTTCGAACCGGCCGTCGTCGCCGGCCGCACTAGGTTGTCGCCAGCTCTGCGCGTCGTTGAGGCCGACCTTGGCTCCTGCCAGCGGTTGGCCGGCTTCGTCGACGACCTGCAGGCGCAAGGTCGCGAGGCTGTCGATCCAGACCTTGGGATCGACCGTCAGCTGCAGCTCCTCCTGCCCAGCCGTCAAGGTGCCGCGCGCCAACACGAAGTCCTTCTGCACGACCGCGACATGGGCCGGACGACGTTCGGGCATCTCGAGGACGCCCGCATAGCGCGCCGGCAGGTCGTTGCCGACGCGCCCGCGCGGCGACTCGAAGCCTTGGCTGCTGCGCCACGTGGCGATCGTCAATGGCGTGCTGCGCAGTTCCGACGCCGGCAGGTTGGCGGGGATTTCGTGCCACAGCGCGATCACCTGTGGCCCGTCGCCGGACGCCTGCGGGCGCAGCTCCGGCCGCTGCTCGATCAGTTCCTTACGGACTTCGTGGTAGGGCCGACCATCCGGCGCGAGCAGCAGGACGCGCACCAGCCAGCTCGATTCGAGTTCGACGTCGATGCGCAGTTCGGGGGTTCCGGCGGGGACCAGCACGGGCACGGTCTTCGGCTGCGCACCTTCGGCGCGCGTGCGGAGTTCGTAGTCCCCGGGGGGCACCAGCGGCCAGGCGAACGAACTGCGCGGGCGCTGCAGTGTCGAGTCGTAGAGCGCGTTGCCGCCGCCGCTCGGCAGCAGCGATACGAACACCGAGGGCGGCAGTGCGCCGCCTTCGGCCATGCGGATCCTGCCGAAGACCATGGCGCCGCGGAGCGGCTCGGTGGTCCCGCCTGGGAGCTCCGTTGCCGGTGCCGTGCGTGGTTCGTCGGCGGCGGGCGGAGCGGTCGGGGCCTCGTCCGGGACAGTCGTCGGCGTGGTCTTGGCCGGCGCCGGCGCGGCGTTCGCGGGCGTGCTTGGTCCAGCGGCCAGTTCGAGCGCCAACAGCAGGATCGCGACCGCTTCGAGGATCGCGATCGTCACGAGCACGGGACGGTTCATCGCAGCTCCTTGGTCACTTCGCTGCCGGCGATCCGCAGGGCCTCCTGTTGCAACTGGCGGCCGTGGCCGTCGTAGACGGTCAGTCGATACTCGCCGTCCGGCAAGCTCATCGACGCCGCCGGCCAGCGCAGCTCCAGACGCCGCACGTCGAGCAGGTTGCCGTCGCGGTCGGCGACGACCCCGACGCGCACCTGCTGCGACGCCGTGCGCAGGTGCAGGGCCTGCGTCGGTTGCACGGTGACCACGAAGCGCTCGGGGCCGGCACTGGCGGCGTCGACGATCGCGAAGCCGACGCGCTGGTCGTCGGTCTGGGCGCGCACCGTGTAGCGGCGCTGGCCGGTCGGCAGCGTGAAGTGCCCGTCGCCGTCGGCCGTCGTGCTGCGGCGGTCGATGCGCGGATGCGGCGCTTGCCAGAGGTCGAGCGCCGTCCATTGCACGGACGCCCGAACCGGCTTGCCGGCTTGGTCGACGACCTTGCCGGCGACCTGCACGGCGCCGGTCAGGACGATCTCGCCGCGGTCGAGTTCGCCGTCCGGCGGGATCGTCCAGTGGGTCGTCAGCTGTTCGCAGTCCTTGGCGTGGATGTCGACCGCAGTGAGGCCCGGCAGCACGTTGGTGACGACGGCGAAGCCCTGGGCATCGGTGGTGCCTGCCCGGCCGCCGCCCTGCGCCGTCGACAGGCGCACGGTCGCCTTCTCGAGCGGCCCATTCGGGCCGAGCAGACGGACCCGGACCTTCGCCAGGCGGCCGACGACGGCGGTCGGATCGACCTGGAAACGCAGTTCGGTCTGCCCCGGTTCGATGCGTTGGCGCGCCAGCACCAGGTGTCGCAGCAGCAACGCCGCATGCACCGGGGGTGGTTCGTCGAGTTCGAGTACGCCGTCGCCAGCCTCTGGATCCTGTCGGCGGTTCAGGTCGGAGTCCTGGCGATGGTTGCCGATGCCGATCGAGAACACCGACGAGTTCTCGGTCGGTTCGAGGTCGCCGACCAGCGGTTCGCGGGTGGCGACCACGGTGAGGCCTTGCCAGATGCCGAGTTTGGCGAGTTCGGGCTGCAGCCTGCGGTCGTCGGTGGTGCGCACGAACACCGGCAGCACGGTGGCGGCCTGCAGCGGGATGTCGAGCCGTTGGATCGGGGCCGTGGTGACGGTGTGCTCGAGGTCGATGCGGCGGAAACCTGGCGCCTCGCAGCGGATCCGCCAGAGGCCCGGCGTGAGGTCGGCGACCGCGTACGAGCCATCGGCGTGCAGTTCGGCGGGGCGCCAGGTGGCGTTCTGGTGGCAGTTCAGTCGGACTTGCTCGACGTCGGCGAACGGCGTCGGCGCGACCAGGCGACCGTGCAGGATGATGCCGAGTCCGGCGGTGTCGCCGGGAGTCGGTGCGGCGGTGCGTTGCGGCGCTGCGGGGCTGGCGGCAGGGCCCTGGTCGACTGGCGCCACGACGGTTCCCCCGGCGGCTGCGGCGGCGCCGTCGCTTGCGGCGGCGTTCGACCCCGGAATCGGTGGGGCGATGCCCGGATCGCGCAGCCACCAGACGGCGAGCAGCACACAGAGAACCGCGGTTTCGATTCCGACCAGTGGGGGTAGCCAGCGCAAGGGGCCTCCTGGGTGAGCTGCGTAGCGTAGCAGACGGTGGTCGTGTCGCGGGCTACGCGCGCGAAGCGTCTTCGCCCCTAGGTGACAACCCGCAATCGTGGTCGGTCCAGTCCCCAGGTCTTCCTGGAGTGCGCGGCCGGCTGCAACAGCTCAGAGCCTGAGTGGGAAACCCCTCGAAGGCTCTGCGCGGCCGCGAAGGCGGCCGCCAACGGGCAATCCGAGAGGCCGTATGATGATTTCTGTTCGGCCTCTCAGCGAGGCAGGGGCACGGCAGCGCCCCAGCAATGAAATCCGGCGATCCTCGGAACGCGTCGCAGATATGAGTTGGTGAGGTCCAATGCAATGAACCCGGAGGATCGCAGGAGGCCTGGGATGTTCCGATCGATATTGCAGCCGCCGGCGAGACGACTCCACATGCCGTTCAGTCGTCGTTGCCAGCGCTGCACGGACGGATCGGGGGCGAGGCCGTGCTCGCAGAACAGCAGGCGGGCGTCGGGCGCCAAGAGAGGCCGCAAGGCTTGCAGGGTCGCGACCGGGTCGGGGAGCGTGCACAACGTGTAGGTGAGCACGACGGTGTCGATCGAACGCGTGGCGATCGGCGCGGCGTCGAGGGTGGTGGCATGGTGCACGACCAGGAACCCGACCGCCGCGTGGCGTGTCCGCGCCCGCGCCCACAGTTCCCGCGAGGGGTCGACGCCGACCAGTTCGTGGACCTGGTCGGGGTCGTAGAACGGCAGGTTGCGGCCGGAGCCGATTCCGAGTTCGAGCACGCGCCCGCGGGCCTGCGGCAGCAGGGCTCTGCGCAGCTCCTGGATCTGGGCGGCACCGCAGCAGGTGTCGACCAGGAACGGCAGGATGTGGCGTCGGTAGAGGTTCACGATGGCGCAGCGGCGGCAAAATGCGATATGGCCGCGCCCAGCTCGCTGCAGGTCGCCAGCCAGCCGCCGAGCGCGAAGGTTGCGAGGCAGAGCAGGACGAGTCGTTGGCCGCTGGCTCGCATGGTGGGCATCCTCCGTCGGTCGACTACGGGCCGTGGAGTGTAGCCGTGGCGCCGTCGGCCTTGCCAATACTCCGCGGCGCTCGGGGCATCGCGGACGCGGCGGCCGGTGGGGACGTCGAGACGACCTGGCTCGGGGCCAGCCGGGTTGCGTCACCAGTGCATCGGTTCTGGTAGGATGGTGCCGACCCTGGTCGGGGGCGCTGGCTCGCACCGCGACCGTTGGGAAGGCTCCAGTGACTGGCCGCCCGCGACCGCAGTCGACCGAACTCCAGACCCTCCTCCATGTCCGATCCTTCGACCGACGGCCACATCGCCACCGGCGCAGTCCGTCCACTGCAGTGGACCGAAGCGCACGAACTCGCCCACGTGCCGTTGCAGTCGTTGCTGGTAGCGGCCACCGCCCGGCTTGCCGACCTGGCGGCGTCACCCGGACGGCTCGACGTGCGGCGGCTGGCCGAATTCGTCGAGACGAGCACGGCTTGGTTGGAACGACCCGAGAACCGTTTCTCGTCGATCTACCTCCGGCAGCTCCTGAACACCTACCTGTACTATCGCAAGGAGCGGCCGCAGGTGGCCGGCGCGACCTTCCTCGAAGTCGGTTGCGGGGCCGAGAACCCGTTGGCGGTGGCGACGGCGATGCTGCTGCTAGGCGCGGAACGGGCGTTCGGGGTCGACGACTGTCCGATCCTGGACGTCGGGCGGGCGGTGCGCGGGTGTGCCAAGGTCGTGCAGACGATGTTGAGCGACCCTGCGGCGCTGGTGCCCGATGGTGCAGTTCCTCCCGAAGTCGTCCTGGCGCGGCTGCAAGGCTTCGATCTGGGGCGTATGGCGCGTGGCGACGCGACGGGCATCGACGTTTCGCGATTGGCGTACCGCCGCGAATCGGGGCAGGCCATCGGCCTTCCCGATGCCAGTTGTGACATCGTCTGTTCCAATGCGGTGCTCGAGCACGTCGGCGATGTCGCGGCGACGGCCCGAGAGCTCGCGCGACTCGGTCGTCCCGGCTAGTGGAGCATCCACAACGTCGACTACAAGGACCATGGCATCTACGACGGCAAAGCGGCGTCGCCGATCGCGTTCTTGACCGAACAACCGGATGCCTCGCACGTCCGGACCTGCAATCGCGTGCGGCACTCGGCGGTGCTGGCGGCGTTCCGGCAGGCGGGGTTCGTGCTCGTCGAGGAGAACATCTACGGGCGCAAGGAGCCCGACGCGGCGACGTTGGCGGCCCTCTTGCCGAGGTTCGCTTCGCTCTCGCCCGACGATTTGAGCATCACCGGTGCGGTTGTCGCGTTCCGCCTGCCAGGCTGAGCTCCTGACCGGAGGGAAGGCGCCACCCCTGGCCAGGCACTGGGGCGGGAATCGCTCCGCTCTGCAACTTCCGCACCCCGCCCGCGGTACACCCCTGCAAGATGCCCCCGTCCGCCGAACTGCCGCCGCCCGAGACCGACGCGTTCGCCGGCTTCCTCGCCGGCCAGCGGCCGGCGGTGGTGGCGTTCCTGAGGCGGCTCTGTGGGGCCGATGCCGAGGATCTCGCCCAGGAGGCGTTGGCGCGAGCGTGGCGGAGTCGCGCGTCGTGCGATCTGGGGCGTAATCCAAGCGGCTGGCTGCTGCAGACCGCGTTCGACCACCGCAATCGCCAACGGCGGCAGCCGGCCGGCGCTGGCGACGCTGGCGAGGTGCCAGCACCTCGCCAGCCGTGCCGCCTCGAACTGCGTGAGCAGATCGAGCGCAGCCTCGCCAACCTGGCACCGCTCGAACGCACGCTGCTGCTCGGCTTCCATGCCGAGGGCCGCACCCTGCAGGAGCTCGCCGAGCTGCACCGGCTGCCGCTCAACACCGTCAAATCGCACCTGCACCGCGCCCGCGCGCGGCTCGCAGTGCATGAGGACTGACCGATGCACGCCATGGAAGACCAGTTTCGCAACCATGCCGCGCTGCAGCGCTGCTTCGACGAGCGGCGCGATCCGCTCGACGATCCGGAATGCCGCACGTGGCTCGCCGCCGATCCCGAGCGCCTGCTGGCCTACGCGCGGCTGCGTGAGCAGCTCGACATTCTGCCGGG
>DAIMFJ010000092.1:0-3402 GCA_036724695.1 Planctomycetota bacterium
CACGCCGAACAGCACGTTGGCCCACAACCACGGTCCTGGTAGGGCTGCGTAGGCATCGACCCCCAGCAGGTCGAGGCCGACGACCAGCAGGGCCGGCCAGGCCAGTGGCGCCAGCAGCGCGACCGCCCAGACGGTCCGCAGCTCGAGCACGTGCACGCGCAGGCAATGCTGCTGCACCTCGGCCAGCGACCGGCTCGGGTCGATGCCGCGGGTCGCGACGAGCTGGCGCAGGTGCGCCACGCCGAGCCCCAGCGCGCCGGCGAGCAGGAACGTGCCGGGCAGCGTGAACTGCCACGCCGTGCCGCTGTGGGCGACGTAGACCGCGAAGGCCAGGGCCAGCAGCAGGTCGGTGAGCAGTTCGTAGCCAAGGCCGAAGCGGCGCCAGAACAACCGCTGGCCGGTGCCGAGGCGTTCGGGAGTCGGGAAGGCGGCCAGGGAGCTGGTGCTGGCGCGCCACTGCTGTTGCAGGTCGTCGAGGTTCATCGCAGTTGGTGCTTCAGGAGTTCCTTCAAGCGGTGCAGGCGGGTGCCGACGTTGCTGGTCGAGATGCCGAGGATCGCCGCGATCTCGCCGTGGTCGTGGCCGTCGAGGTGCAGCACGAGCAAGGCGCGGCTGGCATCGTCGAGGGCGTCGATCGCAGCCAGCAGCGGCGCGGCGAGTTCGTGTTGCGCGGCGGCGTCCTCGGCGCGCCGATCCACCGGCTCCGAGGCCAGCTCGGCGACGACGAGGCGGCGGCGAACCTGTTCGCGGCGCCGCCACGTGATCGCCACGTTGAGCGCGATCCGGTACAGCCAGGTCGAGTACCTGGCGCGGCCGTCGAAGCGCGGGAAGGCGCGCCAGGCCTGCAGCAGGATCTCCTGTTCGAGGTCTTGCCGATCGCTCGCCGTCCGACACCACGCGAATGCCACCTTGGCCGGGATGCCACGGTGCTCGTCGCAGTGGCGCAGGAAGGCGTCGGCAAGGGGATCGCTCACGGCGCCCGATGATTCGCGCGTGGGGCTCTCGGCGTCACAGCCGGCCCCGAAATCCACGGCGTCGCGGCCGGTGTCCTGGTCGCCGCAAACCGGCAACAGCGGCCGGCGCACCGGGGCGTGGCGCGGTTTCGCGGTCCGGTCGTGTAACGATGGCGTAACGGTTGCGCCGCGGTCGACCGGTCCGCCACGTCGTGGGAGGCGTGGCGTGGTAATTGCTGAGCAGCGGCGCGGCCGCCGCCCGGTGGCCATACCCCGTTGCAACTCCCACCCCAGGAGTCGTCCGATGGCAGATTGCCCACGAGCTTCCCACGTTCTCGCCACCTTCGCCGGCCTGTCTTTGGCCGGTGGCCTCGCCGCGCAGTGCCAGATCGTCGCCACTGGCCTCGGCATCGCCAGCAGCCGCGTTGGTGCCGTAGCGATCACGACCTGGGATCCCGATGGTGCGGGGCCGCTGGCGCCGACGGCGGTGGTGGCGGCCAATCCCGAGCAGATCCCGGGCTTCGCCGTGACGCCGCTGCAAGGCCGGATCTTCACGTACGACTTCGACACCGGTGTGGCGGTGGCGCTCGGGCAAGCCCTCGGGTTGGTGCGCGCGTTGACGGTGTTGCCGTCCGGCGAACTGCTGGCCGCCGGGGAGTTCTCATCGGTCGGTGGGGGCGTTGCCTACCTCGCCCGGTACGACGGCCTGCAGTGGGCATCGCTCGGCATCGCGCCGAACGGGCCCGTCGACCGCGTGCTGGGGCTCGCCAATGGCGACCTCGTGGTCGGTGGGCGGTTCACGTCGATCGGCGGCTTGCCGATCGCGTACCTGGCGCGCTGGGACGGCGTGCAGTGGTCGGGGTTCGGTTCGGCCCCGAACGCGCGTGTGCGCGCCCTCGAGGTCGACAGCGCCGGGCATCTGGTCGTCGGCGGCGACTTCACTTCGATCGGCGGTGTCGTCGCCAACCACATCGCGCGCTTCTTTGGCAGCGGCTGGTCGCCGCTCGGGCTGGGCACCGATTCGCCGGTGGCGACGATCACGCGACTGCCGACCGGCAACCTCGCCGTCGGCGGCTACTTCTCGCAGGCCGGTGGTGCGGTTGCGCGCTACATCGCGCAGTGGAACGGCGCCAATTGGTCGCTGCTCGGCGGCAACGCCGACCACTTCGTGTTCGATTCGGCGCTGTTGCCGAACGGCGACCTGCTGATCCGCGGCCAGTTCTACAACCTCGCTGGGCAAGGCGTCGGCCCGCGCGCCGTGTGGAATGGCGCGACCTGGTCGGCATCGCCGATGGACGTGCGCACCACCACGGTGCTGGCGGGCACCCAGATCGCGTGGCCGTACCGCCAGGTCGGTTCCGCCCTGGTGCCGACCACGGTGGGCTTCAACGACACCCCGTCGCTGGTCGAAGTCGACTCGGCCGGCTCCCTGTACGTGGCGGGTCGTTTCACCGCGGTCGAAGGGGTGCCTGCGGCGAGCGTCGCGAAGTTCGACGGCGCGGCGTGGTCGGCGTTGGGCACTGGCATCACCGCGCCGGCTGGCGCCGTGCGCGCGATGAGCGTCGATGCACACGACGACCTGTACTGCGGCGGCACGGTGCTGATGGCCGCCGGCAATGCGAGCGGCTACCTGCTGCGTTGGAACGGCACGGCGTGGGACGACGTCCTCGGTGGCACCAACGAGCGCATCGATGCCCTGGTCGCGCGTCCCGGTGGCGGCGTCTACGTCGGTGGCGCGTTCACGATGGCCGGCGGCGTGCCGGCGCGCGCGATCGCCGCGTGGAACGGCAGTGCCTGGTCGGCGCTGGGCACGGTCGAAGGCGCCTGCTTCGGCCTGGCCACCCTGCGCAACGGCGACCTGATCGCGGTCGGTTCGTTCACCAACCCGGCGTCGCGTGTGATCCGTTGGGACGGCTCGTCCTGGTCGGCGCTGCCTGGCTTGACCTCGACCGTCTACTGTGCTGCCGAGTTGCCCGACGGCAGCCTGGTCGTCGGCGGCATCCTGAACGCCGGCAACAGTGGCTTCCCGAGCAACGTCGCGCGCTGGACGGGCAGCAGCTGGGTGCCAGTCGGCACGATCCTCGGCTCGGTGACCTCGCTGACGGTGTTGCCCGACGGCGATCTGCTGACCACCAACACCTCGCCGCAGGGGCAGTTCCTGGTCCGCTACGACGGCACCAGCTGGCAACCGTTCGCCGACGTCCAAGGTCCGGTGCTCGACTTCGCGAGGATGCCGTCCGGTAGCCTGGCCATCGTCGGCCGCATGACCTCGGCGTCGGGTGTGCAGGTCGACGCCTTCGCGGTGCTCGACTCGACCTGTCCGCCGGCGCGGAGCAGCGTGCCGAGTGGTTGCGCGGCCCCGAGCCTGCAGGCCGCGGCCGAGCAGTTGCCGTGGCTCGGCAGCACCTACCGCAGCGCCGCCGACGGCTACCTGCCGGGTTCGCTGGCC
>DAIMFJ010000092.1:3412-15756 GCA_036724695.1 Planctomycetota bacterium
ACCCCGCTCGGCCAACCGGGCTGCCGCCTGCTGGCCTCGACCGAGGCCGCACTGCTGCTGCTGCCGAACGCTGGGCGCGCCAGCCGCGTGCTGGCGATCCCGGACAGCCCGGCGCTGGTCGGCGTGATGCTGCACGAGCAGTACCTCGAACTGCGCAATCCGGCCGGATTCGGCGCGCAGTTGCTGGCCAGCAACGGGCTGCGGTTGGTGCTCGGGGCGTTCTGACGCTGGGAACGGCGATCGGAACTTCCTCGGCTGGTCCGGACACCAACCTTGGCGGCGCGCCGCCAACACCTGGGCTCCACCACATGAACCACCTTCGCATCCACCGTCTCGGCTTCGCCGATCGAGCTTCCGGCAGTACCTGGCCACAGCGGTTTGCGATCGTCTTGCTGATCCTGGCGGGGCTGTCCGTGCTGCTCGGCGACTGAGGTTCGCAGCCGCCAGCGCTCAGAATCCGTAGGTGATCGTCGCCAGATCGCTCAGTGCCACGGTGCCGCCGGCGGCGACGACCAACTGGCAGTGGAACGCCAGTCCCACGAACGCGGCGGGCATGCCGGCCGGCAGCGCCAGGCTGGTCTGGCTGCCGCCGGCCGGTGCGGCGGTGATCGCCATCGGCACCAGCTGCAGCAGCAGGTTCGGATCGACGTGCAGCAGCGCATCGATCGGCGCCAGGTCGATCGCTGGCGTGCGGCCCAGGCCGAGGGCCAGGAACCCCAGAGGGTCGAGGTTCGTGGCCGCGGTGCCGCGGATGGTCAGCGGGGCCGCCACGGAAGGCTCGGCCGGCGTGACGTCCAAGGCGACCACTGCCGGTCCGCCGCGCCGGCCGGGTGCCTCGCTGGGTGCGGCCAGCGCGAACGTGCAGATCCGCAGCACGTCCGGTGTCGCCAGCGGGGGTTGGTTGTCGACGAACCCGGCGACCCGGCTCGAACCGAGCGCGAATGCCTGGATGCCACCGCCGAACGGCGTGCCCGCGTGGCTGGCCCAGGCGCCAGGGATCTCGAACGCCTGCGTGGTGTTGCCGTTGGCGGTCTTGCGATCGAGCACCAGCACCGCCTGCCCGTTGCCAGGGCCGGCGCACGCCGAGCCATTCCCGAAGGCAGCTACGACCACGCTGTTGGGGGCGACGAAGGCGAGGCTGTTCCAACACGGCTCGGCCACGAAGCTGGTCGTTCGCGCCCCGGCGGTCGACCAGCGGGTGGTCTGGAAGCCGTAGTAGGTGATGAAGTCGAAGCCGACCAGCGTACGATCGTCGAGCAGTTGCTCGCCGACGTAGAACTGGCTGCTGTGGTACCAGCTGAGCCCTTCGGTCGGCGTGCCGTCCAGCTGCCGCAGCAGGATCCGGCCGGTGCCGAGGTCGTCGTCGTAGTTCAGCAGCACACTGTTGGGCGGCACGACTTCGACGCTGTGGTTCCAGGGGCCGAACTGGTGACCGAAGTACGAGCCCACGGTCTTGCTCGTCAGGACCGCTGGCCGTTGGCCGAACAGTGGGGTGATCTCCAGGTCGAACTGCAGCAGTGCTGGGCTGCGCCAGGCCACGCCGACGCCAGTCGGGGTGACGACGAAGCCATCCGGGGACCAGGTGGCGGTGCGCGCCTGGCTGCGCAGGGTCGCCGCGGCGGGCTGGCCTTCGAGGCCTTCGAGTCGCAGCAGCCGGTCGTCGGTCGTGCCCGGCAGACCATCGGGACCGACCGCCATGCCGACCAGCGCGTTGCCGTTCACGGGCCCTAACGCGTGCCGGGTGCCGACGATCGGCGTCTCGACGGTGGCGACGAAGGCGAGTGTCGCGCCCTGATCGTCGTGGCGCACGATGTCGAAGCCCTGCTGCCGCACGTGGACTGCGGTGTGCGCGTTGACGGCCTGCAGTCTGGCTCCGGCCGGCAAGCCGGTTGGCACCAGCACGCTGGCGTTGGGCAATCCACGGACCAGGATCACCTGGCCGTTGGCGGCGTCGTACGCGGCGGTGTGCTCGTCGAGGCGATACCAGAGGCTGGTTGGCTGCAGCCCGCCGAGCGGGGTGATCGACAGCGACGGCGTGTGGGGCAAGCCGGTCCAGCGGTAGATCGCGGCCGTCGCCGGGACAGTGCTCGCCGTCATCGTCGCCAGCGCGTCGTCGGTGGTGAACACCAACGGCTGGAACTGGGGTGTGCCGGACGGCAACGGGATGTCGGTGAGCTGCTGGCCGCGCAGTGGCAGGTGCAGGACGGCGAGCGTGGTCGCGACGAGCAGGCGGGGGTGCATGGGCAACTCCAGTGCCGGGACGAAGAAGCGGGGCTGCGGTCGCTGGATTCTAGCCGCCCCAGCTTCGGCAGGTCCGACGTTCCGGCGCGCCGCCGGGGCCGCCGTGTGTCGGCGGCCAGAAGCAGGTGGGTTGGTAGGATTTTTCGTCTTTTTGGCGAGGAAACCCACGGATTCGCAAAATGCCGAGACGGCGGGGCGGGCGGGGACCGAGAGAGTCTGGCCCCTGGCGAGCGGATCCGACGCATGATGGGGGGACATGACCACCCTCCCCTCCGTGCGTTCGCTGTGGCCCGCCTGCTGCCTGTTGGCAGCCGTCGTCGGGCCTTTCACCGCGGCTGCCTCGGCGCAGATCGTCTCGAAGAGCATCGGCAAGGCCGAGCGCGCCGCCGCCGATCGTCCGGCCGGCACCTGGCGCGGCACCGCTACCGAAGCGCTCGGCGACGGCACGCCGCTGAGCTACCCGATCGAACTGGAGTTCACCGGCCCGGACGACGCGCTGCGCCTGCACGTGCGCGGCACCGCCAAGGTGCCGGCCGAAGGGCAGACGCTGACGGTGTCGATCTCGGCGCGCTACGAGGGCAGGTTCGCCGCCGGCAAGCTGGCGCTGCGCAGCACGCAGATCGAGGTCAAGATCGTCGAGTCCGGCGAGACGATCCCGTCGGCGCCGCAGCAGCTCGAAGGCACGTTCGCCGACGGCAAGCTGACCGGCCAGGTCGGCAGCCAGCAGGACGGCTGGACGAAGTTCGAGGCGACGCCCGCAGGGGCCAACACGACCACGAACGCGCCGGCGCCGGCGGCGGTGCCGCTGGCCGGCACGTACCGCGGCACAGTGCGCGAACCGGGACCCGACGGCCGCGAGCTGAACTACCCGATCGTCTTCGAGTTCACCGGCGACGCCGGCAGCCTGCGGGCCACCGCCAAGGCGACGGTGCAGTACCCGACCCCGAACGGCCCCACGCCGGTCGAGTTCGCCGGCAGCTACCAGGGTCGCGTCGTCGACGGTCGTGCCGAGCTCGAATCGACGCAGGTCACCGCGCGCATCGTCGCACAGAATCGCACCGAGACGTTGCCGACGCAGCAGTTGCGCGGGCGCTTCGAGAACGGGCGCTTCGTCGGCACGGTCGACAGCGACGGCAATGCGCCGGCGCACGTCGAGCTGCAGCGCGAGGGTGGTGCGCCGGTGCCGGCGCCGGTGCACGACCGCGTCGACGACCAGCCGGCGCCGCCGGTGCGCAATGGCGGCAGCCGCGGCAAGTCCGCCTACGACACGCTGGTGCTCGAGCCGCGGGAACTGCCCGATCCGTCCATGGGCGGGATCGCCTCGCACACGGTGTTGGTGCCCAAGGGTTGGCAGTTCCAGGGCGGCGCGCGTTGGAACGCCAACCCCGACCACATCGTCGACTTCGTCGGCGAACTCGCCGGGCCTGCGCAGGAGTCGCTGCGGTTCCTGCCCAATCGGTTGTTCAACTACGCGCGGGTGCAGTCGCAACTCGGCGTGCAGGACGAGACGCGCGGGCAGCGCAACCCCGACGGCTCTACCGCGCGCCACGCGCCGCAGAAGCCGGGCGAAGTGGCGACCGAGGTGTTCCTGCGCGAACTGCGCCCGGCCGCCAGCGACGTGGAACTGCTCGTCGCCGAGCGCATGCCGAACCTCGAGGAGTCGTACCGCGCCGCCAACAAGTCCTGGCTCGACATGATCGAGGCGTCGCTGGCGCAGATGCGCAGCCAGCAGCTGCCCGGCATGCAGAGCGATTCGCAGACCTGGCTGGTCGTCGAGCGGGCGCGCGTGCGTTACCGCGAGAGCGGCGTCGCCTTCGAGGAGGAGTTCCAGTACGCGATCTGGGGCATGCACTCGTATTCGCAGAACGAGATGATGCGCACCGACAACGGCTTCTGGCTGACCAGCATGACGCGGTCGGCGCGGGCCAAGGCGGGCGAACTCGACGGCCGGATCGCGACCCTGATGGTCTGTGCCGACAGCGTGCGCGAGACGCCGCGCTGGGCCTACGCGGTCGGCGAGATCCGGCTGGCGATCGCGCGCGCGAAGGCCGAAGGGGCCCGTGCCAACCTCCAAGCCGCGATCCAACGTGGCGAGCAAGCGGCGCGCGATCGGGCGGCGCTGTCGGACCAGCAGATGGCGAGCTGGCGCGATCGGCAGGACTCGCTGGATCGCATGCACAAGGCGACCGTCGACACGCTGGCCGAACGGCAGGACTTCCGCAGCGCGGAGGGCAAGACGTACACGCTGACGAACCACTACGACCGTGCGTTCCGCACCAGCAACGGCGGCATGATCATCACCAACGACGTGAACTTCCGGCCGGAAGCGGATCCGGCGCTGCGGCAGGTGCAGTGGGAAGAGCTCAAGCGCGTCGATCCGTTCCGCGACGGGCGCTGAGCTACTACTTCCGCGTTTCTTCGCGTCGCGCGGCGATTCGCTGGCTGCGAAGCGGAAGTAGGAGATCAGAAGCAAGTCAGCGCCTGCGGCCTCTTCTGGTCGTCGCGGCAGCGACGCCACGCCCTTTGGTTGCGGCCGCAGGCAGCGCTGAGCGTCTGTCAGCGCAGCGCCGCGCGCGCCGCGAGCCGCAGCAGCACGACGGCTGCCGGGAGCACCGGCAAGCCTTCGTAGCTCACCGAGCGGCCGACCCGGCCGGCGATCAGGCCATGACCGCGCCGCCGGATCTCCTTGAGCTCCTCCGGGCGGAGCTGTGAGGCCCACTTCACCTCGAGGAGTTGGAGTTGGCGCTGCTCGTACCAGGCGACGTCGATCTCGCCGTTGCCCTTGACGTAGAAGACGTCGCCGAGGCGCCCGACGTGCGCGGCGAACACCCCCTCGAGATCGCGCTGCAGCCGCGCGTCGCTGTCTTGCGCATCGTCCTCGCCGAGCCAGGTCAGCACGGCCCGGTGGATGAACGGGTCCGAGAAGAACACCTTGCGCGCCTTCTTCGGTGCAGGTCCACGGGTGTGCTCGACCAGGGCCGGCACGATCTGCAGCACGTCCATGCGTTCGAGGATCGCGAGGTAGCTGGCGACCGTGCGTGGGCTGTCGATCGAGAGCTCCTTGGCGATCGAATTCCACGTCACCTGCGAACCTTGCCGCCGGTGGACGCCGATCAGCACTTCCCGCAGGTAGTGTTCGTTGCGGTCGAGTCGCAGCAGGTCGCCGCGGATCCAGTCGGAGTAGGTCCGGAAGGTCGCCGCGGTGATCGTGTCCTTGCGGGCGAACTCGTTGATCGCGGGCAAGAACCCACCGGTGAGGTGGTAGTCGCGGAGCTCGACCTCCAGGGCGTCGACGAACTTGGCTGCTGCGACAGGCGCGGCGAGCGGCTCGTTGGCGCAGTGCTGCAGCTGGGCCGCATCGACGCGGCTCCTCAGGCGACAGAAGTCGAAGAACGAGAGTGGCCGTAGGTGGAAGTCGACGACGTCGGCCGGGCCGCGGCGCCCCGGCAGGCGCTTCAGGCTGTCTTCGATCAGCAAACGATCCGAGCCGGTGGCCAGCAGGAAACAGCTGTCGAGCTGGCCGGAGTCGGCCAGGAACTTCACCGCCCGGTCCCAGCCGTCGACATTGGTGACCTCGTCGAGCAGCAGCCAGCACGGTTCGCGCGCCGGGGCCAGCTCGGCGAGCAGATCGGTCAGGACGCGACGCAGCTCCTCGGCATCGACGAACGGTTCGCAGGTGACGTAGGCGAGTCGCTTCGGATCCACCCCTTCGGCAAGCCGTTCGGCCAGCAGCTGCTTGCACAACGTGCTCTTGCCGACCTGGCGACCCCCGACGAGCGTGTAGATGCCGGGGGTGTCGTGCGGGAGCGCGTCGAGCAGCGGCGACCGGTAGGCGAACGGTTGGTCTCGCATGCGCACCAGGGCCGGATCCTGCGCCAGGAAGGCGGCGGCGCCTTGCCAGTGCAGGTTGTGGGGCAGCAGGCGAGGGTCGGCACGCAGCATGGAACTTCAGTATCGGTCGTTACGCAAATTTGAGCAACGTGTGTTGCGTAAAGTTACGCAGTCCATATTGCGATCTTCATGGATGACGCAAAGTGTTGCACTAAAACAACTAAGGATGATCGCCAGGATCGCTGGATGCGCCGGATCTGGCGCTGTGGCTGGTGCCGCAGGCGGGACTGCAGCGCGTCGATCCGCACCGCGCCAGGCGCTGCGTCGGGGCGCCCAGGTCGGACCGCGAGGCCAGCTCGCGGTCCGCGGTTCGCCGAGACCGCGACGGACTACTGCTCGAAACGGTTCGAGTCCGCCGGCGGGTGCGTGAACTCCTGCAGGAAGCCGTAGCGCTTCGGGCGGAGGAACCCACCGCTGCCGTTCGACTCCCAGGCGTAGGAGGTACCAGCTTGTACCGCGGTGAAGGTCAGCCCCGGGTCGTCGATCATCTCTGGGCCACTCCCGTTGTCGAAGGAGAACACGCCGACGTACGTCGGCACCGGCGTGTACGGCAGGCGCACGATGTGCACGCGGTAGGTGCCGGTAGGGTCGGGCGGCGTGCCGTCCGATTGCTTGAGGGTGTAGGTGCCGGCGAGGTCGCGCGGGGTCGGGTCGATTTCCTGCTGTGCGGGGGCGGCCACGGTGCACAAAGCCAGGAGCGAGACGGAGAGCAGTCTGGAGATCATCAGGTAGCTCGGGACAGGGGTTGAAGGTCGGCCAAAGCTCCGTCTCGGTGGGCCTGCGGAGGCGGTTGTCCGAGGCAGTGCTGGCTGCGGATGCGGGCTGTCGGGGGTATTGGGAGGTTCGGTTTGGGGGCTGCCCTACCCAGGAACGCCGACGGCCGACGGTCGGCTTGCTCCGATCGGCCGGCCATCCCTGGGGGGCTCGCGGGGTGGGCGCCTTCCCGTGCTGGCCCCAGCGACTATGCTGTCGTGGCCCCTCTTCGCTGCCATGCACCGATTCCACCTGCTGTCGGCCATCCTCGCCTGCGGTGCTGCGCTGTTCGCCCAGGCGCCGATGCCCGGCACGACCAAGGACGACGACGCGGTGCTGCGCGAGGGGCCCAAGGACCCGTTCACCGGCGGCGACCCGAAGTGGATGAAGGCGCTCGGCATCGAGGCCTATGCGCCGTTGCCGTGGGGCGACGGCCTGCGCAGCGAGGACGTCGAGAAGGCGCTCGGCGCTGGCCGATTCGTCTGGCTCGAGACCGCGCACTTCCGCATCTGCTGCAGCCTGGGCGCGATCGGCGCTCCGGAAGAACCCGGCGCGCGCAAGCTGCTGAACGCCGAACTCGCCAAACTGAACAAACGCTGCAGCAAGGTGCCGGCGCGGGCCAGCAAGCTGACCGCGTGGCTGCGGGCGCACCTCGCCGCGCATCGTGCCGAGGAACTCTACGCGGAGATCGCCGACCTGGTCGGGTTCGACGCGAGCACCGGCACGCACCTCGGCCAGAAGGACAAGTTCCTGGTGGTGCTGTTCCAGAAGAAGTCCGACCTGGCGCGCTACCTCGACCAGTTCCTCGGGCAGCAGAGCACCGCGTCGCAGCGGCAGATGCACGGCAAGAGCGGGCAGCGCGTGGTCGTGATGACCGCCGAAGGCGACGAGGGGCCGCGCGACGAGGCGTCGCTGCACGCCCAGTTCCGTTACCTGGTCGTGCAGATGCTGCTCGAGTCGGGGGTGCGAGCGCCGTACTGGCTCGCGAACGGCCTGGCGCACCATTACGAACGCATGGTGCCGTGCAACCTGATGATGACCGCCCCCAAGGACGACGAGCACGTCGACGAGGCGACGCAGAACAAGTGGCACATGAAGGTGCGCAAGCGCATCCAGCACGAGGAGCTGGTGGTGCCGTTCACGCACTTGGCGACGATGACCGATTTCGGCTACCAGGGCACGATCCAGGCGTGGTCGCGCGTCGACTGGCTGATGCAGCAGGATCGCCGGAAGCTGGGCGAGTTCCTGCGCGGTCTGCAGAACGGCACGGGCTCGGCCAACCAGATCCGGCAGGTGGAGGCGGTCTACGGGCTCTCGCCGGAGCAGTTCGACCAGCAGTGGCGAGCCTGGGTGCAGAAGAACTACAAGTGAGTTGGGCGGCGGTGCGGTGGCTCTGCGGTGCGAGGGCTCAGTAGGCACGCCTCAGTGGGCACACCGGGCGCTGCAACGCAGGTTGCCAACGTGGGCGGCGACCAGCGCGATGCCGCCGAGCAGCGTGATCACGCTCGCGGCGGGCACGTTCCACGACCAGGCGCCGGTGACGGCGTCGATCGACACCGATGGGCAGCAGCCGTTGCAGCTCGTGGCGCTGGTCGAGGCGTCACCGTGGGTGTGGCTGGCGTGCGCTGCCCCGGCGAACCACATCGGCCACAAGGCACCCAGCAGCACCAACGCCATCCCCGACCCGCCGGACCACAGGATCCACTCCCGGCCGTGCCGGCGGCTGCCCCGCAGCAGCGCCAGGGCGGCGACTGGCAAGACGAGGGCGGCGATCGCGAGGTGCACGGCCGGGTGCACCCAGATGCCGCCGAGGGTCGGGGTCACGATCAGCAGGAGTGGTGCGACCATGCAGTGCACGGCGCAGCCGACCGACGCGACCACGCCGGTGCGGTCGAGCGTGTGGGCCCAGGCGGAGTCGGCGGGCGGGCAGCTGGTGGGGGCCAGGGGGGAGGGCATCGCCGGGTAGGTGCCGGTCGGGTGGGTCGGGTTCCGGGGGATCCGGGGAATCGGGGGTGGTCGGAGGGGCGGACGGACCGCGGTCGGGCGATTGCCCGGCTACCCGAGCGCCCACTCGGCCGCGATTCGCCCCACTTCCGCCAGCACGGCTTCGTGCCGGGGCTCCGTCTGGGCGGTGAACTCGCCGCTGTCGAAGTACGCCGCGACGACGACCGGTGGGTGATCCGGCGGGAACGTGACCGCGAGGTCGTTGCACTTGTTGGTCGTGCCTTCGGTGCGTCCGGTGCCGGTCTTGTTGCCGGTTCGCCAATCGGCGGGCAGACCGGCGCGCAGGCGGGCGGGGCCGGTGTGGGTGTCCTGCATCCAGCGCAGCAGGCGCGCGCGCGAGTCGTCCGACAGGAGGTCGCCGGTGGTGATCCGCCGGACGAGCTGTGCCATCGCCAGCGGTGAAGTCGTGTCGCGGAGGTCGGCGGAGAGCACCATGCCCAGGTCCGGTTCGTAGCGGTCGAGGCGCGTCACCGCGTCGCCCATCTCGCGCAGTCTGGCCGTGACGGCAGCCGGGCCGCCGAGGCGTCGGACCAGCAGATTGGCCGCCGTGCCATCGCTGAACTGCTGGGCCGCCTGGGCCAGCTCGGCGATGCGCAGACCGCCCTTGGCGAGGTTCTGGCGGGTCACCGGCGCCCATGGCAGCAGGTCGGCTTCCGCGTAGGTCAGGATCTCGTCGAGGTCCATGTGGCCCCGATCCGCTTCGCGCAGGCAGGCGGCGACCATGGCCAGCTTGAACGTCGAGCACATCGCGAAGTGCTCCTCGAGGCGGTTGCCGCCGACTTCGCCGGTGGCGGTGTCCAGGAAGCAGGCGCCCAGCCGGGCGGCGCCATTCTCCAAGGCCCGGAGGCGATCGGCGACGTCAGGGCGCCGCGTGGCAGGTGCGGGGGTGGTAGGCGTGGTCAGCAAGGCCCCCATTGCCGCGGGGGCGATCAGGAAGTCGCGTCTGGTGAACATCGGGTTGGTCCGTCTGCGGGGGACCTGGGCATCCTACGGTGCGGGTATGCGTGCTCCAGGCTGGGAGTGCGCTCGTTGGACTGGGGGCGAACGTGGCGAAGGCGCTGGCGGTGCGCTCTTGCCGGTCCGGAACCTGTCCCCGAGTGGTCGATTCCCGCCACGTCTCGGCGTCGGACCTGGCATTGGGGCTCGAGGAGAGCGCCTGCCCGGCACGAGACCTGCGCAACGAAAGCACGTTGCTGTCGTATCAGCGCATCTCCAACATGCCTACCACCCGTCGCGACTTCCTCCTCGGCAGCGGCGCCTTGCTCGTCGGCTGCCGGAGCACCGAGCAACCACAGGCCGCGACGCACGCAACGCACCCGGCGAGCACTTCCCTCGATGCGATCTTCCTCGCGCATGCCAAGGTGTTGCCCGAGAAGCGGGGGGCTGGTGCCAACCACGATCCAATGGCCGCCGAAGTGCTCGAGGCGGTTGGTCGCGCTGGCGACATCCCAGCGCGTTGGATCCAACGCGCGAGGAGTTTCTCGGGTGGCGAGCGCCTCGTCGTACCGATCACGAATTGGTCGCAGGCACTCGGGCATTGCGAGCGCTATCAGGATTGGCGTGCCTGCTTTGTCCACGAACTCGCGACGGGGTCCTGGCAAGGCGTCGTAGCCCGTTGGGTGCCACGTCTGGCGCCGGGCCTTTCGGGAGCGCTGTTCCACGGCCTGTTGCGCACGGCGCATGCCGTGCGCGCCTTGCGGAGAGCAGACCATCCAGCGCGACGCGGCGAGCTCGCTTGCGGGCTCGCGTATTGGGCTGCGCGCGCGCAGCCACTGCGACAGCGACTGGGAGAACGTCGTTCTCGCTTCGACCTGGCGGGGATCGACACCCCGTGGTCTCACGATGCGAGCGAGGTTCCGTTCGACGACGTGATGCAGCGCGTCCATGCCGAACCGTTGGCGCCCGAGCCGGTGCTCGACCCGCCGGGCATTCGGCCAGCGGAGCGTTTGGCCGCGATCGTTCGAGGTGCGACGGAGGCGTTCCTCGAGATGATCGTGCAGCGGCGCAACACGATCTGGCTGCTCCACGCGGTCACCGGTCCCGCTGCGGTGGAGCTCTTGTTGCCCGAGCTGGATGCAGCCAGCTCGCAGATTCTGGTCGCGTATGCGGAGCAGGCCTGCGTGGCCGTATTCCGAGCCTACGGCGCCCCGTTCGAACCGCGGGCGTCGCTACGCGATGTCACTGCCACGTGGCAAGAGCTGTTCGATCGTGCGGTGGCGCTCGAGTCGGTGCATTCGATCAAACTCCTCGAGGCCCTGCGGCGCTTCGAGGAGCACGGCGATCCGCTTGCTCGTGCGGTCGCGGTGCGCTGGCTCGAGAGTTGAGCCACGACCCGTGCAGCTCCGTTGGCGAACAGCAGCGATCGCCCACCCTGACGCGGCCATCGATTGCATCGGTGAGTCGGTCCGCGGACTACCGGATGGTCGGGTTGTCGCGCGACTCGTCGTGGAAGTCCTGCAGTTGTCGTGCCTTTTCCTGGTCGAGGTCCACGAACCAGATGGAAGACCCGCGCGTCCCACCCCGAGCAGCGTGCCGAACCATGGCACGCTCGATGACCAGGGGCAGCAGACCGCATTCGATCCCGACCAACCAGAGCAGTACGCCGAACACCAGCGCGCCGAGTGTCCACTGGGTACCCATGCCGAGGGCGAGCACGGCGGCGACGAGCAGGACGCACCACGCCAGGATCACGCACCGCAGCAGGAAGGTCGCTCGGAGTCGGCGCATCTGGGTATGGAGGACGAAGTGGATCCTACCCGGGTGCATTCTTGCGGCGGCTTGGCGCATTCACAGATGCTGTGCAAACCCCACGATGCCCAACGCGAGCAAGGCAGCCATGCCCGCGGGGATCAGGTTCGCCAGCACGAACGCGAACCACTGCAGGATGCCGCCCCAACCCCGCGTGACCACCATGTAGAGAAGTAGTCCCACAATGGGTGCCAGCGACAGGAGAACCTGCAGGATCGCCTTGTTGCGAGACACACCACGCGCCCCGATGTCGCAGACGATCCAACCGATGTATGCAAGCAACCAGAGGAGCCAGGGCACGTCTTGCCCGGTCTCGCCGAACGCCACGGCGATGCCGCCCCACAATGCCGAGGCGACCATAAGCAGTCCGAAGGACAGGAGCCGCAAGCGTTCGGCAGGACGGGTCTTCGGGAAATCGTGTGGGTTCCCCTGGGCGGCCTCAACGGTCATCCGGGCGCCCTCGACAAGCCGCTCTCGGGGGAACCCCACCTTCGGGTTCCCCCTGCCGCGGGGCACCCCCCTCCTCTTCCCTTTTCCCAAGACCCTCCAGATCGGCGAATCGAGGCCGCCAGGAGCTTCTGCGGCGCCTCCGGCAACGCGGCGTCTACCCCTCGAGAGTGCGTCATCGACGCGGTCAACCGCAACATGCGACCCAGGAGACGCCACTTGGCGTTGCAAAGTTACCCACACGACTTCCCGAAGCGCCG
>DAIMFJ010000093.1:0-7431 GCA_036724695.1 Planctomycetota bacterium
CGGCGAACGGCTGCTCGGCTGAGAGGCCGAGAAGAAATCATCATACGGCCTCTCAGATTGCCGATTGGCGGCTGCTTTCGCGGCCGCACAGAGCCTTCGAGAGGTTTCTCTCTCAGGCTCTCAGCTTCGACAGGCTGCCTGGCGGCCCGCTTCACCCCTGGTTTCGGCGCCGCCGCGGGCTACTCTGTTCGCCCTCGAGGGGCTCCACTCTGCGGTTCGCGCTCTGCACGCGGGCCACAAAGTTGAACCGATGACCATTCCTCGGGTTCCGACCCTGTGAGACAGGCGGGAGCGGGAGGCGCAGTCCGCTGCGCCGGCCCGCACCCAAATCCTCTGGGGGGAGCCCACCTGAACCCAAGGGTTCAACCGGCCTCCGTCGGCGGTCTCTGCGGTGTGGAGCCCCTCGATTTCCTCCGCTGCCGTGCTACTTTGCAGCTGGCGAGGAACGCCCGGTCAGCGGCGCGGCATCAGGTCGCGCCGGCGGCGTTCCCGTTGCGGTCCGGTGCCCGACGGGCGCCCAGGAGGTGGTCATGCGTCAATTCGTGTTCGGCATCCTCGCAGCCGCGGGGCTGTGGTGGGGTTATCAGCAGTGGCAAGGTGACGCCGACGAGGTCGGTGCGGCCGGCGGCGGCAACGGCTTGTTGCTGACCTCGGGCAACCCGCCGGGCAGTGGGGCCGCGAACGTCGGCGATCTGCTCGATGCGGACCAGCCCGGTGGTGGGAACCCGGCTGCGGCCCCGGTGCCAGCGGCGGCGCCGGCGGCCAGTGTCGACGCCCTGGGCGGCGCCCTCGTGACGGCCGCCGAGCCGGCGCACGTCGATGCGGCCTGGGCGGCGTTGGCCGGTTCGCTGGTGGCCGGCGACCGGCAGCGGCTGCTCAAGGTGCTGACCCCGCGCGATGCGCAGTTCGCCAGCCGGTTGGCCGCCCTGGGCAGCACCAACGCGTTCCTGCACTCGGCCGAGGGCCGGGCGGCGGCGCAGGCGACGTTGGCGGCGCTGGAGGGGCAACCCGACGAGGTGCGTTGCCAGGGTGGTTCGCAGCTGGTCTCGCTGGCGACGCGCGGACGGCTCGAGAACGGCGACACCGCGGCGATGGAATGCCTGGTGGCGCTGTACCGCGAACATCGCAACGTCGTCGAACGCTGGCTCTGCGACCCGGCGAACCTGACCCGCGCGCGTAGCCACACGATCGAAGCCGGCAAGGGACTCGGCGCGGTCGCGACGAAGTTCCGCCGCGAGGGCCTGCTGGTCGAAGCCGGGCCGCTCGCGGTGCTCACCCGCATCCACAACCAGAACCTCGTGCGCGCCGGCCAGCAGATCAAGGTGCCGGTCGACCCGATCGTCGCCGTGCTCGAGAAGCGCAGCTACATGCTCGCCGTGTACGTCGGCGAACACCTGCTGCGGCTGTACCGCGTCGGCCACGGCGCGGGGGACAAGACGCCGGTCACCGAGTTCACGGTGACCACCAAGCAGCCCAAGCCGCACTGGACCGCACCGAACGGGCGGGTCTACCCGTACGGTCACCCGGAGAACATCCTGGGCGAGTACTTCATCAAGTTCCAGCACGCCAGCTACACCGGCTTCGGGGCCCACGGCACGCCGCAGCCGGGGACGATCGGCACGATGTCGTCGGCGGGCTGCATCCGCATGCTGGATGCCGACATCGACGAACTGTTCAAGATCCTGCCGAGCGGCGCCAAGGTCGTCGTGCGTGCGAACGACTGGCAGGCCGCGGCCGCGCCGCGGTGAGACGGGTGGCTTCGCGGGCCGCATGCTCCGCGGCCCACACGCTCGATGGTTGCGGCGGGCCGCATCAGGAGGGGGGTGCTGCTCGGGGGGCGCGCTGGTAGACTGACGCCGCGGCGTGTGCCCTGACGCCGGCTCTCCCAGACCCATGCGAACGACCACCCTCTCGTCGGCCGCGGCCCTGCTCGCGGCCTCGCTGCCGCTCGCCACCGCGGCTGCCCAAGGCCTCAACTGCCAGCTCGTCGGCCGTTTCCACCAGTACAGCGCCTACAACGACGTCTGGGGCTATGTGGCCCCCAACGGCGACGAGTACGCCTTGCTCTGCGCGACCACCGGGTTGGTGGTCGTCGACTGCACCAACCCCAGTACGCCGGTGCAGCGCGGCTACTTCCCATGGGCGACGTCGACCTGGCGCGATTGCCGCACCTACGGCCACTACGCCTACGTCAGCAGCGAAGGTGGGGCCGGCTTCCAGATCATCGACCTGTCGAACCCGAACGCGCCGGTCAGCCTCGGCATCTTCGGCACCGCGAACTCGAACAACGCCCACAACGTCTGCGTCGACACCGGCACCGGCAAGCTCTACCTGGCCGGTTGCAACACCGGCACGCCGGTCTACGACCTGGCCGCCAATCCGGCGAATCCGCCGTTCCTCGGCTTCGCGCTCGGGTCGGGCAACAGCAACTACTTCCACGACCTCTGCATCGAGAACGGCTTCGCCTACGGCTCGATGATCTACAACGGTCATCTGCGCATCGTCGACGTCACGCAGGGGTTGAACTTCAACCTCGGCACGCTCAGCAACACGACGACGCCGTCCACGTTCACGCACAACGCGTGGCCGAACGCGGCCCAGACGCTGTGCGTGACCACCGACGAACGCGCCGGTGGCGTCGTCAAGTTCTTCGACATCACCAACAAGAGCGCGCCGATCCCGCGCGGCCAGTTCACCCCGAACCCGGCGTCGATCCCGCACAATGCCTTCCTGGTCGGCAACCTGTGCCACGTCAGCTGGTACACCGAGGGTTACCAGTGCATCGACGTCAGCGACCCGAACAATCCGGTGCAGGTCGCAGCCTACGACACCTGGCCCGGCGCGTCGGGTGGCTTCAACGGTGCCTGGGGCGTCTATCCGTTCCAGCCGTCGGGCAACATCTACGTGTCGGACATCAGCACCGGCCTCTACGTCGTGCGCCCGCAGATCACCGATCTGGTGATCCAGCACTCCCCGCTGGCCGACACCCAGGACGAAGACGGGCCGTACCAGGTGGTCGTCGACCTCTCGGGTAGCAACCCGATCGTGTCGGCGACTCTGGAGTACCGCGTTGGCGACAGCGGGCCCTTCACCGCGGTCCCGATGCTGCCGACCGGTGTCGGCACGTCGTACAGCGCGGTGATCCCGGGCCAGGATGCCGTCGCGCGCGTGCAGTACCACGTCGACGTCGTCGACAGCCAGGCGGCGCGGCGCAGCCCGAGCAGCGGCGAACACGAGTTCCTGGTCGGTTCGATCGTCAGCGTCTGGAGCGACGACTTCGAACAGGACCTCGGCTGGACGCACGGCTTCACCGCCAGCCAGGACGACTGGCAGCGCGGCGCGCCAGCGGGCCGTTCGGGTACGTCGGGCGGCTTCGCCTGGTCGGACCCCAGCGGTGCCTACTCGGGCACCAACATCTGGGCCAACGACCTCGGCGGCACCGGCTTCAACGGTTCGTATGCCAACAACGTCGGCAACTGGCTGCAGTCGCCGGCGATCCCGACCGGTGGCGCCACCGGTTTGACGCTGCGCTTCCGGCGTTGGTTGAGCCTCGCCAACCTGGACACCGCCCGGATCCTGGTCAACGGCACGACCGTCTTCACGACCTCGACGGCGACCCAGGATTCCGCCTGGCAGCTGGTCGAGATCGACGTCGCGGCCCTGCTCGACGCCGCGACGACCGCGACGATCCGCTTCGAACTCAGCACCAACGGCAGCAACGTCGCCGGCGGCTGGGCCCTCGACGACGTCGAGCTGATCCAGTACGTCGACGCCGCACCGCCGCGGCTGTACGGCAACGCGACGCCCGGCACGCCCGGCGCGCCCGGCATCGCGATGAGCGCGCCGGCCCGCATCGGCACGACCACGCAGATCCTCGGCGGCAACCTGCTGCCGAACGCGCCGGCGATCCTGGCGATCAACTTCGCCGACACCCTGCAGGTGCTGGGCGGCATCGAAGTGCTGGTCCAGCCGGTCGGTGCGGCGGTGCTGTTCTCGCTGAGCAGCGGGGCCGGCCAGGCCAATTGGCCGTTCACCGTGCCGAACAACCCGGCCTTCGACGACTTCTACTTCTACAGCCAGCTGTTCGTGCTCGACGCGGGCGCGGCGAACGGTACCGCCGCGGCTTCGCAAGGCATGCGCTACCGGGTCGCGCTGCGCTAGGCGGCGCGGGCTCGACCCCGGCCCCGGCTCATTGCGGCTCGCGCTGCTGGATGGCGACGACCTTCCAGCGGCGCGCCAGCAGGGCCTGCTCGATCGCCTCGACGGGCACCGCGTCGACACCTTCGTGGTCGAAGCGCAGCGGCCCGAGCCGCAGTTCCGAGCGGTCGTGTTCGTCGTCGGACAGGTTGGCGACCGTCGCGTAGCTGCCCCAGTCGGCGGCCGGGCGCCCGAACTCGCCGGTGGAACCGTCGCTGCGCCGGTAGCGGACCTCCCAGTAGGCCTCGCAGGCCAGCTCGACGTCGAGCCGGTGGCCCTCGACCAGCAGCTCGAAACGGGCCAGCAGAGGGGTGCGCAAGGCAGGTGCTGGCAGTTCGGCGTAGCCGACCAGGAACAGGCCCGGGGCGGCTTCGCGGACCTTCTGCCAGGCCAGCTTGACGGTCTGGCCGTCGAGGCCCAGATCCCGGCGGTAGCGGTCCGCCAGGCACAGGTAGACGACCTCGGGGTCGTCCCGACGCAGGGCCTCGAGCAGGGTCGCGACGGTGTGTTCGGGGCTGTCGAAGCGCACCGAGATCCACTGCGAGCGATCCGGGCCACAGAACAGCCGGGCCAGCGAACAACAGCCACCCAGCGGCAGCAGGCCCGCCACCAGCAGCATCGGAAGTGCACGCCTCATGCGGCGATGCGACCGCTGCCAGCGGGCGAACGCAAGCCCGGAGTCCTCCCGATCCTGGACGATCCGCAGCGGCCGCGTCCCCGAGTCGGGAGTTTTCCGATCGGCCAGAAGCTATACTGCTGCGCCGTTTCGCCGGTGCACCGGCTGGTCTTCCCGGCACGCCGTTTTGCCCCCCGCCCGCCACCAGTTGCCATGATCCATCCGCTCCGTTCCGTCCTGCTGACCGCCGCCGCGCTGGTGGCCGCCCTGCCGATCGCCGCCCAGAAGGATGCCGGCCAGAAGCCGCCGCAGCCCGAGGCGCCGGTCAAGTTCGTGCCCGGCACGCCGATGCCCGGCACCCAGGGCCTGCGGCAAGGAGTCGGCAAGCCGACCCGCCCGGGCAACGCCTGGTTCCCGGTCGTCGACGCCGACCTCGGCACGGTCGTCGGCGAGGACCACGTGTCGACCAAGTTCCCGTTCAAGAACCCTGGCCAGCAGGAGATCGAGTGGCGCAACCTGCAGGGCAGCTGCCAGTGCAGCAAGGCGGTGATCCGCGTCGGCGACCGGGTCTACGAGCACACCACCAAGCCGCGGCCGATGATCGTCCGCGTCCAGCAGAACAGCGAAGGCAAGGAGTTCAAGGAAGAGGTCCAGTACATCCCGGTCGGGCCCGGCGAAGCCGGTGAGGTCGAGGTGCACATGGAGATGCAGGGCGTCACCGGGCCGCGCGAGGCGACGCTGAAGATCCACGGCACCGACATGGAGACGCCGGAGACCCTGCTGAAGTGGGTGGCGACCGGCGCCAAGCTGCTGGTCGTCTCGCCCGCCGAGGTCAATCTGAACCAGATGACCTGGAACGACCAGCGCGAGTTCGAGGTCACCGTCACGTCGCCGATCTACAAGGACTTCAACCTGCTGCGCATGGACGAAGCCAAGGGCTTCGACGTCAAGTGGGAGAAGTCGATGAACGGCGACCAGGCGGTCTGGACGATCAAGGGCAAGTACGGCCCGCTCGGCGAGGAAGCCGGCACCGGCGGCTCGCTGAAGTTCTACACCGACCTGCGCGGCGAGTCGTCGTTCCTGGTCCGGGTGGTGGCGTTCGTGCAGGGGCCGCTGGAGGTCAAGCCAGGTGGTTTCCTGCCGCTGGGCCGGGTCGCCAAGGGCACCAAGGCGATCCGGGACGTCGTGTTCCAGCCCAACGACGGCACCAAGCTCGAGGTGGTCAAGTTCCGCTTCGAGAAGCTGTCGGTCGACGAGGGGTTCGTCGCCGCGACCCAGACCAAGGACGGCGACAACCTGGTCGTGCACCTCGAGATCAAGGACAGCACGCCGGTGGGCATGCTGCGCGGCGAGCTGGTCGTCGAGCTGAACCACCCGGTCGTCAAGGAGAAGCGCATCCTGTTCAACGGCTGGGTGCGCTGATCTCCTGCTTCCGCTTCGCAGCCGGCGAATCGTCTCGCGACGCGAAGAAACGCGGAAGTAGCAGATCGGATGGCCGATTGGCGGCCGCCTTCGCGGCCGCGCGCCGGGCGACGCGGTGACCGCCGCGGGATGCCCCGAGAAGCTTGCCCGGAACCCTGCCGCTCCTGGTATGGTTCCGCCGCAGCCTCGGTACTCGTATGGGTCGACACGATCTCCCCAGCGGCTTCTCTGACGAACAACTGCGCGCGTTCATGAAGGCCATATTGGCCGACGTGCACGCGCTCGAGCGCATGCTCGACGAGGACCGGTTCGAGACCGGGGTGCGCCGGATCGGCGCCGAGCAGGAGATGTTCCTGCTCGATCGTTCGGCTCGCACCTGGTGTGGCGCCGACGCGATGATGCAGCGACTCGCGCATCCGCAGTTCACCTATGAACTGGCGCAGTTCAACCTGGAGTGCAACCTCAAACCCCAGGTGTTCGGCGGCGATTGCCTGTCGGCGATGGAGCGCGAGCTGCACGAACTGCTCGCCAAGGCTCGCGAGACCGCCCGGGAGTTCGGCAACCAGATCGTGCTGTGCGGCATCCTGCCGACGCTGCGGCGTTCGGACCTGACGCTGCAGTCGATGGTGCAGAATCCGCGCTACCTGGCGCTGAACAAGGCGATCGCGCACCTGCGCGGTGGCGAGTTCCAGTTCCGCATCAAGGGCGTCGACGAGTTCGAGATGACCCTCGACAACGTGATGCTCGAAGCGGCGAACACCAGCTTCCAGGTGCACTTCCAGGTCGGCCCGAAGGAGTTCGCGAAGCTCTACAACGTCGCCCAGGCGATCACCGCGCCGGTGCTGTCGGTGTCGACGAATTCGCCGCTGCTGCTCGGTCGCCGTCTGTGGCGCGAGACGCGCGTCGCATTGTTCCAGCAGTCGGTCGACGCCCGCTCGGCCGCGCACCAGCTGCGCGGTCGGCGGCCGCGTGTCAACTTCGGCGACGGCTGGGTGCGCGATTCCGTGTTGGAGATCTTCCGCGAGGACATCGCCCGGTTCCGCGCCGTGTTGGCGACCGACATCGACGAGGATCCGGCGACCGTGCTGACCCGCGGCGGCGTGCCGAACCTGACCGCGTTGCGCCTGCACAACGGCACCGTCTACCGCTGGAACCGCGCCTGCTACGGGATCAGCGACGGCAAGCCGCACCTGCGC
>DAIMFJ010000093.1:7441-15518 GCA_036724695.1 Planctomycetota bacterium
GCGCGCGTTCCCGTCGGGGCCGAGCGTGCTCGACGAGATGGCCAACGCGGCGTTCTTCTTCGGGCTGATGGCGGCGGTGTCGCACGAGTTCGACGACGTCAGCAAGGTGATGTCGTTCGACGACGCGAAGGGCAACTTCGTCGCCGCCGCGCGGCTGGGCCTGCAGGCCAACCTGACGTGGTTCCACGGCCGCGAGTTCACGGCGCAGCAGCTGATCCTCGACGAATTGCTGCCGATGGCGCGGGCGGGCCTCACCAACGCGAAACTCGACACCGGCGACATCGACCGCTACCTCGGCGTCATCGAGGAACGGTGTCGCCGCGGTCGCACCGGCGCGCGCTGGGCGCTCGATTCGCTGGCGGCGATGGGCGAGAAGGGCACCAAGGACCAGCGCATGACCGCGCTGGTGCGCGGCATGGTGGCGCGGCAGGCCAGCGGCCAGCCGGTGCACACCTGGGAACTCGCCGACACGGGCGAGTTCGACAGCTGGAAGGAGAACTACGTGCAGGTGGGCCAGTTCATGACCACCGACGTGTTCACCGTGCATCCCGAGGACGTCGTCGATCTCGCCGCCAGCCTGATGGACTGGCGGCACATCCGCCACGTGCCGGTCGAGGACAACGAAGGCCATCTGGTCGGTCTGGTCTCGCATCGCACCTTGCTGCGGCTGGTCGGGCAGGGCGTGCGCGGCGTCCAGAAGGCGCCGGTGGCCGTCAAGGACATCATGCGCCGCGATCCGATCACGGTCACGCCGGCGACCCCAACCCTCGATGCGATCGAGTTGATGCGCAAACACAAGGTCGGCTGCCTGCCCGTGGTCGAAGAAGGCATGCGGCTCGTCGGCATCATCACCGAACGCGACCTGATCCGGGTCGCGGCGATGCTGTTCGAGAAGCACCTGCGCGAGAACCACGAAGGATGAGCGTCGCCGTCGCCGAAGCGAAGAGCCCCGCGCGCGAGTTGCCGCGGGTGCTCGGCACCTGGGACCAGGGCCTGCCCGGGCCGACCCTGTTGGTGCTCGCCGGGATCCACGGCAACGAACCGGCCGGCGTGTCGGCCGTGCAGCGCGTGTTCGCAGCCTTGCAGGAGCGGCGTCTGCCGATCGCCGGGCGGCTCGTCGCGTTGGCCGGCAACCTCGGTGCCCTGCGCGACGGCCGCCGCTACCGCAAGCGCGACTTGAACCGGCAGTGGGGGCAGGCGCAGGTGCAGGCGCTGCTGGCCCGCGAACCGGCGCTGTTGGCCGACGAGGATCACGAACAGCGCGAGCTGCTGCGCTGCTTCCAGGAGTGCCTCGACAGCGCGCGGGGGCCGGTCGTGTTCGTCGACCTGCACACCAGTTCGGCGCCTGGCTCGCCGTTCCTGTGCCTCGCCGACACGATCGACAACCGCCGCCTGGGTCTGGCCACCACGGTGCCGATCATCCTCGGCATCGAGGAGACGATCGACGGGGCGTCGCTGGAGTGGTTCGCGCAGCGCGGCATCTGTGCTCTGGCGGTCGAAGGCGGCCAACACGGCGCCCCCGCGGCGGTCGACAACCACGAGGCTGTGCTCTGGTTGATGCTGCTGCAGCTCGGGCTGTTGCGCGCCCCCGATGTCGACGCCACCGCGGCCTACGCGCAGTTGGCGCGCGCCAGCCAGGGGGTGCCGAGAATCGTCGAGATCGTGCACCGCCACGCGATCACGCCGGCCGACCGGTTCACGATGGCCCCTGGCTTCACGAACTTCGCGCCGGTCGGCAAAGGCCAACTGCTCGCCAACGACGCGCGCGGGGCGGTGCGGGCCCCGTACGACTGCCGGGTCCTGCTGCCGCTCTACCAGGCACAGGGCGACGACGGCTACTTCCTGGCCCGGCCGGTGCGGCCGTTCTGGCTGCGGGTCGCCCGCTGGCTCCGCGCGTTGCGTCTGGACGCGATCGTGCACTGGTTGCCCGGTGTGCGGCGCGATCCCGCCGATCCGTGCACGATCCTCGCCAACCCGGGCGTGGCGCGGTGGTGGACGACCGAACTGTTCCACCTGCTCGGGTTCCGCAAGGAAGCGCGGCGCGGCAGCCTGCTGGCGTTCACGCGGCGCCGTTCGCGGCCCGAGAACGCCGGGCTGTGACGGGTCGCCGCCACCGCGGCGACCAGCCGTTCAGGCCTTGACCAGCCCGTAGTAGCGCGGATCGCGCAGTGGCGGCGTCAGGTCGGGCGGCAGCAGCAACGTGCGGGCCGCCCACATCTCGGTGAACACACGGTACTTCAGGGCCGTCTGGTCGAGGTAGGCGACGCCGTCGCTGCCGCCGGTGCCGACGCGGCGGCCGATCACCCGCTCGACCATGCGCGCGTGGCGCTGCCGGAACACCAGCATCGCCTGCTCGCAGGCGATCACCGCGTCGATGATCTGCCCCGGCCAGCTGAGCAACGGCAACGAACGGTTGCTGTCGATGAACAGGATCGCGGCGCGCAGCCGGCGCACGAAGCTGCGCCGTTCGGCGGGCACGTCGTCGGCGTCGAAGTGGCGGCGCGCCCCCTGCAGCTGACCGCGGTAGCGGGCGCGCAGCCGTTCGGTGTCCTCGGGGGCCAGCGCCTGCACGGCGACCGAATGTTCGAGGGCGCGTGCGCAGAGCTGCTCGTGGCCGCGGTGGTAACCGTCGAGGAAGTTGGCAACCACCGCGTCGTCGTCTGCATCGCCGGGCACGCTGCCGTCGATCGGCGTGCGGTACAGCCAGCGGTCGACCGCCGCCTTGAAGGTCGGGCCGTCGGCGAGGCGCCGCGCCACGCGCGCGAACGCCGGCGACGGGCTGCCGTCGTGGCTCTTCAAGGCCTCGGTGTAGCTCTTCTCGTTGCCGAACGGGATGCGGTCCTGGTCGTCGAGGCCGAGCAGGATCTCGATCTCGCGCATCTGCGCCGACTGGAAGCCGCTGGCCGGGTTCAGCTTGTCGCGGAACACCAGGTAGTCCTGGGTGCGCATCGTCTCCATCAGCCGGAAATGCTGCGCCGCCAGTTCGAAGCAGATCGTGATGCGCTCGAGGCTCTTGGCGGCACCGGCCAGCGCTTCTTCGGGCACGCGGTCGCGCGCGAACAGGTCGCGGGCGGCGACCAGTTCGCGCAGCACCAGCTTGAACCACAGTTCGTCGATCTGGTGGATGACGATGAAGCGCACTTCGTCGTCGGAGAGCTCCGCGTCGCTGCGCGCGATGCCGTTCTGCAGCGCCAGCAGTTCTTCGACGCGGATGTAGTCCCAGTAACTGGTCGGGCGGCCGCCGGGGCCAGAGGCACCGGGCGGCGGGGAGGTCGGCTGCGGGGTCGCCATCCCCGCAGGTTACGTCAGCGGCGCTCGAGGTTGAAGGTGATCTGCGCCCGGTCCTGGCCGGGGCTGACCACCAGCACCTGTTCGGTCTGCTTCATGTCGAGCAGCAGGTTGAAGGGGTTGTTGTCACCGCTCTGGCGGCTGGCGTGCACCTTGTAGGTGCCCGGCGGCACCCGCTTGAGCAGGCGGAACGTGCCGTCGCCCTGGCTGACCACGGTCGACGAGAACAGGTTGCCGAGCTGCTGCGCCTGGGCCGGCGCGGTGGCGCTGCGTTCGGCGTTGGCCGGCATCTCCGGCGGCGGCGTCGTCACCGTCACCTTGACCTGACCGGCGGGTTGGCCGCCGACCATCGTGATGCCTTCCACGATCGCTCCCTTGGACAGCGAGATCGTGCCGACGTCGACCACCTGGCCTTCGTTGGCCAGGCTGATGTCGATCGCCTTGCCCTCGCAGAAGTCCGGGTGGTGGATGCGCACCATGTAGTCGGCGAACGCCAGCTTGCTGGCCTTGAAGTTGCCCTGGCGGTCGGTGCTGACCTGGGTCTTGGTGTGCTTCTCCGGCAGGAACTGCGCGAAGATGTCGAAGAAGCCGCCGCCGTCGGCCTGGAAGCCGCCGTTCATGTCGGTCGACACGGTGGCGTTGGCGACCGGTTGGCCGCGGTCGTCGACGACCCGGCCGACGATCGTGGCGCCGAGCGTCAGCTGGGCCTCGACTTCGGGCGGCTGGCCGCCGGCGGTGACCGTGAACGGTTGCGACAGCGTCTTGGCGTGGTCCTTGTCGGTGATCTGGAACACGAACTCGCCGAGCGGCAGGCCGCGGATCACCGCGAACTCGCCGTCGTAGTCGGCCGGCGTGATGCGCCGTTCGGCGAATTCGGGCACGTTGCCGATGCCGAGCGGGTTGTTCGGGAAGTGGCGCTTGAGGCCGACCTTGTAGGCCCGCACGGCTTCCCCGCGGCCGCCGAGCACGCGCAGCTTCGCATAGGCCTTCGGCTGCAGCACGACCTTCACCTCGAGGTCACCGGCCAGCACCGGCGACACCTTGGCCTCTTCGTGTTGCACGCTGTTGGTCAACAGCTGGTAGGGGCCTTCGCGCAGCGCCGTGAACTGGAAGGTGCCGTCGCCGTCGGTGACCGTCTGCGCGGTCTGCGGCGTCTTCATGCTCAGTCCGCTGGCGGTGACGGTGACGTTGGCGATCGCCTTGCCGTCCTGGTCGACCACGACGCCGGCGAGCGGCTGGCCGCGCACGACCTGGATGGTGATCTCGTTGACGACGTCCGGCTTGACCTGCTGGTTGAGCAGCGGCGAACCGGCGAAGCCCGGCGCTTCGACGCTCAGGTTGACCAGGCCCTGGCGCGGCGCGTTGGCGAACCGGAAGAAACCGCTCTGGTCGCACTGCACCTGCACGCCGCGTTCGCGGCCCGGGGTGGCGATCACGGTGTGCGACTGCTGGCTGCTCTGCAGGAAGACGATGGCCTCGGGCACCCCGGCCTGGGTGCCTTCCTCGACGACCCGGCCCTGCACGACACTGCCGATCTCCAGTTGCAGGTCGCCGATCGCGACCCAGTCGTCCTCACGGACCTTGACGCCCTGGTAGCCGAGTTCGGGGTGGCGGTCGTCGACGATGCGCACGTCGAACGTCTTGCCCGGCTGCAGCACACCGAGCGCGAACGTGCCGTCCGCGTCGGTCAGCGTGCTGGCCGCCGGCGGTGGGATCTTGCCGGTCTTGGTGGCCAGGAAGATCTTGATCGGGTCGTTGACGGTGCTCTCGAGCAGGTAGACCGGCACCTCCTTGGCCGGCCCGCCGCCCGGCAGCACCACGCGGCCGCGCACACCCTGCTTGGCGTCCGCATGGCTGTTGCCGCGCCCGGTCTGCGCTTCGGTGCGCACCGGATCCTGGGTGGTGGGGACCTGGACCGGCGCCTCGCTCTTGACCTGTTCGGGAGCCTGCTCGGGCTGGCTCGGCGTCGTCACGACCGGCGGCTGTTCGGGGGTCGGCGGCACCACCGGGTCGGTGCGCTGCAGGAAGAACCAGGTGCCGACACCCGCCGCGGCGAGCAGGAGCAACGGGACGGCGATCTTTTGGGCTTGGGACACGGCGTTCCTTACGACGAACGGGCTGGGCTGGGTTGGGTGCGCCGGGCGGTCAGCGGCCCGGCAGGGCCAGATCGCAGATCGCTTCGCCTTGGCCGGGTGCGATCACCAGGGTTTGTGCGGAGCGTTGCATCTGCAGGAGTTGGTGGATGGCCTGGCTATCGGCCTCGCCTGGGGTCAGCACGAGACCGCGGACTTCATAATCACCGGCCGGCACGCGGCGCGGCATCACGAACCGGCCGCGGGCGTCGGTGACCGCCTCGAGGCGGACCGGATCGCTCGCGGGCCCGACAGCCGGCCCGGCTGCCGAGGTCAGTATGACCTTGACCTGGCCCGGGATCTTCCCGTCGACGGCGACCGTACCGCGGACCAGCGTGCCAACCGCCAGTCGCACGGGAGGGACCGCCTGTTCGCCAGGTTGCCACAGTTCGAGATTTCGCACGACCGTACGGCAGTGCTCGGGGTGGTCTACGACCAGATCGTATCTGGCGAGCGACAGGTTGGTGAACTCGAAGCTGCCGTCGGCGCGGGTCGTCACCGTGCTGCGGGTCGCCTTGTCTGGGCTGGCCCCGGCGAACGCCCGCCAGAATGCGTTGTCCGGCAGGGCGCCGGCGATCTGCGTGGTCAGGGTGGCGTCGGCGAGCGGTGCGCCGTTGCCGCCGAACACGCGGCCGAGCAGCCGCACGCCGCCGTGCACGGTGACCTCGACGTCCTGCAGCCCGCTGTCCGGTTGCACGACGAACGGCGCCGACAGGCACTTCGCAAAGCCAGGCGCCGCAACCTGCAGCACGTAGGTGCCGGGCGGCACGCCGGGGATCTCGGCGGCATCGGTCAGGCCGTCGAGCCGGACCCGCTGGTCGGGCACGTCGGGGCACAGACCGAGGTCGCCGCGCGCCGGGTCGAGTTCCTCGCTGGCCTGACCGTTGCCGCCGTCCTTGGGCGGGAACCAGCGCCGCACCGCCACCTGGTAGCTGCGCAGCACCGCCCCGCCCGGCGCGCGCACGGTGGCGCGCACGGTCGCCCGCGGCCGCAGTTCGAACCGCAGGTCGTGGCGGCTGGGCAGCAGGTCGGGCAGGTCGACGTTCTGGAAACCGCGCGCGGTGACGCGCAGCCGGTGGGGGCCCGCGGTGAGGCCGTGCACGACGAAGCTGCCGTCGGCGCGGCTGTGGGCGATCAGGGCCTGGCCGGCACTCTGCATCGGCCACGCTTCCAGGCGGGCGCCGGCGACCGGTCGGCCGCCAGCTGCCCAGACGGTGCCGCCGAGGCTGTGGCCGGGCCGCAGACCGAACTGGACCTCGACCGGCCGCTGCGGGTCGGGTTGCACGTTGGTGCGCAGTTCGGCGGCGAAGCCGGGGGCCACCGCCTGCAGCTGGATCGCGCCGCGCACCGGCGCGTTCGGGAACTCGAACCAGCCGCCGGCATCGCAGAGCGCGACCAGGCCGTTCTCGCGGCCCGGCAGGGCCCGCAGCAGGGTGTCGTCGAAGGCGGTGCCGGCCAGCAGCGTCACGCTCGCCTGGGGGGCGGGCAGATCGCTGCCTTCGACCGTGACGCGGCCGCGCACCAGCGCCCCGCGCGGCAGCACCAGCGGGCCGAGGTCGTGCCACTGGTTGGCGAGGATGCGCAGACCGCTGGCGCGCGCATCGGCGCGCCGCGGCGCCAGCAGATGGACCTCGTAGAGCCGTTCGGTGGCCACTTGCACGCCGAGCGCGAACACGCCGTCGCTGCCGGTGCGGGTCGAGGTCGTCGGGCCGAGCGTCAGGCCCTGCTGCAGCAGCGCCGGCAGCGCCAGCGGGTCGTTGGCCGGGCTCTCCAACAGGTACACGTCGACGTCGGCCAGCGGGGCGCCGGCTTCGTCGACGGCCAGGCCGCGCAAGCCCTGCGGGTAGCGGTCGCGGGCCCGCGTTTCGTCGAGGGGCAGGGGTTCGGCGGCGATCCGGTCCGGACTGCGCTCGGGCGGCGCTTCGGCCTGGACCGGGGCTGGCGCAGGCTCGCTGCGCACCGATGCTGCGGTGCCGTTCGCGGTTGGCGGCGGCTCGGTCGGCACGTCGGGCGAAGGGGTGCGCAGCCACGACCAGGCGAGCAGCGTGGCCAGCACCAGCAGCGCCGCGAGGGCGAACGGAAACCAGCGGCGGTGGGGCAAGGGGGAAGGGCAGGAGGGGCCTGGCAGTGCCGGCCGGCCGGGTGCCGGCGGCCACCGCAGTGTCGCGCAGGCGCTGCGACGAAGGAAGCGGCCATTCCTTCCCCGATCGGGCGATCGCGTCTACGTTGGCCCGGCGTGGACCTGCCGTTGCGTCGCCTTGCCGTACTGCTGGCCGCCGTCGCGGCGCTGGTGGGTCTCGTCGACCAACTGGCGGTGGCACCGTGGCTCGACGACCGGTTGCGCGACGACGCGTTCTACGAGTTCGTCTGGGCGGCGAACGTCGCCGGCGGGCATGGTCCGACGGTCAGTGCTGGCACGACCACCAGCGGCGTGCAGTTGCTGTGGACCTGCCTCCTGGTGCCGGTTGCGGCGCTGGCGGGCGCCGAGGCGCTGCCGTTCGTGGCGCCCTGGCTCGGGCTCTTGCTGCACGTCGCGGCGGCCGCAAGTTGGCGGCGGCTGCTGCGGCCGCGTTGGCTCGGTTGGTCGGCGGCGCTGCTGTGGCTCGGCCATCCGTTGCTGTTGCGCGAGAGCCAGAACGGCCAGGAGACGGCGCTGG
>DAIMFJ010000094.1:0-11415 GCA_036724695.1 Planctomycetota bacterium
CAGCAACCGCCACTGGATCAACTACGAGAAGGCCTACCTGATCCTCGCCGGCCTCAGCACGCCGCTGGTGCTGTCGGTGCACTCGATCGTGTCGTTCGACTTCGCGGTGTCGATCCTGCCCGGCTGGCACACGACGATCTTCCCGCCGTACTTCGTCGCCGGTGCGATCTTCTCGGGGTTCGGCATGGTGCTGACCCTGATGATCCCGGCCCGGCAATGGCTGGGGCTGCACCAGCTGATCACGCTCAACCACCTCGACAACATCGCCAAGATCCTGCTCTTGACGGGCACGATGGTCGGCTACGCGTACGGGATGGAGTTCTTCATCGCCTGGTACTCGGGCGTGGAGTACGAGCAGTTCGCGTTCGTCAACCGCGCGTTCGGTCCCTACGCCTGGGCGTACTGGATCATGATCGGCTGCAACGTGATCAGCCCGCAGTTCTTCTGGTTCCGGTCGCTGCGCCGCAACCCGATGGTGCTGTTCGTGCTGTCGATCTTCGTCAACATCGGCATGTGGTTCGAACGCTTCGTGATCACCGTCACGACGCACCGCGACTTCCTGCCGTCGAGCTGGGGCAACTTCAGCCCGACGCTGATCGACATCCTGACCTACGTCGGCAGCTTCGGTCTGTTCTTCACGATGTTCCTCCTGTTCTGCCGCTTCCTGCCGATCCTGGCGATCGCCGAGGTGAAGTCGGTGATGCCGGAGGCCAATCCCCACCATGGTCACGACGACCATGGCAGCCACGAACACGGCAAGCACGCCCACCACTGAGGAGCACCCGCCCATGTCCAACACCAGCAAGTGGGGCATCGTCGCCGAGTTCGACTCGGCGGCAGCGATCTACCACGCCGCCGAGAAGGCGGTCGCCCAGGGCTACACGCGTCTCGACGCGCACACGCCGTTCCCCGTGCACGGCCTCGACAAGGCGCTCAAGCAGGGCCCCAGCCACCTCGGCTGGATCGTGCTCTGCGGCGGCCTGGCCGGCATCGGCCTCGCGCAGGCGATGATGTACTGGATGAACGCCGTCGACTACCCGATGTGGGTGTCCGGCAAGATGCCGTACGCCTGGGAGCCGACGATCCCGATCACCTTCGAGCTGATGGTGCTGCTGTCGGGCCTCTGCGCGGTGTTCGGCATGTTCGCGCTGAACAAGCTGCCGCGCCTGCACCACCCGATCTTCCGTCACCAGACCTTCTGGCGCGTCACCGACGACCGCTTCTTCCTGTCGGTCGAGGCGACCGATCCCAAGTTCGACAGCCGCGAGACCGCGCGCTTCCTCGAGAGCATCGGCGGCAAGAACGTCGAGGTCGTGGAGGAATGAGCATGCCGAAGTTCCCACTCATCGCTTTGGCCATCCTCGGTGCGGCACTCGGTGCCTGCCGGGGCGGCATCTCGGACAAGCCGCCGGTGCACCTCGTGCTCGACATGGACTTCCAGCAGAAGCTGAAGGCCCAGTCGGCGTCGGACTTCGACGGCTGGTCGGACGGGCGCGGCATGCGCCTGCCGCCGGTCGACGCCAACGGCCGCACGGCGGTCGTCGCGCGCGGCAGCCTGCCGAAGCCCGAGCACGCCAACCGCGACGCCGCCAACGCGTTCGTCACCAAGAACCCGATCGCCGCGACGGTCGACCTGCTGGCGCGCGGGCGTGAGGCCTACGACGTCAACTGCGCGGTCTGCCACGGCTACACGGGCCAGGGCGGCAACGACCCCAAGCAGGGCCACGGCCTGGTCGGCCGCCGCTGGCCGGTCGCGGTGCCGAACTTCCACTTCGTCGAGGGCAAGGACAACCGCGTCGCCAACCTCGTCGACGGCGAGCTGTACGAAGTGATCAAGAACGGCAAGGGCACGATGCCGGCCTACGGCGACCGCATCGACGCCGAGACCCGCTGGGCCATCGTCCACTACATCCGCGCTCTGCAGAAACTCAGCAAGTGACGCCCCCCATGACCGCAACTGCAAACACGACCGCGCCGAGCCTGCAACAGCTGGCGCCCCACGTCACCGCGCGGGTCAAGGACGGCGACCTCGCCAAGGCGCAGATGGGCCTGTTGGCCATCGGCGTGGCCCTGATCGCCGCCGCCTGGCTGACCGGCGACAAGGACGGCAGCTTCTTCTTCAGCTACCTCGTGGGCTACATGGGTGTGCTGGGCATCTGCCTCGGCGCCCTGTTCTTCACGATGCTGCACCACATCACCCGCGCCGGCTGGAGCGTCACGACGCGCCGCCTCGCCGAGAACGTCGCCGGTGCGCTGCCGGTGATGCTGGTGCTGTTCGTGCCGATCCTGGTCGGCTTCGGTCACCCGCTGTACCACCACTGGACCGCGGCCCAGATCGATCCGAACCTGCCGAACTACGATCTGGTGGTCGCCGGCAAGAGCGCCTGGCTGAACAGCACGTTCTTCATCGTGCGCGTCGGCATCTACTTCTTCATCTGGATCGGCCTGGCGTGGTTCTTCCGCCGCGAAGCAGGACGAGACCGGTGATCCGGCCCTGTCGTTGCGGATGGCGCGTGTCGCCGCCCCCGGGCTGTTGCTGTACGCGCTGTCGGTGACCTTCGCGGCGTTCGACTGGATCATGTCGCTGGACCCGCACTGGTTCAGCACGATCTTCGGGCTCACGTACTTCGCCGGCGGCTTCATGTCGTTCCTGGCGTTCACGATCCTGCTCGCCAAGTGGCTCGGCACCAAGGGCTACCTGAAGGAAGCCATCAACACCGAGCACTACCACGACCTCGGCAAGCTGCTGTTCGGCTTCATGGTCTTCTGGACCTACACGAACTTCAGCCAGTACATGCTGATCTGGTACGCCAACCTGCCCGAGGAGACGATGTGGTTCGCACATCGCAAGGAGCACGGCTGGGGTGCGGTCGGCACGATCCTGATCTTCGGCCACTTCCTGATCCCGTTCGCGTTCCTGGTCTGCCGGCACGTCAAGCGCAACGGCGTGACGCTGTCGATCGGCGCACTCTTCCTGCTGGTCATGCACTGCATCGACATGCAGTTCCTGATCCTGCCGGGCAGCAAGGACCACGGGGCGGCGAAGGTCGCCACGGAGACCCCTGCGACCGAACACGCCACCGGTTTCGGCGCCCAGTTCGGCGAGTACCTGCACACGATCGGCTGGGCCGACTTCGGCTGCTACATCGGCCTGCTGGCGATCCTGGCTGGCGTCGTGCTGGTGCACGTCCGCAAGCACAACCTGGTGCCGATCCGCGACCCGCGCCTGGCCGAGTCGCTCCACTTCCAGAACTTCTGATCCACCCGGAGAACCCCCATGGGCCACAAGCACAACGCGGACCACTACGGCGAGCCGGGCGCGCACCACGAGCCGACGCCGATCGACCCGGAGAACGACATCGACGCGAAGTCGTCGACCTGGTGGGTCGTCGGCGGCACGATCGTGCTGTTCCTCTCGCTGTGGGTGATGGTGCCGATCTTCCTGCGTGTGCAGGACGAGGAGCACATGAAGAAGATCAACCTCGTGCCGAACGACGAGTACGACAGCGTGCGCGAGCACGAGCTCGAGTTCCTCGGTGGCGCGAATCCGCAGAAGAAGAGCATCGAAGACGTGCTCGCGAAGATGGCTGGCAATTGAGCCGGCCAACGCGCGTTTACGCACTAGTACCCAGGAGCTCCCGATGCGCAACCTGTTGACCACGCTGGGCTTGCTGCTGTTGCCGACGTCCCTGACCACCCTGGTCCGGGCGCAGGGCGAAGGCATGCCGGCACCCTCGGTCCTCGAGGTGCGCGACGAAGCGGCGTCGATGCGCGACAAGATCGGCGCTTCGGTCGACCCGAACCTGCAGTTCGTCGACGAACGTGGCTACCCGTACTCGCTCAAGCAGTTGTTCCCCGGCGAACGTCCGGTGGTGCTGCTGCTCGGCTACTACAGCTGCCCGGCGATGTGCGGCCAGGTCCTCGACGCCACGCTGCGTGCGCTGACCCGCGTCGACCTCCAGCCGACCGAGCACTACTTCCTGCTCAACGTCTCGATCGACCCCAAGGAGACGCCGGAGATCGCCAACGCGCGCAAGACCGCGTTCCTCGCCAAGTTCGCGAAGGTCGGTGCCGCCGACGGCTGGCGCGTCTGCGTCGGCGACGAACAGAACGTCAAGGCCCTCGCCGACTCGGTCGGCTTCCAGTACTACTGGTCCGAGCACGCCAACCAGTATGCGCACCCGCCGGCGGTGGTCGTGTTGACCCCCAAGGGCGTCGTCAGCCGCGTACTGGTCAACACCGAGTTCGAACCGTCCGACCTGCGCCTGGCCCTCATCGAGGCCAGCGAAGGCAAACTCGGCACGTTCTGGGACAAGGTGCGCCTCGACTGCCTGACCTTCGACTCCCGCACCAGCACCTACACGCTCGCCGCGATGACCATCATGCGCATCGGCGGCGTCGTCACCGTGATCGGCCTCGTGGCCATGATCCTGATCATGCTCCGCAAGGAGCGCCAGAAGAACCAGCAGGCGGAACAGCCCGCCACCGCCTGACCCCAGCCTTCCGAACCCCACCCCCAGGACCACCGTGTTCGCCCACCTGATCCAGGACCCGAAGCCGCCGCAGCACATCACGAACCCCGCGCCGCCGGAGGCCGTCGATGCGTACGGCCAGCTGACCAAGCTGGCCAGCACGTTCGACCACGTCGACGGGCTGTTCTACTTCACCTACGGCGTCTGCATCTTCTTCTTCGTGCTGATCACGGGGGTGCTCGCCTACAGCGTCGTGGTCTACCGTCGCAAGACGCCCGACCAGCCCGCAGCCTCGAACGTCACGCACAACACGCCGCTCGAGGTGGTGTGGACGGTGATCCCGCTGATCATCGTGATGGTGATGTTCGCGTGGGGGTTCAAGGGCGCGCTCGACATGACCAACGCGCCGCACGGGGCACGGCAGTACAAGGCGGTCGCCAAGCAGTGGAACTGGACGTTCAGCTACCCGAACGACCCGGTGCAGAGCTACGGCGAACTGTGGCTCGAGGTCGGCAAGCCGGCGGTGTTCATGCTGGAGTCCACCGACGTGCTGCACGCGTTCTACATGCCGTCGATGCGCGTCAAGCGCGACGTCATCCCGGGCCGCAACCAGCGGGTCTGGTTCCAGCCCACCGAGATCGGCCAGTACCACCTGTTCTGCGCCGAGTACTGCGGTGACGACCACAGCAAGATGTACGCGAAGGTGCACGTCGTCAGCGCCGAGGACTACGCCAAGCGCCCGTGGGACCAGTGGGACGACGCCAACCCGGCGAAGGGTGGCGAGGCCCGCTACAAGGCGCTGTGCTCGTCGTGCCACTCGACCAACGGTTCGCCGATGACCGGCCCGAGCTGGAAGGGCCTGTTCGTCAAGGACGGCAGCGGCGCGATCGTCGGCGGTCAGCGCGAGGTGTTCGTCGGTGGCCAGAAGCAGACGATCACGGTCGACGAGGCCTACCTGATCGAGTCGATCAAGAACCCCGAAGCCAAGAAGTCCGCCGGTTTCGAGAAGAACGCGATGACGGCGTTCGCCGATCTGCCCGACCGCGAGGTCAAGGGCATCATCGAGTACATGAAGAAGCTCGCCGAGAACTGAGCCGCACGCAACCGCATCCACCGCAAGGCAAGCCCATGACGACCTACGTCCCAGTCGAAGAGACGCCGAACGAGACCGGCAGCGAGCGCAAGAACTACCTGAACTGGACCTCGGGGTTCTGGTCCTGGGCGGCGACGCTCGACCACAAGCGCATCGGCATCATGTACCTGGTCGGCGTGACGATCGCCTTCCTGAGCGGCGGCCTGTTCGCGCTGCTGGTGCGCTTGCACCTGTGGAAGCCCGAAGGTGCCCTGTTCGAGAACGCCGACTACAACCAGATCTTCACGCTGCACGGCGCCTTCATGGTGTTCCTGTTCGTGATCCCGGCGATCCCGGGCTCGCTGGGGAACATGGTGTTGCCGCTGATGGTGGGGGCCAAGGACGTCGCGCTGCCGCGGCTCAACCTGATGAGCTTCTACCTGTGGCTCACCGGGGCGCTGTTGGCGACGCTGGCGATCGTGCTGGGCGGATTCGACACCGGCTGGACGTTCTACGCGCCGTACAGCATCTACACCGACCAGGCGGTCGTGACGATCGGGCTGGCCGTGTTCATCCTCGGCTTCAGCTCGATCCTGACCGTACTGAACTTCATCGTCACGGTGCACAAGCTGCGCGCGCCGGGCATGAGCTGGTTCGACATGCCGCTGTTCGTCTGGGCACTGTACTCGACCTCGCTGCTACAGGTGCTGGCGACGCCGGTGCTCGGCATCACGGTGCTGCTGGTCGCGTTCGAGCGCCTGTACGGCATCGGCATCTTCGACCCGCGCCTCGGCGGCGACCCGGTGCTGTTCGAGCACTTCTTCTGGTTCTACAGCCACCCGGCCGTCTACATCATGGTGCTGCCGGCGTTCGGCATCGTCAGCGAACTGGTGTCGGTGCACAGCCGCAAGCCGCTGTTCGGCTACAAGCTGATCGCCTTCAGCTCGATCGCGATCGCGATCATCAGCTTCCTCGTGTGGGGCCACCACATGTTCACGTCGGGTCAGTCGACGTACGCGATGTTCGCGTTCTCGTTCCTGACCTTCTTCGTGGCGATCCCGACCGCGATCAAGGAGTTCAGCTGGGTCGCGACGGTGTGGAAGGGCTCGATCGCGCTCAACTCGCCGATGCTCTACACGCTGGCGTTCTTGATCATCTTCGCGATCGGCGGCCTCACCGGCGTGATCCTCGGCGCCCTCAACGTCGACATCCACCTGCACGACACCTACTTCGTCGTCGCCCACTTCCACTACGTGATGATGGGTTCGATCGCGCTGGCGTTCTTCGCCGGTCTGCACCACTGGTGGCCGAAGATGTTCGGTGTGATGTACGACGAGACGCTGGCCAAGATCGCCTGCGGCATCATCTTCGTCGGCTTCAACGCGACCTTCCTGCCGCAGTTCATCATGGGCAGCCGCGGCATGCCGCGCCGCTACGCCACCTACGTGCCCGAGTACCAGGCGTTCCACCAGGCTTCGACGGTCGGTGCGATCGTGCTCGGCCTCGGCATCGGGCTGATGGTGTTCTACCTCCTGGCGTCCCTGCTGACCGGCAAGCGGGCGATGCAGAACCAGTGGGGCGGTGTGACCCTCGACTGGCAGACCCCGACCCCGCCGCCGCTCGAGAACTTCGACCACCCGCCGAAGGTCACGACCGAGGTCTACGACTACTCGACGCTCGACCTCGAGACGACCCGCACGCCGGCCCGCTGAGGCCGGCGCCACTCACTCCGCGCTCCCACCGCCCACCGTACGCGCCACAGGTTCTTCGCAATGAGTCACGATGGTCATCACTCGGTCGTGATCCCGGCCCCAGGCCCCGGGTTCCAGCCACACACGGTGGCGCACCACTTCGACACGCCGGTGCAGGAGTTCCAGAGCGCCAAGTTGGGCTTCTGGTTGTTCCTGGCCACCGAGATCCTGTTGTTCGGCGGCCTGTTCGCGGCCTACTTCTACTTCCACGCGATGTACCCCGAGACCTTCCAGGCCGGCGGTCGCACGCTGGACTGGAAGATGGGCACGCTGAACACCTGCGTGCTGCTGCTCAGCTCGTGGACGATGGCGATGGGCGTGCGCTCCGCGCAGACCAGCCAGAAGGGCAAGCTGCTGATGTACCTGACGCTCACGGTGCTCGGCGCCTTGATCTTCATGGTCATCAAGTTCTTCGAGTACAAGGCCAAGCACGAGTACGGCCTGCTGCCGGTCGTCGGCGGCACCGAGTACATCACGGAGACCGGCCAGCTGGAGTGGTTCAAGGACCACCTCGGCAAGATGGTGCGCCCGGACGGCACGCCCTACGAGCACGCGACCCTGTACTTCTCGTTGTACTTCACGATGACGGCCATCCACGGCCTGCACGTGATCATCGGCGCGGCGCTGATCGTCTGGATCATGAAGGGCGCGGCGAAGGGTCGCTTCCACGCCGGTTACTACCTGCCGGTCGATCTCGTGGGCCTGTACTGGCACCTCGTCGACCTGATCTGGATCTTCCTGTTCCCCTTGCTCTACCTGGTGCCGTGATGAGCTCTCCCCACGACAATCACTCCCACGGTCACGACCACGGTCACGGCGAGCTGCAGATGGGTCACCATCACGTCAGCAGCTCGCAGATGTTCGTCAACGTGCTGCTGGCGCTGCTGGTGCTGACCGTGGTGACGGTCGGCGCCTCGCGCTTCGACTTCGGCTCGGCCAACATGCTGATCGCGATGCTGATCGCCAGCGTCAAGGCCTCGCTGGTCGTCGCCTTCTTCATGCACGTGAAGTGGGACACCGCGATCAACAAGATCGTGTTCCTGGGTTCGTTCCTGTTCTTGTCGCTGCTGTTCATCTTCACGCTCGCCGACCAGGCGACCCGCAAGTACGACGACCAGTCGCTGCTGCTGAAGACGCCGGTCGACAAGCAGTGGGTGCACCCCAAGACCCTGGCCGGAAAGCAGTAACCTGCACGCCGCGTACCTGCACTCCCGTCAGCCCGCCGATGCGCGGATCGCCCTGTGGTCGGAACGCGGGGCGGACGAGGTCCTGCGTGCCTTGCCCGCGGCGTTGCGCGCTTGCGCCGAGCCGGTCGACCTGCAGGTGCTGCTCGCCGTCGAGGAGAACTCGCTGGCCCCGGTGCTCGCGACGGTCGGCGAGGGCGACGACGACGAACGCGCGCCAGCGCGCCCGGCCCCGGCCCTGTGGACGATCCCGGCCACCGGCATCCGTCTCGCCGATGCCCTGCCGTGGTTGCTCACGGTCGACGCCGACCAGGCCACCCCGACCCTGCGTGTCCTCGCCGCCGCCGCGCGGCTGATCGAGCACCTCGCCAACCGTGGCGACTTCGCACCGGCCCCCCAACCAGGGGTGCTGCAATGGACTCCCCACTGGACCGCGGACACGCAGTGGTTGCTGGCAGGGCTCGCCGAGATCGTGCCGGGCTGCCTGTGCACGGCGCGCTTCGCGGTGCCCGACGACCCGGTGTTCGCAGTGACCCAGCGCAACCTGCTGGTCAGCTTCGTCGGCCACGGTCTCGACCAGTGGCTGCTGGCACGCGCCGCCGCCGGCCAGGCGCCGCTGCCGCGCTTCGAGAAGGCCGAACGCCTGCCGCGCGAGTTCTGGCACACGCCGGTCGTGCCGGTGCTCGAGATCCTGGTCCCCGAGACGGCTCTCGAAGAAGGCGCGCCGTGGGGCCTGTCGATCCTGGTGCGGCCGATCCCTGGCGTGCCGTTCACCGAGACGATCGAGAGCCTGCACCAGCGGCTCGCCGCGTCGCCGTTCCCGAACGAACTCGCGGCGGAGAGCGTGCAGAAGATCGAGCAGACGATCGACCGCGTCGCCGAGAAGTTGCCGGCGCTGCGTCGCGCCCGCAACCTCAGCGACGGCAAGGCCAGCCTGACCCGGCAGGAACTCGACCAGATCCTCGATCACCTGCCGCTGCTGGAGACCGAGGGCTTCGAATTGACCCTGCCAGGCGTCGAGTCGATGCAGCGCCTGTCGGCGCGCGTGGCGATCGTCGAGGCCGCCGCCCAACCGGGTGACCCGCGGCCGTGGTTCGAGTTCCGCTGGAGCCTGGCGATCGGCGAACAGGAACTCAGTCAGCAGGAGTTCGAGCAACTCGTCGACGCACGTTCGCCGCTGGTGTTCCTCGACCGCAAGCCGGTGCTGCTGTCGCCCAAGGACCGCGAGGCCCTCAAGGACTTCAAGAAGCGCATCAGCGACGGCGGCGAGCGGATCAGCTTCTTCGAGGCGTTGCGCCTGCGCCTGGGCGGCGCGTCGCACCTGCACGGCCTGGCGATGGAGTCGATCGCCAGCACGCCGCGGCTCGAACAGATCCTCTACAACCTCGACCAGGCCCGCTCGGTCGAGGATCGCGCCCTGCCCGACGACTTCGAGGGCGACCTGCGCCCTTACCAGCAGCGTGGGCACGCCTGGATGCACTTCCTGCTCGACCAGGGCTTCGGCGCGTGCCTCGCCGACGACATGGGCCTGGGCAAGACCGTGCAGGCGATCGCGGTGATGCTCGACTGGCGGCGCCAACACGGCAACGAAGGCTGCATCCTGATCGTCTGCCCGGTGTCGGTGCTCGGCAACTGGCGCCGCGAACTGCAGCGCTTCGCGCCGTCGATGCGCGTCGTGCTGCACCACGGCAAGGGCCGCTCGGCCTCGGTCGAGGACTTCCAGAAGGCGCTGTTCGACCACGACGTCATGCTGACCAGCTACAACCTGCTGCAGCGCGACGAGGAGATCATGTCGGCGGTCACCTTCAGCGGCGTGATCCTCGACGAGGCCCAGAACATCAAGAACCCGACCACGCGCCAATCGCGGGTCGCGCGCGCGCTGCGCGGCCACTTCCGGATGGCGCTGAGCGGCACCCCGCTGGAGAACCGGCCGCTCGACCTGTGGTCGATCATGGACTTCCTCAACGAAGGCCTGCTCGGCACGCGCACGCAGTTCACGCAGACGCTCGAGCACCCGATCGTCAAACAGCGGCGGCAGGGTTCGATGTCGGCGCTGGCGCGGCTGGTGCGCCCGTTCGTGCTGCGCCGCCTCAAGACCGACCCCGAGATCGTCGCCGACCTGCCCGAGAAGACCGAGCAGATCGTCTCGGCGACGCTGTCGCGCGAGCAGGCGATCCTCTACGAGTCGGTGGTGCGCAAGGGTCTGCAGGAGGTCGAGAAGGCCGGCGAGGGCATCCAGCGCCGCGGCGCGATCCTGACCACGCTGCTGCGGCTGAAGCAGGTCTGCAACCACCCGGCGCACTACCTGATGGACGGCAGCTCCCTGCCGAGCCGCTCGGGCAAGCTCGACCTGCTCAGCGAGATGATCGAGGAGGCAATCGAGGAAGGCGATCGTTGCCTCGTGTTCACGCAGTTCAAGGAGATGGGTTCGCTGCTGAAGACCCACCTCGAGAACTCGTTCGGTGGCACGGTGCTGTTCCTGCACGGTGGCGTGACGCAGAAGGAGCGCGACCAGATGGTCACCGACTTCCAGGAGTCGCGCCCCGACGGCCCCAAGGTGTTCGTGCTGTCGCTGAAGGCGGGCGGCACCGGTCTGAACCTGACCGCCGCCAACCGCGTGTTCCACTTCGACCGCTGGTGGAACCCGGCCGTCGAGGACCAGGCCACCGACCGCGCGTTCCGCATCGGCCAGCAACGCAACGTGTTCGTGCACAAGTTCGTCTGCAACGGCACGCTCGAAGAGCGCATCCAGCAGATGCTCGAGCGCAAGCGCGAGGTCGCCGACAACCTGCTCGCCGCCGGCGAGAACTGGATCACCGAACTGTCCAACGAAGAGCTCAAGCGCCTGCTCGTGCTCGACCGCAAGGAGGCCCTCGCGTGATCGAACGCAAGCCGATGTCGCTGGGCGCCCGTTGGCGTCGCGAGGCGACGCGTGG
>DAIMFJ010000094.1:11425-15365 GCA_036724695.1 Planctomycetota bacterium
AAGCCCCTGGTGCGAATCCGCGCCGGCTCGATCCGCGTCGAGATGGAGGGTGCGATGGGCTCGATCCACGAGGTCAGCCTGCAGATCCGCACACTGCCGCAGAAGGACTGGCCGACGCTGGTCCGCGTGCTGCGGCGCAGCAAGTCGATCGTCGAGGCCCTCGAGAACGGCCGCGTACCGCGCTCGTTCGATCGCCTGGTCGCCCGCATCGTCGGCGAGCCACTGTTCCCGGAGGCCCGCAGCGTCACGTTCGGGTGCTCGTGCGACCTGCCCGAGAAGCCGTGCCGCCATGTACTGGCACTGCACGAGCTGTGCGCGCGCCGGCTCGACGAACGGCCCTGGGAACTGCTGCTGCTGCGCGGCGTCGACCTGCAGGACCTGCTCGCCAAGGTCCACCAGACCACGCCCGACCAGGAACTGCCGCCGCTGGCCTTCGGCGTGCCCGAGGAACCGGTGCTCTACCCGGACGCCGAGGACGCCGACCTCGGTCAGGTGCTGGCCCCGGCCCAGGTTCGCTGGCTGACCGGCGAAGTCTCCGGCCGACTCGCCAGTGCGGTGCTGCGGGCGCTGCGCGAGCGCCTCGCCGCGCCGCCCATCGACGCGCCTTCCGACGCGCCGGCGAGCAGCACCGGGACCCGGGCCTAGGACCGCCCCGGGCCACCCCTGCGGGCGGGAGCTACTTGAGCTCCTTGACCTCGCGCACCATGCCCTCGAGCGCTTCCTTGGCGTCGAGGAACACCATCAGGCAGTTGTCCAGGTCGAACAGCGGGTTGCGGATGCCCGCGTAACCAGGCGCCAACGACCGCTTGATGACGACCACCGTGCGGGCGTGGTCGACGTCGAGGATCGGCATGCCGGCGATCGGGCCGGTGGCCTCGCGCGCGGCCGGATTCACGACGTCGTTCGCGCCGACGATGATCACCACGTCGGTGTTCTTGAAGTCGCCGTTGATGCGCTCCATCTCCCACAGCTGGTCGTACGGCACGTCCGATTCGGCGAGCAGCACGTTCATGTGGCCGGGCATGCGTCCGGCGACCGGGTGGATCGCGTAGCGCACCTGGCAACCGCGCTTCTGCAGCAGGTCGGCGAGCTCGCGCACGACGTGCTGTGCCTGCGCGACCGCAAGGCCGTAACCCGGCACGAAGATCACCGACGTCGCGCCGTCGAGCAACATCGCGACCTCTTCGGGCGTCGTCGACTTGATCTTCTTGTAGTCCTTGGCGTCCTTGGCCACGACCTCCTCGCCCATGCCGCCGAGCAGCACGTTGGCGAGCGAACGGTTCATCGCCTTGCACATGATCTGCGTCAGGATCAGACCCGACGCCCCGACCAGCGCACCGACGACGATCAGCAGCGGCTGCCCGGTGACGAACCCCGCGAACGCGGCGGCGACACCCGAGTAGCTGTTCAGCAACGACACCACGACCGGCATGTCCGCACCGCCGATCGGCATCACCAGGAACACGCCGAGCACCGCCGACACCAGCGCCAGGAGGATCACCGCGACGGTGGTCATCGTGTGGTCGCCGGTCATCGCCATCCACGCCGCACACGCGATCGCCACCAGCGCGAGCGCGACGTGCAGGTAGTGCCGCATGCCACCCTGCAGCGGATGCGACAGTTTCTTGCCCGACAGCTTGCCGTAGGCGACGAAACTGCCGGTCAACGTGACCATGCCGATGACGATGGTCGCTGGAACCGTCACCGCGAACACCACGCCGAGGTCGGCGAGGCCGACGCCGTCGGCCTTGAGTTCGGGCTTGATCAGGAGGTCGGCCATCGCGACCAGCGCCGAGGCGACGCCGCCGAAACCGTTCAGCGCCGCGACCATCTCGGGCATCTGGGTGGTCGGGGTGCGCTTGGCGATCACCAGACCGATCCCGCCGCCGACCAGCACGCCGGCGACGACCAACGGCCAACTGATGTTGAGGGTCAGCAACGCGATCGCGATCACCGCGACCAGCATGCCGAGCTCGGAGAGCCGGTTGCCCGACTGGCAGGTCTTGACGCTGGTCAGACGCTTGATGCCGAAGACGAACAGCAGCGTCGCGAGCAGATAGAGATAGATCACGCTACTTCCCCTTCTTCTTGAACGAGCCCAGCATGCGGTCCGTGACCATGTAACCGCCGACCACGTTGATGGTCGCGAACACGATCGCGAGGAACGTCAGGGCCTGGGCGAGGAAGCCGGTACCGGCCTGCGCACAGGCGATCGCACCGACGATCGTGATGCCGGAGATCGCGTTCGATCCCGACATCAGCGGCGTGTGCAGCGTGGGGGGGACCTTCGTGATCAGCTCGAAGCCGAGCAGCGAGGCGATCACGAAGACGAACACCAACAGGAAGATCGCATCCATCGTTCAGCTCCTCGGCGCGGCCAACGCCTGCGCCGTCGGTTCGTGGCGGATCACCCCATCGTGCACGATGGCGACCGCACCCAGGATCTCGTGCTCCATGACCACGTTCAGCTTGCCGTCCTTGACGAACTCGCCGAAGAACGACAACACGTTGCGCGCATACGTGCGCGACGCGTCGGCCGCACACTGCGCGGGCAGGTTGGTGTCGCCGATGATCGTGACCCCGTCGACGACGGCGCGCTGGCCTGGCACCGTGCCCTCGACGTTGCCGCCCTGGCTGGCCGCCATGTCGACGATCACCGAGCCGGGCTTCATGCCCTTGCGCATCTCGGCGGTCACCAGCACGGGCGCCTTCTTGCCGGGCACCAGCGCCGTCGTGATCAGCACGTCGGCCTGCGCGATGTGCGCCGACAGGATCTCGCGCTGCTTCTTCAGGAACTCGGCCGACGCCTCCTTGGCGTACCCGCCGCTGGTCTCCGCGTCGGGCGGCGCACCGGTGTCGACGAACTTGCCGCCGAGCGACTCGACCTGTTCCTTGCAGGCCGGCCGGATGTCGTTGGCCTCGACGATCGCGCCGAGCTTGCGCGCGGTCGAGATCGCCTGCAGCCCGGCGACGCCGACGCCGAGCACCAACACCTTCGCGGGCGTCAGCGTACCGGCCGCGGTCATCATCAGCGGGAACATCTTCGGCAGGTACACGGCCGCGAGCAGCACCGCCTGGTAGCCGCTGCAGGTCGCCTGCGAGCTCAGGATGTCCATCTTCTGCGCACGCGTGATGCGCGGCATGAACTCCAACCCCATCGCGGTGACCCTGGCGTCGCGCAGCGCCGCCATCACGTCGAGCCGCTGGCCGGGCGTCAGCGTGCAGATCAGCAACGAGCCGGCCTTCTGCGCCTTCGCCGCGTCGACGCTCGGGCACTGGATGCCGAGCACGACGTCGGCGGTGCCGCGCGCCCCCCCGTCGACGAGCCTGGCGCCAGCCGCCTCGAACTCCGCATCGGAAAAGCCCGCGGCTTCACCAGCACCGCGTTCGACCTGCACTTCCAAGCCGAGCTTGGTCATGCCCTTGACGGTCTCGGGAACGGCGCTGACGCGGGTCTCGCCCGGCACCGATTCCTTCGGCACGAAGATCACTGCCATGGGGTCTGTCTCTCTGGGGTCGTCGAAGGCAGCTACAGAAACAGACGGAGGCGGGGGATGCCACCCGGAAAGGGGCGTAGATCGCGCCGGCGTCGCGCGGCGGCCCGGGCAGCGGTGGAATGGCGCGCCGGCGCGGCTAGGCTTGCCGGCCGATGTCGCCGTCCTTCGTCGCCGAACTCGCCGCCCGCGTGCTCGCCGGGCAAGCCCCGATCGTGATCGGCCTCGACCCGCGGCTCGACGCCTTGCCGACCGCCGTCGCGCGCGGCGGCAGCCCGACCGAACGCATCGTCGAGTTCTACCGCCAGGCGATGCCGGCGATCGCCCGCCACGCCCCGTGCGTGAAGCCGAACATCGCCTTCTTCGAGTGCTACGGCAGTGCCGGCTACGCCGCCTACGAGGCCACCTGCAGCATCGCCCGGCAGGCCGGCCTGCTGGTCCTGGCC
>DAIMFJ010000095.1:0-8465 GCA_036724695.1 Planctomycetota bacterium
GACCTGGTCGGTGCAACCAGCGAGGCGGCCGCCGACAACCTCGCGGCCGCCGTCGCGGGCGGTGGCGGCCTCGCCGCCCACGAACGCCACGCGCTGCCGCTGGTGCAGCGGGCGCTGGCCGCTGCGCTGGCCGCCGCGCGCGAGGCCGGCCGATGAAGCGCCTCGCCGACTTCCTGCAGCGCCTGCGCGGCGACGCCCGCGAGGACGACCGGCAGCGCTGGTTCGCGATCCTGTCGGTGAATCGCCTGTTGGCGGCCGCCGACGATCGCCAGAAGGCGTTGACCGTGCTGGTCGACGAAGCGGTGCGCACGTTCGGGGCCGAACGCGGTTTCCTGGTCGTGCGTCGCGACGGCGAGCCGCGCTACGCGGTCGAAGTGGCGCGCAGCCTCGATCGCGAGCCGATCGCCAGCCCGGAGAAGAAGTTGTCGTCGACCGTGCTCGAACGCACGTTCGCGAGCGAAGGCGTGTTCAGCGAGGACGCTCAGGAAGGCCCGCTCGGCGCGTCGCAGAGCATCGCCGACCTGCGGCTGCGTTCGGTGCTCAGCGTGCCGCTGCGCGCCGCCGGCGAGGTGTTCGGGGCCCTCTATCTCGATCACCGGTTCCAGGCCGGTGCGTTCGCCGAGCGCGACCTGCCCTGGCTGCTCGCGTTCGCCGACCAGGGGGCGCTGGCGCTGCGCCTGCACCGCCTGCTGGCCGAGCAGCAGCAACAGCAGGCGCGGCTCGCCGCGCAGAATCGCGAGCTCGTGCAGACCGTCGCGACGCAGGCCGAGGTGCTCGCCGCCGACGCCGCCGAGCTGCAGCGCCACGAACTGGCGCAACCGTTCGCGGGCCTGCTCGGCGAAGCACCGGCGTTCGTGCGCGCGCTGCGCGTGCTCGACCGTGTCGCCGGCAGCGACCTGCCGGTGCTGCTGACCGGCGAGAGCGGCACCGGCAAGAGCGCGGCGGCGCGGGCGCTGCACCTGGCCAGCGCGCGGCGCCGCGGCGAGTTCGTCGCCGTCAACGTCGCCGCGATTCCGGCCAGCCTGCTGGAGAGCGAACTGTTCGGTCACGTGCGCGGGGCCTTCACCGGCGCCGACAAGGATCGCCTCGGCCTGCTGCGCCAGGCTTCGGGCGGCACGTTGTTCCTCGACGAGATCACCGAGATGGGCCTCGAGTTGCAGGCGCGGCTGCTGCGAGCGCTCGAAGAACGCCTGGTGCGTCCGGTTGGCGGCGACCGCGAGATCGGCATCGACGTGCGGGTCGTCGCGGCGACCAACCGCGAACCGCAGCAGGCGATCGCCGACGGTCGGCTGCGCGAGGACCTGTACTTCCGCCTGGCGGTGGTCACCGTGCGCCTGCCGGCCCTGCGCGAACGCAGCGCCGACGTGCCGCTGCTCGCCGAGCACTTCGTCGCCGCCGCCGCGAAGGCGAGCGGCAGGCCGGTCCCCAGGCTCGGCGCCGAGTTGCTGGCCGCGTTGCGCGCCCGCGCCTGGCCGGGCAACCTGCGGCAGCTCGACAACGAACTGCAGCGCCTGTTGGCGCTGGCCGGCGATGGGGCGCTGCGAGCCGACCAGCTGTCGCCCGAACGGGCCGCGCCGGCCGACGTCGCCGGCCTGCCGGGCCTCGACATGGCCAGCGTCGAACGCTGGGCGATCGCCCGCGCGCTCGCCGCCGCCAGCGGCAACAAGGCCGAGGCGGCGCGCCTGCTCGGCATCAGCCGGGGCACGCTGTACGGCAAGCTCGGCGACGGCTGACCGGTCGCGGAGGGCGCGCGGCGGCGTGGTGTTCAAGATCTGTACACCTGTGCAGAGGGTGACCGATACGGCGCGACGTATTCCTGGCGCTGGCCCTGGGCAAGGGCTCGAATCGGCGGCATGAGGGCATGGCACTGCATTTGCTCCCTGCTGCGCGTGGTTCGTGCTGCGCATCTGCTTCCCGGTCTGCTCGCCAGCTTGCTGGCGGTGCCGGCGGCCTGGGCGCAGGGCAACCTCCGGCTCGCCGACCACATCGAAGCGCCGCTGCTGTACCTGTCGCTCGAGGCCGTCCCGGTCGTTGCCGGCGCCGTCGCCGAACCTGGTCCGGTGCATGCGCTGCTCGCCGATCCGGCGCTGGCGGCATGGCTCGGCAGCGCCCAGGACGAAGCCTCGAGCCTCGGTCGCGCCCTCGTCTTGGTGCGCGGCGTGCTGACCCGCAGCGCCGGCGACGTCGAAATCGCGATCACCTCGGTGATCCCCGCCGACGGCCAGCCGCTGCTGGTGCTGCGCGCCAGGCTGCAGCCGGGTGCGTCGACGCGCCTGTCCGAACTGCTGGCCGGGCCCGAACTGGCGACCCCGCAACGCCGGCTTGGCGGTGTGCAGACCTGGAAACTGCGCGGCGGCGAAGCCGCACCCGGCCGTGAGGTCGAGCTCGCCGTGGTCGGCGACGACCTGGTGATCGCCAACGACATCGCCGCGCTCGGCGATCTGCTCGAGCCGCGGCAGCGCACGACGACCGCCTCGCCGAAGGTGCTGGCCGCCGAACCGCGCTTCGTCGCGATGAAGGCCCAGTTGACCCCCGGACCGGGTTCACTGCTCGTCTACGGCGATTGGCAGCGGCTCGGCCGCCGCTTCGCCGAGTGGACCGATGGCCTGCCCGAAGCGTTGCTCGGTGCCTCGGGGCTCGACGACGCGCGGGCGGTGATGGCGTCGGTGGTCGGCGCCGAACAGGGTTTCGGCATCACGATGCTGGTCGACCTCGACCGCGCGCCGGCCGACGCGGGCGGCGGCGCCGAGCGAGGCGGGCCGACTGCCGGTGGGCCGCCGTCCTGCGACATCGACGGTTGGCTCGACGCAGTGCGTTCGGTGCCGGCGCGCAGTCTGGTCACGGCGATCCCCGATGGTGGTGTCGGCAGCGTCGTGCTGGCGCTGGATGTCGAGACGCTGGCGACGCGCAGCCACAAGGGTGCGCGGTTGCTCGACGACATCGCGCATGCGTTCGACGAACGTGGGCTCGACTTCCAGAAGAAGGTGCTCGACCGGCTCGGCAGCGTCGGCGCCGTGCAGATGGTGTTCGGCGGCGAGGCTGCGAACCGCGGTCCTGATGCCGCGAACCGCGGTGGCGCCGCGGCGCTGGTGCTGCGCACCAAGAGCCGGCGCGCCGCGCTCGACCTGTTCGACGACCTGCGGCGCACCGTGGTCGGTGAGGACATGGGCCAGTTCCATGCCGCGACCGAGCGTGGCGGCCTCGATCTCCTCGAGGTGCGTCCGGACCGGCCGCGCCGTGGTGGCCGGCCGCCGGAAGGTCGTGGTGGTCGTCCACCCGAAGGCCGCGGCGGGCGGCGCGGCGAGGCCCGGGATGGCGAGCCGTTCGAGCCGTTCACGGTGCATCTGGCCGTGCTCGACGACGCGCTGCTGCTCGCCTCGGCCCCCGAGACGCTGCTGGCGGTGCACCAGGAACGCAGCCGCGCGCAGCGCCTGCGCACGCGCCGTCAGGACAGCCTGCTGCGCACGTTGAACGGGTTCGGCAACGCCCCGATCGCCGGCATCGTCGACCTCGACCTGCGGCCGCTGTTCGCCGACCTGGCCGCCCGGCTGGGCGGCCCGGACCGCGCGCCAGTCGACTTCTCGCGGTTCCCGCAGCGCCACAGCGGCACGATCGAAGTCGCGCCGCGCGGCGACGGCACCACCCTTCGCATCCGGTTGACGGCGCCGCGCTGAGCGACGCCGTCGACCACACGTTCTCTTGCAGATTGCAGCACCTGGGGCCGCTGGCCCCGGGTGGACCGTCTTGGGCGCATGGCCAACAGTGCCGGGGTCCACTCCTACAACCTGGGGCAGGCAAAGGAGTGTGAACCCGGTTCCACGCGAGTGTCGTGGTGGCCATGCGCCCGTTCTCCCTGCAATCGTGCCGACCCGGTGCGCGTGTGGCAACTGCCGCGCCGGGCATGCGTATCGGGCTCATGGCCGTTCGGGCCGGCTGGTCGTTTCCACCACCTGGGGCAGGCATGGAAGCGGCTGCTGGTGCCACGCGTGGTGCGTGGGCGGTCATGGGCCCGCCCTTTTTTGGTGACACCCCTTCGCGCCCGTGGATTTTCGATGCAGCCGGGCGAGCCGTCGGCTCGCATGGCGCCGTGAAGTACGTGGCGTGGGTGTTCGTGTCGGTCGGGGTGTTGCTGTTCGCGCTGGCCGGCGGGGATCCGGCACCGCGCGGGCGCTGGTTGGAGCAGCAGGCGCCGATCGCGTCGCTGCGCTGGGTCGAAGGGGCCAAGTTCGGCCAGGGTGTCGAACTGCAGCTGGTCGGCGTGGCCGAGACCTACCGCCGCGACCGACTGGAGAACGAAACCGTCGGACTCGACCGGTTGCGGGCCGAACTGGTGGTCGGCGCCGAGGTGCGACTCTGGGCGATGCCACGCAGCGCGGCGCACGGGCACCCCGAAACCGTGCCGATGCCGATCCTGGAATTGCACCGCGGCGCCACGGTGCTGCTGCCGCCGCCAGGCGAAGGTGGGGGCTGGGTCGTCGGGCTGGTCCGCACGCTGGGCGTGCTGTTGGCGGCGCTCGGCGTCGGGCTGTGGTTCGTGCTGCGGCGGCTGCGGCAGCCGGCGTGAACGTGCTTCAGCGCGGGTCGGACCCGGGCACGGTGGGCCAGCGCAGGGCCGGTAGACCGTCGAGGCTGCGCACGTTCTTCTGGCGTTGGTAGTCGGCGACGCCGGCGGAGCCCTTGCGCTGGCACCAGGTGGTCATCTGGTCGCGTTCGGCGACGAAGGCGAGCTGCGGCACCCCGAAGCCGCACGACTCGGCGACCCGATGCACGGTGGCGCGCAGGATCGCGCGCACGGCGGCGCCCGGTTCGGTGGGGAAGTGGGCGCGCAGCGCCGCGAACGCCTCGTCCTGGGGTTCGACGACTTCGCCGCGGCCGTGCAGGCGCAGGATGCCCGGCGGGCCGTCGAACGCGCAGAACATCACGCAGACGCGGCCGTTCTCGCGCAGGTGTGCGATCGTCTCGGCGCCGCTGCCGACGAAGTCGAGCCAGGCGACCGTCTGCGCGTCGAGGATGCGGAAGCTGTCCTTGCCCTTGGGCGACAGGTTGACGTGGCCGTCGGTGCCGGCTGGCGCGGTGGCGACGAAGAAGACCTTCTGCGCGGCGACGAACTCGCGGTGGCGGGGTTCGAGGCGGTCGGTGACGGAGCCCATGGCAGGACGATCGGCCGCGGTGGCGCGCGGCGCAAGGGCTCAGCGGCTGGCGAGGATCGCCTTGGCCTTCACGTGCAGCGGGTGGTCGGGAGGGGCGATCGCCAGGATCGCGGCTGCGGCGGCGCTGCGCACTTCCTGGGTGCGGTCGGTCGGCTGGGTGCCCGAACGGCGTTCGTCGTGCACGACCATGCGGGGCCAGGCCGGTTGGTCGGCCTCCAGCATGGCGCCGATCTCGGCCAGCAGCGGCAGGCACTCGGGGCCGCGCCGGCTGACCAGGCGCAGCGCGTGTTCGCGGCGCAGCACCGAATCGGAGCGGAGTTCCGCGCCCAGCTGGTCGATCGCACAGTAGGGGTCGACTTGCACGGCGGCGTGGTAGAGGTCGAGGGCAGCGCGAAACTCCGTCAGGAACGTCGCGTCGATCGACCCGTGGATGGGCGTGCCGAGGATCGCCACATGGTTGCCGGCGGATTCGTAGAGCAGTGCCGGCACGAGGTCGCGACTCCATGGCGCCACCTTGGCCAGTGTCCGCAGGATGGCTGCCGTGTCGCGGCTGGAGCGTTCGGTCAGGGCCGCGAACAGCTGCGGTGTGGCGGGCGCGGCGCCGGGGCCCATGGCGCCGAGTGCTTCCAGGCAGCCGTGGCAGACGGCGGTGTCGAGGTCGGGTTTGGCGAGCTGCTCGGCGAGAACGGCCACGGCATGGGCACCGAAGCCGATCAGGTTGGCGACCGCTGCATTGCGGGTGTCGTCGGCTGCGAGCTCGGCGATGGCAGCGTGGATGCGTTCGCGGACCCGGATCGGCAGGGGCCGCGACGGGGCCGGCGGGGCGTTGGCTTCGGCGAGCACCGCGCGAGCCCGTTCGGCGGCTGGTCCGGAATCGGTGATCGCCAGACAGGCGATGGCCGCCTTCTGGCGAAGGGGCAGGAGTTCGGTGGTGCCGAGCAGGCGCGGGTCGGGGCGATGCAGCAGCGTGCTCAGTTCGAACAGGGCTGGCGCGGCAGCGGCACCCAGCGCGCCGAGCCGTTCGATGGCCAGTTCGGCGCGCAGGACGTCGTGGCCGGCGGCATCGCGACGCAGGTCGTCGAGCGGGCGTGGGCCGCTCGCCGCCAACCGCCGTTCGAAGCGCCGCAAGGCGTGGCCGAGGACTGGCGACTGGACAGGACGTTGCAGGGGGCTGGCCAGCAAGAGGCCGATCCTGACCTCGTCGCTGCTGACGTGGGTGTCGGCTGGTCGGTACGGAACGACGTCGGCGAGGGTGCGCAGCAGCACCGCGTGGCAGGTGCTGGATTGCCGCAATCGTTGCAGGAGGGCGCGGGTGGCGATGCCGGCGGCAGCACCGCTGCGCGAGAGTTCGGCGCAGGCGGCCTCGAGCTCTGGGCCGTCGAGATCGGCGAGCTGGTTCGCCAGTTGTGCCGGGCGCGATGGGGGTTCCTGGGCGGGCAGCAGGGCGGCAGCGGCCACCAGGCTCAATACGGCGGCGATGGGCGGGTGGTGCATGTCGGGTCAGGCGGTGGGACGAACGAACTCGTGGGTTCTTCCCGTGGTACAGGCCGGCGCGGTTGCGGCGGGGCGTGCAAGCGTGGGTTGGCCGGCGTAGCCTTGCGCTGGCATGAACCTCGCCCGTACCACGGTGTGTTGTCTCGTCTCGCTGTCGGCTCTGGTTGCGCAGGAACCCGACAAGGTGCGGCCGGCACTGCCGGTGCGCGCCGTGCCGGCAGCCGCGGCGGTGCCAGCAACCGCCCCGCTGCAGGGCGCCGCGCTGGCGCGCGAGTTCGGGTTCGCCCCGAGCATGTTGCGCTACCACAGTGGCGATGCGCTGCCCGACTTCGAACTGCTCGGCGCGGATGGCAAGGTGGTGGGGTTCGCGGCGGCGCGCGAGAAGGCGCCGACGATCGTCGTGATGGCGCCGTCGATCGCCGACGACGAACGCGTGACGGCGCTGAAGGCGGGTGCCAAGGCGATCGCCGAGCGCTACGGCGCGTATGGGGTGAAGACGATGTTCTGGGGGTTGTGGATGCCGCGGGCCGAGTTCTTGACGGCGGCCGCCGCACAGTCGGGCCAGTGGCCGATGACGTTGTTCGGGGAGCCGGTGGCGCCGTTCGCCGGCGACGTAGCCGACCAGGATGCGCGCATGGCGCACCAGCGCACGACGGTGCTGGGGCGGTTGTTCGCGGGTGGCATGTCGACGCCGCTGCCGGCGTGCTTCGTGGTCGGCGCGGATGGCAAACTGGCCGGTACGTTCGCGCTGCGCGACGCGCAGCCGCCGTTCGACGGGATCGGCAACCTGTTGCTGCGCGCGGGGGTCGAACTGCGCGACGCGGATCGGCCGAGCAAGGTGGCGCCGGCGGCGGCATTCGCGAAGGCGCCGCCGCGACCGGTGGAGGCGCCGGTCGAGATGGTCAAGCCCGGTGTGCAGGCCGGTGACTTCGCGATGGTGGGCGTCGACGGCAAGCCGATCCGGCTCGCCGACTACGCCGGCAAGGTGGTCGTGCTGGACTTCTGGGCGACGTGGTGTGGTCCGTGCAAGGCGGCGCTGCCGCACGTCGACGAGCTGGCGGCGAAGTACGCCGCGCAGGGTGTGGTGGTGCTCGCGTCGTGCACCAACGACGGCAAGCGCGAGTTCGACGAGTGGATCGCCGAGAACGCGGCGAAGTATCCGCACATCGTGTTTGCGTTCGATCCGCTCGAACGTTCGCCGGAGCGCGCGTCGCGCAAGCTGTACGGGGTCAGCGGCATTCCGCAGCAGTTCGTGATCGGTCGCGACGGCAAGATCGCCAGTGCGGTCACCGGGTACATGAAGGGCGAGGTGCTGCTCGATGCGGCGCTGGTGGCGGCGGGGATCGACGTGCCGGCCGAGGTGGTCGAGCAGGCGGCGAAGGATCAGGTGAAGCGGGACGAGATGGCGCGCGGGCGCAAGTGACGCGAGACCAGGCTGGCTGCAGCCAGGTTTCGAGGTGAGGGGTGGAAGTGGCGTTCCTGCAGTAGGTTGGATCGCCGCGTGCGCATTTGGGACCGGGTGAGGTATGCGCAGGGGCGGTGCGATGGGGGGTTGGGCTCCAGGATGGTGGGAGCGGTGGTCGAAGGGTGGGGAGAGGCGAAGGATGGCGAGAGCAGGTTTGGCGGGGGCGTTTCTGGTCGACGGGGTCGAGGCGCTGGATCGGGCGTTCGTGGACCTGGTGCGCGATCTGCAGCCGGCGGTGGTGACCGATGTGGGGTCGCGCGATGGCGAGATGGCGATCCTGTGCCAGCAGGCCCAGCCGGGGGCGCAGGTGTTCGCGTTCGAGGCGAACCCGGAGAACTTCTTCGAGCATGCGACGG
>DAIMFJ010000095.1:8475-15348 GCA_036724695.1 Planctomycetota bacterium
CGGCGTTGGCGCGGCTGGGCGGGGTGTTCGTGCCGTTGGCGTTCGGTGCGGGACGGAGTTGGACGTCGATCCAGGTGCCGAGGTGGGCGACGGCGGCGCAGCATGCGAACCGCACGCGCCGCGGCGTCGGCAGCTTGCGGCCGCGGCATGACACGCGCGATTACGTGACCTATGCCGCGGCAGCGACTTCGCTGGGGGAGTTCTTCGCGCTGCCAGCCCATCGCGAGGCGACGTTCGCGCACTGGATCGACGTCGAAGGGTGTTCTCACGAAGTGCTCGAAGGGCTCGGGCCGATCGCCGAGCGCACGCTGTTCTTCAAGATCGAGGTCGAGACGCGCGCCCACTGGCAGGGCCAGAAGCTGGTCGACGACTGCCTGCGGAAGGCCGCGGAACTGGGTTTCGACCCGGTGGTCTGGTTCGACCACGACGAGCAGTTCGACGTGATCTGCGCGAACCGTGGGTTGCTGCAGACGCTCGGCGACGGCGGCGCCACCGCGGCTCACTCGACGCGGTAGGTCTGCAGCAGCTTCTGGTAGTTGCCGCGCGCGAACGCGTCGGGGTCCGGGGCGCGGCTCTGGTCCATGCTGCCGCGCATCTGCCGCAGCGATTCGTAGCCGTGCTCGCGCAGCCAGTTGGCGGTCTCGGCGCGCAGGTAGTCGATCACCGCATGGCCCGAACGCAACAGCGCCGAGACCAGCTGCACGCTGTGGGCGCCGCACATCACCGCCTTGATCGCATCCTTGGCGGTGTGCACGCCGCCGGTGACGGCCAGGGAACAGGGCAGCTGGGCCGACAGGATCGCCAGCCAGCGCAGCCGCAGCAGCAGTTCGCTCGAATGCGACAGTTCGAGGTGGGTGCGCACCTCGAGTTGTTCGACGTCGACGTCGGGCTCGTAGAAGCGGTTGAACAGCACCAGCCCGTCCGCACCCGCGGCGCACAGACGCCGCGCGAAGTTCGGCAGCGAGGTGTAGAACGGCGACAGCTTGACGGCGACCGGGATGCGCACCGAACTGCGCACGCCGTGCACGATGTCGATGGCGCGCTGTTCGAGTTCGGCCGCGGTGGTCACCGGGTCGGTGGCGACGTGGTAGAGGTTGAGTTCGAGGGCGTCGGCGCCGGCTTCGGCGAGGCGGCGCGCATAACCGATCCAGCCGCCGTCGGTGTGGCCGTTCAGCGACGCCAGCACCGGCACCGGCACCGCCGCCTTGACGCGCTGCAGGTGCGCCAGGTACTCGTCCGGTCCGAACACGCAACCATCGGCGTCGGCGTGGTAGCTACCGGCCTCGCCGTGCGAGTCGGCGTGCAGCGTCGTCGCACGGTGGTGGGCCAGCGCATCCTGGTCGATCTGTTCCTCGAACAGCGACCGCAGCACGATCGCCGCCGCGCCGGCATCGGCGAGCTGGCGGGCGCGGTCGACGGTGTCGGCCAGCGGCGAGGCCCCGGCCACGAACGGGTGCGGCAGGCGCAGCCCCAGGAAGTCGACGGACAGGTCCATGGCACTACTCCTTGCTCGGTGCCTCGGCACCGGTCTTGGCCGTCGTCTGCGGGAAGCGCAGCTTGGCGATGTGTTCGTAGATCGCGACGCGCCGCAGCGCTGCCTGTTGGGCACCGGTCGCGTAGCGCTTGAAGGCCTCGGGATCGAGCTTCTCGACCATCCGGAAGCGCGCTTCGTTGCGCATGTACTCGGCCACCGACTGGCGGCCACCCGGCACGTCGACGACCAGCGGCGGTTCGCCGCGTGCGGCCTCGGCCGGGTCGTAGTGGAACAGCGGCCAGACGCCGCTCTGCACGGCCCGCTTCTGCTGGTCGGCGCCGAACACCAGGTCGTAGCCGTGCGCGATGCACGGGCTGTAGGCGATCACCAGCGACGGGCCGGGGTGGGCTTCGGCCTGCTGCAGCACACGCACCGTGTGCGCGTCCTGGGCGCCGATCGCGACGCTGGCGACGAACACGTGGCCGTAGTGGATCGCCATCAGCCCGAGGTCCTTCTTGTCGACGGCTTTGCCCTTGGCGGCGAACTTCGCCGCCGCCCCGAGCGGGGTGGCCTTCGACGCCTGGCCGCCGGTGTTCGAGTAGACCTCGGTGTCGAGCACCAGGATGTTGACGTCGTGCGGCATCGACAGCACGTGGTCGAGGCCGCCGTAGCCGATGTCGAACGCCCAGCCGTCGCCGCCGACCAGCCAGACGCTCTTGGGCACCAGGTAGTCGGCCAACAGGTCGAGTTCGCGCGCCAAGGCACCCGGCAGGTCGGCGAGTCGGCGGCGCAGCAGGTCGACGCGTTGGCGCTGTTCGCCGAGCCAGCTCGCCGTGCGGGCCGCGGGTGCGAGCAGGCTGGCGGGCAGCGCCTCGCCGCCGAGTCCGGGGGCCAGGAGCTGCACCAGGTGCCGCGCCCGCGCCGTCAGTGCATCGACCGACAGCCGCATGCCCAGGCCGAACTCGGCGTTGTCCTCGAACAGCGAGTTCGCCCACGCCGGGCCGCGGCCGGCGGCGTTCTTGGCGTACGGCGTGGTCGGCAGGTTGCCACTGTAGATCGACGAGCAGCCGGTCGCGTTGGCGATCAGCAGCCGGTCGCCGAACAGCTGCGTCAGCAGTTTCAGGTACGGCGTCTCGCCGCAACCCGCACACGCCCCCGAGAACTCGAACAGCGGCTGCAACAACTGGCTGCCGCGCACGTCGAGCTTCGGGATCCGGGTGGCGTCGACCTCGGGCAGGCGTTCGAACGCGGCCCAGCGCTGCCGTTCGCGGTCGCGCACCTCGCGCACCGGGGTCATGTCGATCGCCTTGTGGCGCGGATTCTGTTTGTCCTTGGCCGGACAGACCTGCACACACAGGCCGCAGCCGGTGCAATCGTCGGGGGCGACCTGGATCGTGTACCGGTGGTCGGCGAACTCCTGGCCGCGCCAGGCGGTCGCGGGCAGTTCGCCGGTCGTGGCCCCGGCGTCGGCCGGATACACCTTGGCGCGGATCGCCGCGTGCGGGCACATCAGCGCGCACTTGTTGCATTGGATGCAGATCGCCGCATCCCAGACCGGGATCGTGTCGGCGATCGCGCGCTTCTCCCAGCGCGCGGTGTCGGTCGGCCAGGTGCCGTCCGGTGGGAACGCACTGCACGGCAGCAGTTCGCCCTGGCCGGCCAACATCGCCGCGGTGACACGCTGCACGAAGTCGGGCGCGGCGGCGGCGACGGTCGGTGCGCGTGGCCGCGCCGGTGGCGACTGCGCGGGCACGACGACCGGGAACAGGTGCTCGAGCGCCATGTCGACCGCCGCGCCATTGCGGCGCACGATCTCGTCGCCCTTCTTGTCGTAGCTCTTCGCGATGGCCTGTTTGATCGCGGCGATCGCCGTGTCGCGCGGCATCAGGTCGGCCAAGGCGAAATGGCACGCCTGCATGATCGTGTTGATGCGGTTGCCGACGCCGGCGGCCTTGGCGACCGCCGCGGCGTCGAGGTCGGCCTGCGACTGGATGTCGGCGAACTCCGGGGTGGGGATGCCGAGGTCCTTGAACATCGACTTCTCGAACCAGCGGTCGCGGGCGATGCGCAGGGATTCGGCGCTCGGGCGGGAACGGGGCGTTCAGCAACAGCGTGGCGCCGGGGCGGGCGTGGCCGAGCACGTCGTAGCGGTCGAGGAAGCCGAACTGGTGGCAGGCGACGAAGTCGGCGGTGCGGATCAGGTAGGGCGCCTCGAACGGCTCGGGCCCAAAGCGCAGGTGGCTGACGGTGACCGCGCCGGACTTCTTGCTGTCGTAGACGAAGTAGCCCTGCGTGTGCAGGTCGGTGCCGTCGCCGAGGATCTTGATGGTGTTCTTGTTGGCGCCGACCGTGCCGTCGGCACCCAGGCCGAAGAACACCGCTTCGCGGCGCGTGGCGTGCGGCAGTTCGAAGTCGTGGTCCCAGGCGAGCGAGCTGTGGGAGACGTCGTCGACGATGCCGACGGTGAAGCCGTGGCGCGGGCGGTCCGCGAGCATCGCGAACACCGCCAGTGCCATCGCCGGGGTGAATTCCTTGCCGGACAGGCCGTAGCGGCCGCCGACGATCTGCGGGCGCTGCGGCTGGTCGCGCAGCGCGGCGATCACGTCGAGGCACAGCGGTTCGGCGGGGGCGCCGGGCTCCTTGGTGCGGTCGAGCACGGCGATGCGGGTGGTGCTCGCCGGCAGCGCGGCGACGAACGCGGCGGTGTCGAACGGGCGGTACAGGCGGACCTGCAGCAGGCCGACGCGTTCGCCCCGCGCGGTGAGCCAGTCGACGGCGCTGCGCACGGGCTCGCCGGCGGAACCCATCACGACGACGACCCGGTCGGCGTCGGGCGCGCCGTGGTAGGCGAACGGCGCGTAGTGGCGGCCGGTCTGCGCCGCGAAGCGTGCCATCGCGGCGCGCACCGCGGCCGGTACCGCATCGAAGAACGGCTGGCAGGCTTCGCGAGCCTGGAAGAACACGTCGGGGTTCTGGGCGCTGCCGCGCAGTTGCGGCCGGTCGGGGGTCAGCGCGCGGCGGCGGTGTGCGGCGATCGCGTCGTGGTCGACGAGCAGGCGCAGGTCGTCGTCGGTGAGGCTGCTGATGCCGCGCACTTCGTGCGAGGTGCGGAAGCCGTCGAAGAAGTGCACGAACGGCACCCGGCACTGCAGCGTCGCCAGGTGCGCGATGCAGGCCAGGTCCTGGGCCTCCTGCACGGTCGCCGCACACAGCATCGCGAAGCCGGTCTGCCGCACCGCCATCACGTCGCTGTGGTCGCCGAAGATCGACAGTGCGTGGGTCGCCAGGGTGCGCGCGGCGACGTGCATGACGAACGGGGTCAGCTCGCCGGCCAGCTTGTACATGGTCGGGATCATCAGCAGGAGGCCCTGCGAGGCGGTGAACGTCACCGCCAGCGAGCCGGCCTGCAGTGCGCCGTGCACGGCGCCGGCAGCACCCCCTTCGCTCTGCATCTCGACGACGGTGGGCACGCTGCCGAACACGTTCGGCAGGCCCTTGGCGGCCCATTCGTCGGCGAGTTCGCCCATCGTCGACGACGGCGTGATCGGATAGATCGCCGCGACTTCGCTGAGGCGATAGGCGACGGCGGCGACGGCTTCGTTGGCGTCGACGGTCGCGGTGCGCGTGGTCCGCGTGCTGGCCATGGGAACTCCCGCCCGGATGGGCTCGTGGAGCACATGGTCGCGCCGGGCGAAGCGGGTGGTACGGGCTGTGCGGCGGGTGTGGGGGGGGGTTCTGGTCGTAGGGGTCGGTGGGCCCGGTCGGCGACTGGCGCTGCACTACGGTTCGGACTCAAGCTGCACAAGTGACCAGCTGCCAGTGGCTTGGGCGCCGACGTGCGCATTCGGGACCGGGTGAGGTATGCGCGCGGGAGGTGGGCGGCAGCCAGTCAGCGGGCGCTTCCCGCCCAGCGTGCGACGAACTCGGCGCGGTGGGTGCGGCTCATCGGCACGCGGGCGCCGCTGCGCAGGTGCAGTTCGTAGTCGCCCGACGGCAGCCGTTCGGCGGCGGTGACTTCGCCGAGTGCGACGATCGCCGAACGGTGCACGCGGACGAACTGGCCGGGGTCGAGCTGGTCGGCGAGGTTGCCAAGGGTCTCGCGCAGCAGGAACGAGTCGCTCGCGGTGTGCAGGTGCACGTAGTTGCCGGCGGCTTCGAGCCAATGCAGTTCGCTCGCCGGCACCAGCCGCATGCGGCCGGCGTGTTTGACGGCGAAGCGGTCGCGTGGACGCTGGCGGTGCAGGTCGGCGAGCACGTTGGCCAGCTGCGGCGGCTGGCTGGCGGCCGCGCGCCAGGTCAGCGCGCGGTCGAGCGCGGCGAGGATGCGGTGGCGGTCGAACGGCTTGAGCAAGTAGTCGATCGCGTGGGCGGCGAAGGCGCGCAGCGCGTACTGTTCGTAGGCGGTGGCGAACACCACCGTGGGGCGGTGTTCGGGGGCCAGATGGTCGAGCACGGCAAAACCGTCGAGGCCGGGCATCTGCACGTCGAGGAACAGCAGGTCGGGGCGCAGCTCTTCGATCGCCGCCAGCGCCGCGAGGCCGTCGCTGGCGCTGCCGACGACGCGCACGTCGGGACGGGTGGCCAACGCGGCCAGGATCGACTGGCGGGCCGGGAGTTCGTCGTCGACGACCAGCACGGTCGGCTCAGGCGGCATGCGGAACCTCGCGGAACGGCAGGCGCAGGCGGGCCGTCGTGCCGCCGCGGCCGTTCTGCTGCAGTTGCAGGGTGGCGCGGTCGCCGAACATGGTCTGCAGGCGCGCGGCGGTGTTGCCGAGGCCGGTGCCGAAGCCGTCGGTTGCGGGTGCGCTCGGCAGTCCGTCGTCGGCCACTTCGATCTGCAGGAACTCGCCATCGCGGTGGGCGCGGAGTTGGATGCTGCCGGCGCCTGGGCGGCGTTCGATCCCGTGCAGCAGGGCGTTCTCGACCAGCGGCTGCAGCAGCAGGTCGGGGACCAGGGCGCTGCGAACCGCGGCGGGCACGTCGATGTCGATGCGCAGGCGGTCGGCGAAGCGCAGGTGCTGGAGTTGCAGGTACGGGTCGAGGAGTGCGAGTTCGTCGCCCAGGGGGACCAGGGCCGAGTCCTTGTGGGCGAGGCTGTGGCGCAGCATGTCGCCGAGCAGGGTGATCATGCGCGCGGCCGTCGGGCCGTCCTGTTCGGCGGTGCTGCCGATCGCCTGCAGCGTGTTGAACAAGGCGTGCGGTTGCAGCTGGCCGCGCAGGTTGCGGAGCTGGGCGTCGAGGAGCTGGCTGCGCTGCTGGTGGGCCAGCACGGCGGCGTGGTAGGCGGTGCAGGCAGCGAGAGTGCCCAGCAGTTGCAGGGCGGCCAGGAAGGTGCTGCCGAAGAGCATGACCCCGGATTGGAATCCCCACAACCAGACCTGCCAGGCGGTGACCAGCAG
>DAIMFJ010000096.1:0-6205 GCA_036724695.1 Planctomycetota bacterium
CACGTCGAACCGACCACCGCGCCCTTGTCGGGCACCTTCGCGCGCCGCGCGTCGCCCAGTTGCCCGCCGTGCGCGCGCAACAGCTCGCGGCAGTCGCTCGACGACGAGTCGAGCTTCCACAGCGGCAGGTCCGGCGCACAGCGGCGGATCGCCAGCAGCGCATTGTCGACCGCCTTGTGGGTGAACGCGCACAGCGCGATCCGCGAGCCGCGCGCGGCCAGCAGGGCCACCACTTCGGCCAACAACCGCGTCTTGCCGGTCCCGGGTGGGCCCTGCACCAGCGCGAGGCTCTCGGTCGCGATCGCCGCGGCACCGGCGACCACCTGCGCGTCGTTGAGGCCGAGCTCGCGCAGCAGCGCGGCGGCGCGTTCGTGGCGGCTGTCGTCGCGCGCCAGCTGGTGCGTGCCCTCGAGCACACCGCGCAGGACCGGCCACTCGACCGCCGCCCGCACCGCATCGCGCAGCCGCCCCTGCAGACCGAGCGGCCGGCGGTCGATCACGTAGTCGGCGTCGCGCTGCAGCTGGATCGGCACACCGCGCGCGAACGGGTCGCGCTCGAGCCGCAGCAGGCCTTGCCGCGCGTCGTAGGCCCCGCAGACCAGCGGCGCGCCGTCCTCGATCGCCAGCCCGTCGCCGACCACCAGCGTGTCGCCGGGCCGGAACTTCGACGTGTTGTCGGGCACCGCGAACCAGTGCCCACCCTCGCGTTCGCCGAGGTACCTCGCGGCTTCGATGCACTCGCCCTCGAGCACCCGCGCCGACACCGGCTGCGAACGCAACTCGCGGTGCTGGCGCTGTTCGCCCTGTTCTTCGCGCTGGAGGAAGCGCAGCAGCCGCTGTTGCAGGGACAACGCGACCATCAGGCGTCCTCGGCGGCCAGGAGGTCCGGGGCGGCGGCCCGCGGCGCCACCGCGGCCGGCGCGGTGGCCACCGGTGCGGCGACCACCTCGCCCTCGAGCACGTGGTCGACCAACGCCGCGAGGTCCTGCAGGTCGGCGCGCACCTTCGCCGCCAGCTTCGCCTGGCCGTCGGGTGCACTCGCCCACAGCGCCGCCGCGCCGGCGTGCCCGGCCCGCCACGGCTCGCGGCCGAGCCCGTGCCGCACGTAGTCGGCCAGACCGAACACCGGGCTCGGGTAGGTTGCCGCCGTGCGCAGCCGCGGCTCCAGGTCGACCAGCCGCGCCTCGAGACTCGCGTCGGCTTCGCGTTCGAACGCGTGCTGCGTGTACCAGTGCGGCAGGGCGCCGCCGAAGTGCAGCAGCGGCGCGTCGTCGGGCACCTCGTACAACAGGTCCTTCAGCGCCGCCCATTCTTCGGCCGCCGCGCGCGGTTGCCGCCACGCGAAGGTGCCGTCCTCGCGCGCCGGATACAGCAACCCGACCGCCAACACCCGATCCGCGAACGCGTCGGCGACCAGGTGCAGGATCGCCCCTTCGGCCAGGCGCTCGCGGCGGGGCCGTTCTTCGACGATCGGCTTGCCAGACAAGCACGCCTGCGCCGCCTTGCGCAAGCGGCGTACCAAGGCGGCTTCCAGGTTGCCGCGCTGGCGAGCGCCGTCGGGGTGGAACTGGGCGAGCTCGGCGACGGTGCGCACGCCGAGCCGGGTCAGGATCGCCTGCGCACCGTGCGTCATGCCGGCGACCAGCGACAGGTCGCCGCGCGCGCGCAGTTCGCCGAGGCAACGCTGGTCGTGGTAGCAGCTCGCGCAACCAGCCTGCAAGAACGGCTGCGCCCGGTCCGGCGTCTCGCGCAGCTGGCGCAGCGCGGCTTCGACCTCGCGTCCGGCGGCGTCGTAGTCGGCGAGCAGGAACCGCTCCTCGCGGCCGTCCTTGAGCACCAGCGCCCCGTGGCTCGGCGCGCGTTGCTGCAGTTCGGCCAGCAGACGACTGTAGAACACCACCTGCAGGATCTGGTCACTGCGCGGCCGACCCGAGGTCTTCACGTCGAGGACCTCGTAGTGGTGGTCGCCGAGGGCACTGGCCCCCGGGAGGCAGCGCAGCAGGTCGGGCAGGCCGAGCCGGTCGTCGCAGAGCAGCACCGCCTGGTGCACCCAGGGCGTGCCGGCGCGCAGCAGTTCGAGGGTCGCCGCGGCACCGGTCTCGAAGTCACCGGTGGCATGCTCCGGTCGGACCGCCGCCAGGCCGGCCACGAACTGGTCCTCGAAGTCGCGACCCCGCTGGGCGGCGAACGCCTCCCACTCGGTCGGCGCCCGCCGCTCGCTCCGCGGCACGTGCAGGTCGAGCGCGGCCAGACGCGGGCACTTCACGTAGGAGTAGACGTGGGTGCCCGTGATCCGCCGCATCGGCAGCACCTTAGCGGCGCTGCACCGGCGGACCAACCTTCCGTGCGATCAGTCGGCGTGTGGCGCGATGCGCACCAGCGTGTCGAGGTAGGCCGCGCCGAGGCCGAGGTCGGTCGCGCGGGCCGCCACCAGCCGGTTGGCGCTGTGGCCGCGGTCGTAGTGGCCACCCTTGGGCACGATCGCGACGTCCGGCCGCTGCTGCGGGTCGAGGCGGAGCTCGGCGACCAGTTCGCCCTGCACGCTGCGCACCACCACCGTCTGGCCGGCCTGCAACCCCGGCACCGCGGCCGGGTGCACGGTGACCCATGGCCGCTCGCCGAGGCCCTTGCCGGACCAGACCGAAGCCTGGCTCTTCTCGGTCGAGTTGGTGAACAGCCACAGCGGTTCGCTGGCGCCCGGAAGCGCCGCCGGCGCTGCGACTTCCGGCTCGGCCGGCGCCTCGTGCAGCAACTGCACGCGCCCGTTGCCGGTCGGCACGCGGCCCGCCCCGAACAGCACCTCGTCGGCCATCGGACTGCGCACCGGCCCCTGCTTGCGGAGCACCTCGAGGCTGGCCGCCTGCCCGGCGACCGGCGACAGGGCCTGCCGCTTGCAGTTGTCGATCGAGTCCTGCGGGTAGTCGAGGAGACCGAGCCGCCGCGCCAGTTCCTGGAAGATCTGCACCTCGTGGCGGACCCCGGGCGGCATCGGCACGACGTGCCGCGACTCGGCGATCCAGTGGTGGCCGTACGAACCGAGCAGGTCGCTGTCCTCGAGCATGGTCGGCACCGGCAGCACGACGTCGGCACGGCGCACGGTGTCGGTCCAGAAGCAGTCGGCGACGACGACGAATTCGGTCTGCTCGAACGCCCGCGCGACGGTGTCGCTGTCGGGCAGCATCGCCAGCGGGTTGCCGGCCGTGACCCAGACGACCCGCACCGGTGGATCCTGCGCCGCCAGCAGGTCGTGGCCGAGCAGTGGTTCGCGGATCACCCGCGGGTGCTGCACCCGCGGCCCGAACGGCCGGAACGGCTTGCGGCGCTGGAAGTAGAACGACACACCGCCGCCGCGCACGAACAGGTTGCCGGTGATCGCCGAGAGGGCGTCGAGGGCGCGCACGATCGCGCCACCGCGCTGGCGGCGCTGCATGCCCCAGCCGACCAGGATCGAAGTCGGCCCGTCGGCGAGGCGGGCGGCCAGCTGCCGCAGCGACGCTTCGGGCACGTCGGCGCGTTCGGCCCAGCCGGCGACGCTGTGCGCCCCGGCCAGCGCCAGGAACTCGTCGAGGTGGTCGCAGCGTTGCCGCGCGCGCGGGTCGATCCGCCCGCCGTCGACCAGGACCTTGACCAGGCCCATCGCCAGCTCGTAGTCGCCACCCGGTCGCGGCTGCAGCACCAGGTCCGCCAGCGAGGCCGATTTGTGGTGGATCGGGTCGATCAGGGTCAGGCTCGCGCCGGCCGCCGCCGCCTGCTTCAGCACCGGTACCAGGTGCACGTTGCTGACCATCGGGTTCTTGCCCCACAGCACGATGTGCCGGCTGTGCAGCAGGTCGAACAGGTCGTTGCTGTCGCTGACGCCGAAGTCCGCCAGCTGCGCGGCCTCACCGGCGCCCGAGCAGATGTCGCCGACCTTGCCGGTGCAGGGCCCGAACTGGTCGAAGAACAGGTCGGTCAGGTGCTTGAGGATCCCGAGCGAGCCGCCGGAGCGGTAGTGGAAGATCGCCGCCGGGCCGGACTCGGCCTTGACCTGCTGCAGCTTGCCGGCGGTCACGCCGAGCGCTTCGTCCCAGGTGCACGGTACGAGCTCACCGTTCTTCCTGAGCATCGGCTGCGTGATGCGCAGGTCCGAGTACATCAAGTCCAGGTAGCGGCTGGTGCGGAAGCAAAGGAAGCCCTTGGTGACCGGGTGGTCTGGATCGCCCTTGAGCTCGACGACCTTGCCGTCCGCCACGGTGGCGAGGATGCCGCATGCGTCGGGGCAGTCGCGGCTGCAGGCGGTGCGCAGGATCTCTTGGCTCATGCTCGGGCTTCGCGGGGTGCAGGTGGCGCGGGAACGGGTTGGCGTCGGAGCGGCTCGCGCCGCCAGCAGAGCGCATGCAACCCGCCATGCCAACGGGCCTATCGGCTTGGGAAGATCCCGATCTTGGCGCCACCCGGGGCGAAAAATCCCGGAGTTCCGGCCTCGGCTGGCGGGCCGGAAACCTAACCTACGACGAACCTTGGTTGCCGTCGGCCGCAAGCCGGGTGCGTCGCACCGCCATCTTTCCACAGTGTGGAAAAGCCGGATTCGTCCGCGAACTCGCGCGAATCCAGGGTTTGTGGCGCAGCAGCCGATTTTCTCCACAACCGAACAAAGGTTCGGTGGCATGGGAGGAATCGGGATCTTTCCTCTAGATCGGCCGGAAAGCGCATGACAGCATTTCCGGACCGTCGGTGGGTGCCAAGCGGCCCTCCCAACAACCAAACCTCAGCATTCAGGCCGCCCACGCCCACCGACGCGAACCGATCCCGCTAGGGAGGAGATCACAACCGCATGACCAAGTCGAACGCACTCGGCCTTCTGGCTCTCGCTGTCACGTCGTCGCTCGCGCTCGCCCAAGACGGCGGCTGGAGCGCCAAGCCCGGTTCGGGCCTCAAGTACGACGGCGGCGACGCCTTCGGCCTGAAGCTCGCCAACCGGATCCAGATCCACTACGTCTATCGTGCCGACGAAAGTTCGGCAGACAGCAGCAACTTCAACATCCGCCGCGCGCGCACGACGCTGTCCGGCCACGTGTTCAACAAGAACATCGAGTATGTGCTCATGCTCGACGCCACCGACAGCAGCGAATTCGAACTCAACGAACCGACCCCAGGCGCGTTCGAGCTCGATGGAGCGTCGGACAGCCCGCTGAAGCAAGGCCACGTGACCTGGAACTTCATCAACTCCGATTCTGGCAAGATCGGCCTCAGGATCGGCCAGGCGAAGTCGATGTTCGGCCTGGAATGGACGGGCACCTCGGCCGGCCTCACCTTTGTGGAGCGATCCACGGCATCAGGCGTCTTCAGCAACGACTACACGCGCGGCGCTTGGCTGAACGGCAAGTACGCCGACAGCAAGTTGCGCTGGAGCCTCGGCGCGATGAACGGCGTCACCCTCGGTGAGGAAGCCAGTAACGATGACAACGAGCTCGGCTACGTCGGCTCGGTCAACTTCGACCCGCTCGGCGACTTCTTCGGCGGCAGCCAGACCGCCGAATCGTGGCGCCAGGTCGACCTGCGCGAAGGCGATCGCCCGCTCATCGGAACGATTGGCATCGGTATGGCGATCGACAACACGGTGGACGCTGGCATCGACGTCGAAACCGAGATCCTGAACATCAACACTGCCTGGAGCGTTCAGGGGTTCCAGATCATGGGCGAGTGGTTCGACGTCTCGGAGAGCCAGACCGGAAGCCCTGACAGTGACGCTGACGGATTCACGCTCTCAGCCTCCTACGCTCTCCCCAAGAGCGGCGACTCATCGATCCAATGGGCATTCGGCCTGCGCTACAGCTTGGTCGATCTAACCGATGCTGGGTTGAACGAGCAGAGCGACATTTCCCTGGTCGCAAACGCGTTCTACCACGGTCACGCCTGCAAGACCCAGATCGAACTCACGCAGCGCGAGTACGATGGCACTGGTGCCAGTGACGACACCGACTACATCATCTCCCTGGCGTTCCAACTGATGTTCTGATCTGGAATCAGATCGAACCGGGTCTTCAACCCGAGCAAGGAGGCGAGCCCAGGCTCGCCTCTCTTCGTTTTGGGCCCCTGGGGACACTGCTACGCCCTTCGACGCATGGCCGGCAATCCTGATATGTGGATGCTCATGTCCACCATGAAGACGCTTGCATCCCTTGTCCCGTTGGCCGCCTCCGCCCTCGCGTCCTTGGCGACTGCC
>DAIMFJ010000096.1:6215-15342 GCA_036724695.1 Planctomycetota bacterium
AGGCTGGTCCGCCAAGCCAGGCTCTGGCTTGCAATACGCCGGAGGCGACAGCTTCTCGCTTGGTCTGCTCAACCAGCTTCAGGTCACCTACACCTATCTGGCCGACGAATCGGCGGTCGACAGCAGCAACTTCCAGATCTTGCGAGCCCGATCGACACTGAGTGGAAACGCAATCTCCAGGCACCTGAGGTACTTTGCACAGTTCGAGCATGTGGATAGAAGCAGTTACGATCTAGTCAACAACGGGCCGAACTACAGTCTGCAAGGTCAGGCCAACGGCAACCTCAAGGAAGGCCACGCCACCTGGAACTTCGTGCATGGCGACGACGCCACCGTCGGGCTGCGCGTCGGGCAGGGCAAGACGCTGTTCGGCCTGGAGGGCACTGGCACCGTGCTCGGCCTGGCGTTCGTCTACCGCTCGACCGCCGCGCGCGAGTTCTCCGACAAGTACAACCGCGGTGCGTGGCTGAACGGCAAGCATCTGGACAGCACGCTCCGCTGGACGCTCGCGGCGATGAACAGCCCGACGCTCGGCGAGGAAGCCGACAACGACGACGACGAACTCGGCTACGTCGCCAACGTGCAGTTCGACCCGCTCGGCGACTTCTTCGGTGGCAAGCAGACCGCCGAACCCTGGCGCCAGGGCGACTTCCGCACCGGCGAGCGGCCGCTGGTTGGCACGGTCGGCGTCGGCGTGGCCCTGGACAACACCACCGTCGCCAGCGTCGAGCGTGAAACCCAACTGCTGACGGTCAACACGGCCTGGAACTGGCAAGGCCTGCAGCTGCTCGGCGAGTGGTTCGACCGCTCGATCGATCCGGCCGCCGGCGCCGACCTCGACTCCGACGGCTTCGCGGTGGCGGCGACGTACGTGCTGCAGCCGGCTGCCGAGGCGGCGCTGCGCTGGGGCTTCGGGGCCCGCTACAGCACCGTCGACCTGAGCGACGCCGGTGGCGTCGAACAGACCGACGTCTCGCTGGTCGCCAATGCGTTCTACCACGCGCACGCCGCCAAGACGCAGCTGGAGCTGACCCAGCGCAGCTACGACGGCACCGGATCCAGCGACGACACCGACTACGTGATCACGCTGGCCTTCCAGTTGCTGTTCTGATCCCGCTGGCTGGTCTGGGCGCAGGGCCGCGCTAGGCTCTGCGTCCGCCGCGCATGGAACCGAACGCCGACGAACCCCTGCTGCGCGCCATCGTCGGCGCCGGCCGACGCGGCCTGCTGGCCGCCCTGCACGCGCGTAACACGTTGCCAGAGAAGCGCTTCGCGCTGTTCGACGCGGCGCCGCAGCCGGGTGGCGACGACTTGACCAGGCGCAGCAACGGCTTTGGCTGCGAACTCGGCGCGGTCGGTCTCGCACCCGCCGAGCTGGCCCCCTTCGCGGCGCTGCTGCCCGCGCTGCCGCCGCAACTCGAACTCGACCCGGCGGCGCACGAGGGTGCGCTGTGGGACGGCGTGCGCCTGCAGCCGACGACCGTCGCGCCTGCGCCGAGCACGTTCCGCAGTGGCCTCGAGGACCTGTGGCAAGCCTGCCGGCGCCAGCTCGGCAACCACCTGCGGCTCGGCCGCCGGGTCACCACCGCCGAACGCACTGCCGCTGGCTGGCGGCTGCATCTCGGTGGCGAAGTGCCGACCGTGGTGCCAGCGGAGCAGCTCGAGCTCGCCGTGCCACTCGCAGCCGCCGCCGACCTGCTCGCGCCGTACGACCCGGCCCTCGGCGACGTCGCCGCGCGCCTGCAGCGACGCCACGGCGCCTGGGTCTTCCTGGGCGACCAGCGACCAGCCGGCGACGCCGTGCCGGGCTACGGGATCGCCGCCCTCCCGGACGTGCCGGGGCCGCTGCGCGAGGTCGTCCACCTGTCGCGGGCGTTCCCGCCGCGCGCGCTGCCCGGCCGCTGCCTGTTGCGCTGCGAGTTGCTCGACCATGCGCCAGCCGCCAGCGACGCCGAACTGGTCGAACTGGCGCGGACCGGCCTGACCACCTGGCTCGGTGCACCGCTGCCGCCGTTCGGGTTCGTGCTGGTGCACCGCTGGACCGAACTGCACCGCGACGGTGCGTTCGCCGAATGCGCGGCCCGCGTGCGCAGCCTGCCCGCCCGGGTCGGCGCGCTCCGGCTGTACTGACGCGTCGGCCGGCGCTGGGTAGCATGCCGGCATGCAGTCGAAAGCCGCCACCGTCGCCGAGTACCTGGAGTCCCTGCCCGCCGACCGCCGCGACGTGCTCGCCGCCGTCCGCAAGTTCCTGCTCGAGCACCTCGATCCGAAGCTCGAGGAGCGCATGAGCTACGGCATGATCGGCTACGCGGTGCCGCACCGGCTCTATCCGGCCGGCTACCACTGCGACCCGAAGATGCCGCTGCCGTTCGGTGGGCTCGCTGCCCAGAAGGGGCACCACTCGCTGTACCTGATGGCGCTCTACTTCGACGAAAACGCCCCCGAGACGCAGGCGTTCCGCGACGCGTGGGCGAAGACCGGCAAGAAGCTCGACATGGGCAAGAGCTGCATCCGCTTCAAGAAGCTGGACGACCTCGCGTTCGACGTGCTGGCCGGAGCGCTGCGCTCGTGGACGGTCGACAAGTACATCGCCACCTACGACGCGACCCTCGGCAAGATGCGCGGCGGCAAAGCGGGCGGCGCGGCGAAGAAGGCGACCGCGAAGGCCACCAAGCCCGCCGCGAAGAAGGCCGCCAAGAAGGCGGCCAAGGCCGTCAAGGCCGCCGCTGCGCCAGCGAAGCAGCCGGCGGCGAAGAAGGCCACCAAGAAGGCGGTCAAGAAGGCCGCCGCGCGGCGCCGCGCGAACTGACGCGCACGACGCGCGCTACGGCGCGCGGCCGGTCTTGGCGACGACGTCGCCGACGAACTTCTCCCACTTCTCGCCCCACTGGGCGAAGCCGCCGCTGAGCTTGAACTCGGCGACCTTGGCGCCGGTCTTGGCGTCGACGACGACGAAGTAGGGATTCGCGATGGTGCCGGCGATCTCCGCCTGCGCCTTCTTGTTGGTGGCGAACTGCGCATCCGACAGCGTGTTCTGCGAGTCGGTGTGCAGACGGGCTTCGACCAGGTGCTTTTTCATGAGCTCGGCGACCGCCGAACTCGGGAAGACTTTCTCTTCCATGATGCGGCACGATGCTCAATTGAAGCCGGTGAAGTTGTAGAGCAGCAGTTTGTCCTGCGCCTGGGCGACCCGGATCGCCTCCGCCTGGTCGTCGTAGACGATCGTGTGGCCGTTCTTCTTCACTTCGCCGCCGCCTTCGGCGCGCGACACCATCGAGTTGCTGTAGCCGGGGATGAAGCCGGTCAGCACCGAATCGAGCTTGTTGCCCATCGCGCCGAACAGGAAGTACGTCGCCAGCAGCGTCACCAGCATGCCCGACGCCATGCGGCCAGCGCCAACGCCTTCGTTGGGGCCGCTGCCGGCCTTGCGCAGGATGCCGAACAGGTACATCGCCCACAGGCCGAAGATCGCCGCCCACAGCAACAAGAACAGCTCTCTGGGCAGGACCTGCCAGCCGAGCGCGAAGTCGACCATCGACACGAACTTCAATGCCGCGGCCAGTTCGACGAAGCCGAGCGAGACCTTGAGCGTCTCCATCCACTCGCCCGACTTCGGCATCGCCTTGACCTTGGTCGGCATCAAGGCCAGGAACACGAACGGGATCGCCATCGTGAGCCCGAAGATCGACATGCCGAACGCCGCCATCGCCTTGCCCTGGCTGGCGCCGACCGCCAACAGCGTGCCGACGATCGGCGCCGTGCAGGTGAACGACGTGATCACCAGCGTCGCGCCCATGAAGAACACGCCGAGCAATCCACCGGTCTTGCTGGCCTTGGTCGACAGCCGCTGCAACGCCTGCGGCGGGTTGAGGTTGATCCAGCCGAACAGCGCAAACGCGAAGACGACGAAGAACACGCCGATCACCGCGTTGGTCGCCCAGTGGTTGACCACCCGGATGATGATCTCGGCCATCGAGTAACCGACGATCGTGAACATCGCGACGATGCCGAACCCGTACATCAGCGCCAACGACATCACGTTGCCGCCCTGCTTCTCCGCCTGCTTGGTGAAGAAGCTGAACGTGATCGGGATCATCGGGTAGGTGCACGGCATCGCCAGCGCGAACAAGCCGCCGCCGATGCAGGCGAGGATCAACGCCCACAACGAACCGCCGAACTCGTCGTCGGCCGGCGGCGTGACCTGCTCGGCGACCGCCGGCTTGGCATCGCTGCCTTGGCCCGGTGCTGCTTCCGGAACGGCCACCGGCGGCCGCGCTGGCCCAGCCTCGACGACCAGTTTGGCGGTGAACGCGGCGACCTCGTCCGGATCGCACGACGCTTCGTCGCAGACCTGATAGCCCATGCCACCCGAGACGACGATCTCACCCGGCGTCGCCGACGCCGGCACCGCGAACTTGTGCTTGACCGTGAACTGCTGCGGCAGCGGGTAGGTCGCCATGCCGGCGAAGTCCTTGTACTCACCGGGCGGCACGTCCGCGGTGCCCACCGGCACCAGACCACCGAGCTGCATCCCGCTCGCATCGAGCGACACCGGCGTGTTGGTGCCTTCGCGGGTGCCGTAGGCGTGCCAGCCGTCGATGACCTCGGCGTCGAGCACCAGTTCGACGGTCTCGCCCGCGCGCGCCACCGCCGGCACGAACCGCGCGGTCAGCGTCAGCTTCGCGTCGGCGACCAGCTGCAGGCCAGGCGCCGCCTCGCCCGGCTGGGTCTCGGTCGGTTGGGTCCCGGTCGGTTGGGTCCCGGTCGGCGTGCTTTCGGTCGTGGGCGGCTCGCTCGGCGCCACCGGCGCCGAGACCCCACCCGCCGCGCCGCCACCGGTCACGGTCAGCGTCACCGCGAACTTCTCCCACTTCGGCGGCAGGCAGCTGCCCTCGTCGCAGATCTGCTGGCGCAGCTCGCCCTTCACCTCGACCTTGCCAGCCGCCATGCCGGCCGGCACGCGCAGCCGCTGGGTGACCTCGAACGTCTGCGGCAGCGGGTACTGGGTGCCGAGCGGCCCCGGCTTCGGCGTGCCTTCGGGGACCACCGCTTCGCCGACCGCCTCGAGCCCACCGAGCACCAGTTTGGCGGCCGGCAGCTGCACCGGCATGTTGACGTCCTCCTTGGTGCCGTACGCATGCCAACCGTCGGCGGTGGTCGCGCGCAGCACCAGGGTGACCTCTTGGCCGGGTGCGGCCTCGGCAGGCTGCAGTTCGGCCTGCAGTTGGAACTTCTGCCCGGCCTGCGCCGGTGCGACCGCCGCGAACAGCGGCAGCAACACGGCGAGCCAGGCGAACCAAAGGTGGCGAGTCGACATGCGGGGCGGGGATGATACGAGCCAGCGGCGCGGTGGTGCCCGGAGAATCCGGCGGGGCCGCCGCGCGGAGGTCGGCCGCCGGGGCAGGGAGCTCCCATGTTGCCGAATTGCTACGTTCTCGGGGTGCAACCTCGGCTCTGGCACCACCTGCTGCACCGCGCCAACCTGTCCCGCCGCGCCGGTGGCACCGACCCGGCGGCGGAGGCGGCCCTCGACGCCGGCTGGCGTTGCGCGCAGCGGCTGGCGGTGTACGGCACGTTGGCCCCCGGGGAGCGCAACCACCACGAGCTGGCCAGCTGCCGAGGTCGCTGGCGCCGAGGTACCGTGCGGGGCCACCTGACGCGCCGCGAGTACCCGGAGCTGCGCCCGGCGGCCGACGCACCCTCGGTCGCGGTGCAGGTGCTGGACAGCCGCGACCTGCCAGCCCACTGGGCAGCGCTCGACGCGTTCGAGGGTGACGGGTACCAGCGCCTGCTGGTCGTCGTGCAGCTCGCCACCGGGCCGACGCTCGCCAACCTGTACGCCGCGGCTCCACGCCGGCGCCGTTCCGGCGCGCGGTAACTGCGGTTCGCCGGGTTTCCTCTCAAGCGGCGCCAGGTTCTGCCGAAGTCTACCGACGCACACGGCCGACGACGTCCGCCGGCCGCGTGGGACCACGGGGGGCTTCTGCTCCGCGACGCGGACCGCCATCGCGCCAGCCAGCAGAGGCAGGAGGAACGCGGATGGACCAGCTGGGAAGAGTCGGCAGCGCCGGGCTCGGCGCGGTACTCGCAAGCATCGCGGCAGCGCAAGGCCCGGCGTTCGACCCGCCGCAGATCCTGCCGGCGGTGTTCATGGTCGGGCCGGAGATCGCCACCGGCGACCTGAACGGCGACGGCGTCGCCGACCTGGTGCAAGCCAATCCGGGCTTCGCGATCGGCACCAACCTGCTCGACTTCCGCGCCAAACTGCTCGAGCGCGACGGCCGGCAACTCGCCGACGTCACCGGGGCGGTGCCGGCCGGGCCGCCGTCGATGGCGTCGACGCTGCGGGTCGCCAGCGGGGACTTCGACGGCGACGGGCGGGACGACGTGGTCGCGGTGTCGATGAACCAGTCGATCGGCATCAGCCGCAACCACGGGCAATCGAGCGTGGTGCGTGGCTTCGGCACCGCGACGCTGGTCGACGACCTGGCGCGCTTCTTCACGGTGCCGTGGCCGACGACGATGCAGGTGCCGGTGTTCGAGGTCGAGGACTTCGACAGGGACGGCAACCTCGATCTGTTGATCGCGCCGGTGCTCACCAACTTCGCGGCGCAATCGACGACGTCGCCGGGCTGGTTCGTGTACTTCGGCCGCGGCAATGGCACGTTCGAACCGGTCGCGCATTGTCCGTCGGCGCACGCCCCGATCGACGCGCGCTGGGTCGACTGGGACGGCGACGGCGCGCGCGAAACGCTGCTGGTGGTCGCCCAGCAGAGCCCGAACGGCAGCAGCTATGCGACCCACCTCTGGCGCTACGCGTTCGCCAACCGCACGCCGACGGCCGTCGGCGCGGCGCAGTCGACCGGGGTGGCGTTCGCGGTCAACGGACTGGCCCACCTGCGCGGCGGCACGGCGATGGGCGGCCAGCATGCGGTCTTCCTGGTCGGTCACTCGAACCCGAACCCGTGGTCGATGACGCCCGAGCTCGCGGTCGTCGAGATGTCGCCGCAGGGCGTCGTCACGGCGAGCAATCCGATCGCCCTGCCGACGGGTGTCGCCGCGCTGCAGTTCGCCGACCTGGTCGCGGTCGAGGCGGCGGACTACGACGGCGACGGCCACGTCGACGTCGGCGCACTGGTGTCGCAGAAGGCCAATGCACCGGGCGAACTGGTGTTCGCGATGGGGCCGCTGGACCCGCTCGGTTCCCACAATGGGCTGCACACGCTGCCGCTGGGTGTGCACGTCGACTCGCGGAACAACCCGCCGACCAATGGGCCTGGCTTCCAGGTCGCCTGGACCCCCAAGCTCGGCATGCCGCGCGCCTTGCGGGCCGTCGACATCGACCTCGACCAGGCGCCGGATCTCCTGGTCGGCGGCCTCGTCACCTACACGTACTCGACGCAGAGCCAACACACCGGCGTGCTGCGCAACACGCGCCGCGTGACCGGACAGGGGAACGTGGCCGACTTCGGCGGGGTTCGGCCGACCCCGGCCGGTTTGCGGCTGCGCTGCGGCACGCATGGTGGTGGGCCGACGGCCGGCAATGCGAACTTCGGGCTGACGCTGAGCGACGGCCCGAAGGACGCGCTGGTGGCGACCTGGGCCGGCGTCACGCCGATGAGCTTCGTGCACCACGGGCTGCCGTTCGTGTTCGTGCCAGAGGTGTTCGGCAGCCTGCGCTGGCTGCACAGCGCACAGGAAGGGGCCAGTTGCGACCGCCGCCCGCTGCCCGTTCCCAACACGCCTTGGGTGCTGGGCTTGCGCATGTACGTGCAGTGGCTCGCGCACGACTGCAACGCCAACGATCCACTGCCTCTGTACCCGAGTTCGGCGCTGGCGATCGAATTCGGCGCAGCGCGGTAGGGATACTCGGCGCTACGGCAGCCCGAGGTGCGATCCTGCCCACGGCGACGCGTTTGCCGTTACGATGCGGCGATGGCTCACCTCACGTCCGTTGCGATCTCGGCATTGCTGACCAGCGCGCTTGCCGCGCAGATTCCAGCCCATGCCTCACTACTGAATCCGAGTCAGCCGCAGGACCAGATGCGGTTTCGACACCAGGGTGAGACCATCCATTGCGTCGGGGTCACCAGGGGCACCCAGCCGTACGTCGTGAACTACGCACGCTCGCAGGACGGCGGCCGCACGTTCCCGCTGGTCGACGTGCCGCTCGCCTACATCGGCGGCAACAGTTCGCTCGTGAGCGGGCTGCTGGGCAACCTGACCGTCGACGGTGCGTTCGTCGGGACGGTGGTCGGCATGCCTTGGGTCGGCCCCCATCTGCTGCGCTCGCTCGACGGCGGCAACACCTGGCAGCCCCCCACGCGGTTGAGCCTGGAGTACTCGCTCCACGTGGCGAGGCGGCCATTCGTGCACGCCAGTGGCAACGACGTCTGCATCGTCTGGAACGAGCCGCGTGCGACCGGCCATGTGTGGTCGCAGCACTCGGCCGACCTGGGCAACACGTGGCGAACGAGCGATCTGGCGCTCGACGGCAGCCTTCCGTTCGCCAACGACTGGTCGTTGCTGAGCGCTGGCGATGGCCGGCACCTGCACGTCGTGCACAACCGTGCCACGACGCCGCTGGCCGTCTACCACCATCGCTCGCTCGACGGCGGCCGCACGTGGACGACGACTCCTCAGCCGATCGGCACGACGACGATCGCGCACCTCACCGTGTCCGGATCGTTGGTCGTCGCAGCCGGCGACACCGGTGCGGCCATGCTGGTCTCGCCGGATGCGGGCTCGACCTGGAGCAACCGGTCGGTACCTGGCATCGCCGCGACGGAACAGATCCGCAGCCTCGCCGTGCACGGCCAACGGATCCTGGTGGTGGCTCTCCAGGCGCCCGCCCTGCCGACGAACGTCTTGCTGCAGGTCTCCGCCGACGCCGGCGCGACCTGGCTGCCACAGCCCTACGTGGTCGGCCTGTACCGCGACGGCTATATGATCGCCCACGCCGGCCCGGACGCGCTGTTCGTGCAGTTCCCGTTCAGCGATCAGCGGCATCCACCCGGTGCCCTCATCCAGTCCGACGACGACGGCGTGAATTGGCGGCTCGTCACCGGCGAGATCGGCCGCGAATTCGTGGCCCTCGACGCCGGCGGCTTGGCGTTGACGCACAGTG
>DAIMFJ010000097.1:0-15306 GCA_036724695.1 Planctomycetota bacterium
CTTGCGACGGCCCAGGACGGCGACGTCGGCCCCGGCAAGGGCCAGGGCCAGCGCGATGCCCGCCCCGATGCCGGTGCCGCCGCCGGTGCCCAGACAGCGTTTGCCCTTCAATACCGCGCTCATTTGACACCTCCGAGCATCGCCACCACGGCATCGACCAGCTTGCCGATGCCGACGAAGACCTCGTAGGGCCGGGCTTCGTACATGTAGGCCGGCGTGGTGACGATGCGCCGCTCGTGGTCGACGACGCAGTCGGTGACCGCGCATGGCACGTGTTCGGCGCCGAGTGCCGTCAGTGCAGCCGCCGTGCCGGCGTCGTCGCCGATCGTCAGCCGCGGCCGTTCCTGGCCCAGCACGACCGCCAACAGGGCCGGCGCGATGCAGATCGCCCCGATCGGTTTCCGCTGGCCGTGCACGGCGCGCAGCAGGTCGGCCACCTCGGGCAGGGCCTTGGCGGCCGGGCCGGCGAGCGCGAAGTCGCACAGGTTCTTGGCGGCGCCGAAGCCGCCGGGCAGCACCAGCGCGTCGAGGCTGGCGACGTCGACCGAGCGGATCGTCTGGATGCGGCCTCTGGCGATGCGCGCCGCCTCGGCGAGCATCGCGCGGGTGGCGTTCGCCACCACCTGCCGGGTCGCATGGTCGACCACGTCGCGCTGGTCGCCGGCCGGCGCCATGCAAACGCTCTCGACGCCGCAGCGGTCGAGGTGCAGCATGGTCGACACGGCTTCGTGGATCTCGGATCCGTCGAGGAACCCGCAACCGGACAGGACGACACCGACTCTTCGTTTCATGGGCACTGGCAGACTGTGGATCAAAGCGGCCGTCATCATGCCGTGGCTGGGCCTGTGGGCCGCCTGCCGGCCGTCGGAATTCGTCTGGCAGGAGCCCGAGGATGCGCCGCTGGTCGCGTACCTGGGCGAGTTCCGGCGCGCCGTCGGCGATCAGGTGCTCGCCAGGGCGCCGCGCGCCGAGGTCGAAGCGCAGCTCCAGTCAGCGCGTGTGCTGTGGCTCGGCGACTACCACCCGAGCGAACGACTGCACCAGCTGCAGCGCCAGCTGTTGGCGCGCCTCTCGGCGAGCGGTCGCCCGGTCGTCGTGGTCGCCGAGGCGCTGGCGACGCAGGACCAGGTCCTGCTCGACCGCTACCGGCGCGGCGAGTTCGACCTCGACACGCTGCGCCGGCGGATCCGGGCCCGTTGGCCGGATTCGTGGCTCGACCAGCCGGGGCTCGATCCGGCGTTCTACCGCGACCTGTGCGAACTGGCGCGCCGCCGCGGCTGGCCGCTGTACGGCCTCGAGGCGGTGCCGCGACCGCCGCTGGCGCGGCGCGATGCGGCGATCGTCGCGCGCGTGCAGGGCCTGGCGGCGCAGCATCCCGAGGCCCTGGTGGTCGTGCTGGTCGGCCAGGCCCATCTGGCCGGCGCACACGGCTGCGTGGCCGCGAGTGGCTTGCCGGGAGTCGCGTTCGGCGGCGAACCGCCGCCCGAACTGGCGCGCCATGCGGCCAGCGCCGACGGCCTGCTGTACCGCTGCGCGGCTGGCCTGTGGTGGTTCGGCGAGCTGTTCACCGGCCCAGCCGACGCCGCCCCGCCGGTGTCAGCTGCCGGGGGCCGCTGAGCCGGCCGAGGCTGGCGCTGCCTGCCCGACCTGCTCGAGCGCGTCGAGCGCGGCGACCCGATACGCCTCGGCCAGGGTCGGGAAGTTGAAGATCTTCTCGACGAACATGCCGACGTCGCAGCCGTTGGCGATCGCCATCTGGGCGAGGTGCACGAGTTCGGTCGCGCCTTCGCCGAGGATCTGGCAGCCGAGCACGCGCAGGCTGCCCGGCTCGGCGACCAGCTTCAGCATGCCGTCGGCGGAGTCGGCGATCTGCCCGCGCGCCAGTTCGCGGAAGTGGGCGCGGCCGACCACGCAGCTGCCGTGCCGTTCTTTCGCCTCGGCTTCGCTGAGGCCCACCGACGCGATCTCAGGCAACGTGTAGATGCCGGCGGGGATCACGTCGCTGCCTTCGCCGAGCGGCAGACCGAGCACGCGCCGCATCGCGCGGCGGCCCTGTTCCATCGACGCCGACGCCAGCGACGGCGGCCCGATCACGTCGCCGATCGCGACGATGTGCGGCACCTTGGTGCGGCAGTCGGCGTCGACCGGGATGTGGCCGCGCTCGTTGGTCGACAGACCGGCCGCGGCGATGTCGAGCCCCTCGACGTTGGCGACCCGGCCGAGCGTGCACAGCAGTTTGTCGCTGCGCACCTCCCAACCGTTGTCGAGCGTGGTGACCACCGCGTCGGCGCCGTTCCAGGCGACGCTGCGGACCTTGGCGCTGCCGACGAACGTACAGCCGGGGTTGGCTTCGAACAGCTCGACGAACCGCGCGGTGATCTCGGGATCGAGGAACGCCAACGGCCGCGCACCACGGTCGATCACCGTCACCGCGACACCCAGCGCCGCGAAGATCGTCGCGTACTCGCAGGCGATCACGCCCGCCCCCAGCACGACCAGCGACTTCGGCAGGTACGCCATCGACAGCACCGAATCGCTGTCGAGCACGTGTTCGTGGTCGACCGGGATCTCCGGCGGCGTGCGCGGCCGCGAGCCGGTCGCGATCGCGATCGTCTCGCCGCGCAGCAGGCGCCGTTTGCCGTACACCGACTCGACGGCGACGTGGTGGTCGTCGACGAAGCGGGCGCGGCCGTGGATCTGCTCGATGCCGTTGCGGCGCATCTGCGCGCCCTGGTAGGCGACGTGTGCCGACACCACCTGCTCCATGCGGCTCATCAGGCTGGCGAGCTGCAGGTCGGGCGGCAGATCGACCTTGACGATGCCGCCGAACCGGCGCCGGAACGCCGCCAGGTGCATCGCCGACTCGCGCAGCGTCTTGCTCGGGATCGTGCCGCGGTGCACGCAGGCCCCGCCGACGCCCTGATCGCGTTCGATCACGCAGACGCGGCGGCCGGACTTGGCGGCCTGCACGGCGGCCTTCTGGCCGGCCGGACCGCTGCCGATCACCACCACGTCGAACACTTCGGCGGGTTCGTTCATTGCATGCTCTCCGTGACCTGCAGCGCGCGCTCGCGCTGCGCCAGCAAGCCGTCGAACTGGTCGGGGTACAGGTTCAGCCCGGCGAGCACCGGATGCTGTCGCAGGTCGTCCTCGGCGAGTTCCGGCGCGAACACGCTCTTCTTGGCCAGGTGCGCCAACTGGTCGGCGAGGCAGACCGTCATCGCCAGGTCCGAGTAGTTCTTCGCACCGGCCGGGTCGTGGTGGAACTGCATCGCCTCGACGATCTGGTCGGGCAGCTTCCATTCCCTGGCCAACAGCAGACCAGCCGCCAGGTGCTGGTCGTGCACCGCGGCCAACAGGTCGGCGACCGGCACGCCGAGCTGGCCCTTGCCGAGCACCCGGTCGACGTTGTCGAGCAACACCGCCTTGCCGATGTCGTGCAGCAGACCACACAGGAACGCGATCTCGACGTTGCGCCGCCGCAGGCGCGCGATCTCCTTGGTGTAGAAGCCGGTCAGCACCGAGTGCTGCCACAGCGCCTGCAGCAGTTCGGCGCAGGTCGGGTTGCCGAACATGCGGCCGCGCACCGCCACCGCGGTGGCGATCTCGACGATCAACTGCATGCCGAGCCGGCTGACCGCCTGTTGCAGCGACGCGACCGCCACCTGGCCGGCGTAGGCGACCGAGTTGGCGACCCGCAGCACGTGCGAGGCGATCGCCTGGTCGCGATGGATCACCGCCGACAGCTTGGCGGCGTCGGTGGTCTCGCTCTGGCAGAGCTGCAACACCTCCGCGGCGGTGCCGGGCATCGTCGGCACGCTGAGCTTCCTGTCCGCGATCTGCTTGGCGAACAGCCGGGAGAGCTCGGACGTCGCGGTGGTCATACCCCCTGGTCATCGGCGCCCGGCACCCGCCGCGATGAGGTCGGGCCGTACCGCCGATGACACCGGCCGGTCGGTCGGTGTCGCGAGTTCGTAACCGCTGCAACGCGGCCCTCGGCACGCCGCTGGCAGGGGTTTATCGTGCCCCGATGCCGCTGCGTGGTTGCGCCCTGTCGCTGGTTCTGTCGCTGCCGTTGCCGGTGGCCGCGCAGGGGCCGTCCGGGTTGCCGGCGTGGGCCGAACTGCCGGTCCAAGGCGGCGTCGTGGCGAGCCAGGCCAGCAGCCAGGGCAAACTGTGCGTGTACCGCGACGGCACGACCGTCTGGGCGCATTCCGCGGCGACCCGCCGCTGGACCAGCACGACGGTCAGCGGCAACGTGCCGCAGCGGCTGACCAACGACTGCCTGTTGGTGATGGACGGCAACCTGTGGTCGGGCTTCGCGGCGGTGCGCGGCGAGTTCGTGCCGCTGGCGGTGTCCGCGAACGCGCAACTGGGCAACCCGAGCGGGCAGAACAACGACGCCGTGCTGCTGGTGCACGATGGCGCGTCCCTGCATGCGTTCAGCGGTTTTCGCGGCGCGTGGGTCACCCGGCCGGTCGGCGCGGCGGCCAGCTGGGCGGTTGGCCGCAATGTCGCACTGCTGCTCGACGGCAACCGCGCCAGCGCGATGGATGCGTTCACCGGCACCTGGCACGACCTGCCGGTTCCGGTCGGCAACGCGACGCTGAGTGCCGACGGCTCGGTGGCGCTGGTCCGCGACGGTGGGCTCGTGCATGCGTTCAGCGCCAACCGCGGCAGCTGGCAGAGTGCGCCAGAGCCGCCCGGTGCCACGCTGGTGCGCGACGACGACTGGGCGGTGTGGTTCACCGGCAGCGAGATGCTCGGCTTCAGCGGCCAACAGGGCCGGTTCGAACATGCGCCGCTGGGGGCGTCGGCGCTGGTCGCCCAGAGCGACCACTTCGGGGTGTTCGCGACGATCGTCGGGCCGGTGCCGTTCAGTGCCACCCGGGCCGCGTTCGGAGCGCCGCTCGGTGCGCCGACGGCGACGCTGACGGTCGGCGACGGCGTCGTGCTGTGCAGCGACGGGGCGGTGACGACCGCCTGGAGTCCGCTGTGGAACACGCTGGCTGCCGCGCCGGCCGGCAGTGGCCAGCTGGCTGCGGCCGGGGCCGTCGCCGTCGCCGTGGCGCCGAATGGGCGGTGGTCCGCGTACAGTGCGATGACCGGGCAGTGGCACCAGGCGCCGCTCGACGTGACCGTGGCCACGCCGCTGCTGGCGACGACCGGTGCGCTGTTCGCGACGAGCACCGGGCTGCGGGCGTTCTCGGTGCGCAGCGGTGCGTTCGTGCCGCTGACCGCGAACGCGCCGGTGCCGCAAGGCAACCCCAGCAGCGCGATCCTCGCCGCCTACGACGCGACCGGCCTGCACGCGTTCGACGGGCGCACCGACCGGTGGCGCAGCATCGCGCGGCCCGGTGGCACGCAACCGCCAGTCCTGCAGATCTGGCGCACGACGCTGCAGGCGATCGACGGCCAGCTCGCGTTCGGGTTCGGGGCCCAGGCCGGGACCTGGGCGACGACCCCGCTGCCGGAACTGTTCGCGGCCGGCCGCGCCAACTCCGAGAGCGGCCGGCTGCTGGCCCCGACGCGCGTGCTGGCGTTCGCCGCGCTCGGCGAATTGACCGGCTGGCCGCAGTTCCCGCAGTTCCGCCGCGTGTTCACGGCCGGCAGCAGTGCGGACTTCACGCTGCCGCTCGGTGCCGGCGACGCGGCGCTGCTGGCGCTCGGCTGGCCTGGCGCCCCGCAGGTGGTGCCCGGCTTCGGCGAGTTGCTGGTCGACCCGGGCTCGGCGGCGGTCGTGCCGATGCTCGCGCCGCCGACGACGCCGTTCGGGCGGTTCCGTCTGACCGTGCCGGCCGCACCGGTGCTGCGGGGCAGCCACCTGACCCTGCAGCCGCTGCTGCTGCGCGGTGGCCTGGCCCCCTACCTCGCCGACGCCGTGCTGCTGTCGGTCTGGTAGCTCCAGACACCTGGCGCAGCGGACCAGGCAGCCCGCGCCACTGCATCCGCGGCCGGCAGGCTGGCGAACCCCGCGGCATGCTGCGCTTCGCCCTGACGGCCCTGACCTCCAGCCTCGTCTCGATCCTGCCCTGTGCGGCCCAGGCCGACGGGGCCCAACCACAGGCGAGCGAGCCTCAGGGCCTGCGCTTGTTCGAGCCGGGCGACCTGCCCGGCCGTGGCGCGGCCGCTCGCGAGCTCCTGCACGTGCTGCGCAGCCAGGTCGACCTGCCGGTCGCCGTCGCCTGGACGGCCCTGGCCAACACCCGACTCGCCGCCGGGTCCCACGCCCGCAGCAGCCTGGACCGGGCCCTGCAGCGTGCCAACCAGCACCCCGATGCCGAGGCCGCGCTCGCCACGCTGCGCATCGAGGTCGCCGACGTGGCGGAGCTGCTGACGTTCCGGCCGCGCATGGAGGCCGAGCTGCCGGTCGGGTTCCCGGCCCCGCAGTCGGTCGGCGAACTCGAACTCCGCGAGTACCCCCACTACCGCATGGTCCGCACCGCGATGCGCGGCGGCAGCATGGGCGCCTTCTGGCCGCTGTTCCGGCACATCGAGAAGAACGGCATCGCGATGACGACGCCGGTGCAGATGGACTGGAGCAACGACGGCAGCCGCAGCCGGCCGGTGCAGATGGCGTTCCTGTACGGCGATCCCGGCATCGAGCCGGCCGAGGTCCAGAAGGGTGTCGAGGTCGTCGCGATGCCGGCGATGCTGGTGCTCAGCATCGGCGCGATCGGCGACGACCGGGCGGACGTGATCGAAGAGCTGCAAACCAGGATCGCGGCGTTCGTGGCCGCGAACGCCAGCACCTACGCGATCGACGGGGCGCCGCGCACGATGGGCTACAACAGCCCGATGGTGCCGCGCGATCAGCGCTACTTCGAGCTGCAGGTGCCGCTCCGCCGGCTGGCGCCGACCACGGCGGCTACGCCCAGCGGCCCTGGAGCGCGCTGAGCGGGAATGCCGATGCAGCCGGGGTGGAACGGCTGCGCGTGGACGTGTCGACGGACGGGCTCACCGCCAAGGTGCGAGCCGCCGCGGGGCCGGTCTGCAGCCGGGCCGACGTCACCGCGGCCCTGACCGCGGCCGGCGTGGTCGCCGGGTTCGACGAGAACGCCATCGACGGGTTCGCGGCGCGCCTTGCGGATCCCGACTTCCGCGGCGAGGCGGTGCTCGCGCACGGTCGCGCCGCCAGACCGGGCGAACCGTGTCAGGTCGGGTACACGATCGAGCTCGCGCAGGTGCCTGGCGAGATCCAGCGCGACGGCCACATCGACTTCCACGAGCGCCACCTGCTGCACCCGGTGGAAGTCGGGCAGGTCGTGGCCAGGCTGGCACCGGCGACCGCCGGCGAGGCCGGCTACGACGTGCGTGGCCGCCACCTGCCCGCCGCGGCGGGCCCGAGCTGCCGGATCCGTTGTGGCCCGGGCGTCCGGGTCGACGGCGACGACGTGGTCGCCACCCGGGCCGGCGTGTTGCTGCACGACGGCGACCGGCTCGACGTGGTGCCGCTGTACGTGCACAAGGGCGACGTGGACCTGCGGTCGGGCAACCTGCGCGGCGAAGGCAGCATCGAGGTTCGCGGCGACGTCGGGGCGGGTTTCGTCGTCGCCGCCAGCGCCGACGTCGTCGTGCACGGCTCGGTGTTCGAGGCGACCGTCGAAGCCGGCGCCAACGTGCGGATCACGCAGGGCGCGATGGGCGGCAGCACGGTCGTCGCGGCCGGCGACCTGCAGTGCCGCCACGCCGTCGCCGCGTCGTTGACGGCCGGCCGCGAGCTCACGGTACAAGACCAGCTGATGCACTGCCGGGCCCGCGCCGAGCGCATCGTGATGACCACCGGCCGCGCCCATGCGATCGGCTGCGAACTGCGCGCCCGCACCAGCATCGTCGTCGGCACGGCGGGCAACGCCGACGGTGCCGGCGCCGTGCTGGCGGCCGCCGATCTCGGCGACGCCCGCGCCGCGCTGGCCCTGCTGCAGGGCGACGCGGCCCGCAACGCCCGTTCGGCGGCCCGCGTCGACGCGTGGCGCCAGTCGCGGATCAAGGGCAACCGCCTGGCCCAGCGGGACAAGGACCAGACCGAGACCGAACGGCTGCGCCTGCTGGCGCGTCAGCGCGAGCTGCTCGGCACCGCGACGATCACCGTCACCGGCGTCGCGCACGCCGGCGTGCGCATCCAGTTCGGCGAGTTCGGCATCGTGCTCGACCAGCCGCGCCGCGCCGTGCGCTTCCGCTACGACCGCCCGAACGACCGCATCCACGAGGAGAACCTGCCATGACCAGCACGCTGCACCAACTGACCGCCGGCGACCTGATGAGCCAGACCGTGCATTGGGCGGAACCCGACGAGAACCTGCGCACCGCCGGGGTCCGCATGGTCGAACACCACATCCGGGCGCTGCTGGTGCCCGGCAAGGACCCGGGCGACCTGCCCGGCGTGATCACCAGCAAGGACATCGTCAACGTGATCGGGGCGCAGGACCCGGCGATGCTCGACCAGCTGCAGGTCGGCGACGTCGCGACCCGTCCGGCGATCTGCGTGCCCCGCGAGGTGCGCCTCCTCGACTGCATGAACCTGATGCGCATGGCCGGCGTGCGGCGCATGCCGGTGCTCGACGGCACCAAGGTGGTCGGCATCCTCAGCATGAGCGACATCTTCGCGCGGCTGCTGCGCGCCTGACCGGCGCAGCGGCGTCAGCGGCCCAGCAGATCGGCGACGGCGGTGCGCCGGCCAGGTGCTGCCGCCGCGAAGCTCAGGAACCGCGGCCGTGGCCGATTCCACAGCAGATGCCCACCGCGCGGCAACCAGACCTCACCGCCGGCGGCCCGCACCAGTGCTGCGCCGGCGGCGACGTCCCATTCGTGCTTGGGCTGCAGCGTCCAGGTGCCATCGGCACAGCCGGCCGCGACCAGCGCCAGCTTCCTGGCCACCGAACCGACCGGCAGCAACCGGCAGCGCGCCTGCCAGGGTTCCCACTCGCCGCGGCGCATCTCGCTGCGGCTGGCCAGGACCCGCAGCCCCTCGCCGGCCGGCCACGGCAAGGTCTCGGCGGCTTGCACCTCCACCCCGGTCTCCAGGCTGCCGAGCACACAGAGGCCGCTGACTGGACAGCCGATCGCGCCGAGCACCGGTTCGCCGGCCTCGACGAGGGCGATCGAGACCGCGTAGTCGGGCCGGCCGGCGACGAACGAACGGGTGCCGTCGAGCGGATCGACGACCCAGATCCGCTGCGCGGTGAGCCGGGCCGGATCGTCGTCGCTCTCCTCGGACAGCCAGGCGTCGTCGCCGCGCGGCAGCATGGCCCGCAAGGTCGCATCGGCGGCGAGGTCGGCGGCGGTCACCGGCCCACCACCCGGCTTGTGGTGGTACTCGATCGGCCGCGTCGCGAAGTCGCGCAACACCGCCATCGCGGCGTGCAAGGCCGCCGCGGCCCGTTCGAGGTCGGCGCGACGCGTGGCACTCATGCGCTGCCGCCGCCGAACGGGTCGCGCATCGTCGCCGTCCACGGCGCCGCCGTGGCGAGCTGCTCGATCGCCTCGGCGGCGTCCTGCGCGACCGTGAAGATGCCGCGGAACTGCGGCTGCACGAAGCCCTCGGCGAACGCCTTGTCGAGCATCTGCAGCAGCGGCTGCCAGTAGCCGAACGCGTCGAGGATCACCACCGGCTTCTGGTGCAGGCCGAGCTGCTTGAAGGACAGGATCTCCAGCAGTTCCTCGAGCGTGCCGAGCCCGCCGGGCAGGGCCACGAACGCGTCGCCGGAGTCGTCGAGGCCGCGTTTGCGCGAGCGCATGTCGCCGACCGATTCCATCGCATGGGCGGCGCTGCAGTGCACGTTCTTGTCGACGAACTGCTGCAGGATCACACCGATCGTGCGGCCACCGGCCGCCCGCGCACCGCGCGACACGCTGCCCATCAGGCCGTAGCGGCCACCGCCCCAGACCAGGTCCCAGCCGCGCTCGGCGATGCCGCGGCCGAGCGCTTCGGCGACCGTGTGGTACCGAGCGTCGATGCGTTCGCTCGACGACGCGTACACGGTGACCCGGAACGCGCGCGCTTCGCTCACAGCGTGTTGCCCTCGGCGAGCCAGCGCTCGAGCAGCAGCAGTCCGGCCATCGACTGGCCGTCGCCGAGCGGCTGGCCGACCAGCACGCGCCGCGCCTCGGCCAGCGGCATGCGGTGCACGGTGATGCGTTCGCTGGCTTCGAGGTGTTGCGCCCGCTCGACGAGGTCGCGGGCCAGGAAGAAGTGCGTGACCTCGTTGGAGACGCCCTTGTAGGGCGCGAACGCACCGAGCTTCGTCCACTCGCCGGCGGCGAGGCCGGCTTCCTCGGCGAGTTCCTTCTTCGCCACGGCCAGCGGCTCCTCGCCCGGCGCCATGCCGCCGATCGGGAACTCCCACAGGTCGCAGCCGAGCAGGTAGCGATGCACGTGCACCAGCACCGTCGAGCCGTCGGCGAACACCGGGATCGTCGCGCTCGAGCCGGCCATGTCGACGTAGAAGTACTGCCCTTCGCTGCCGTCGGCCTGCACGTAGCGGTCGCGGCAGTACCGGTGCCAGGGGTTGGCGACCAGCACCTCGCGGGACAGCCGTGCGAACGGCTGCGGCTTGCCGTCGGCGTCCGTCACCGCGCGATCGAGAAGAACAGTTGTTGCCGGTCGTCGGTCTCTTCGTAGGCCCACGGCCAGCCGATGTCGATCGCGATCGGCAGTTCGAGCATCGGCACCTCGATGCGGATGCCGACCCCCCAGCTGCCGCGCAGCTCGCGGAAGGTCGGATCGTCGGGCGCCAGACCGAGCAAGCCGATGTCGGTGAACAGCACGCCGCGCAACAGTTCGCGGTCGCGCACCTCGCCGTCGAGCCGCGTCGCCACCAGCGGGAAGAACAGTTCGGCGGTGGCCGTGTAGATCGCCTCGCCGCCGTAGGGTCGCCCGAACTGGCTCGGGCCCGCCCGCCGGTAGTCGAAGCCGCGCAGGTTCGCACCGCCCATGTAGAAGCGCTCGGTGACGAACACGTCGTCGGCAGCCTCGTAGGCGCGCGCCAGCCCGAAGCGGTGTTCGAGGTGCAACACCGTGCGGTGGCCCATCTCGTTCTCGCGGACCGGCAGGTACCAGTGCAGCGTGTGCTCGAACTTGACGATGTCGACGTCGCCGCCGAGCGGCCCACCGACCGATTCGACCGACGCCGACACCTCGAAGCCGTCGGTCGGCGCGCGCAGGTCGTCGTAGTCGCGGTAGCGGGCGCCGAGGTGCAGGCCGCGCAGCTCGTTCTGCCCTTCGGCGTCGTAGGCGATCGACGTCGCGTCGGGCGCCAGATCGTCGATGTCGACCGTCGAGTGCCGCGCCGACAGGCCGACGCTGAACTCGTCGGAGAAGTAGCGCGACAGCCCGATCTCGCCCTGCAGCGTGTCGGACGTGTAGCCGTCCTGCAGGCGGCGGATCAGGCGTTCGCCGGTGACCCGCAGCTCGTGCGTGTCGTAGTGCTCGCCGAAGATGTCCGGCTCGGTCCAACTGATCCGGAACTGGCTGTACCGGCTGCCGGGGGCCAGCAGCATGCTGAGCGTCTGCCCGCCGCCGTGGAACGCCTCGTTGTCGAGGATCTCGCCGAACGCGTCGATCGGGTTCGCGGTGCTCGGCGGGTCCCACAGGTCGAAGTTGCGCTTGTTGAAGGTCATCTGCGCGGTCGCACCCTGGCCGGTGCTGATGCCGACGCCCCAGCGGATCTCGCCGGTCGGTGCATCCTGCACGTCGATGCCCAGGTCGAGCAGGTCGGGGTCCGCGGTGGCGCCCGCCGCCGGCTCGAGCTGCACGCGCGGCCCGCGCAACGTGTCGGGATCGAGGAAGAAGCGCGTCTGCTCGAGGTTGCGCAGCGAACGGTTGACCTCGCGCATGTCGATGCGTTCGCCCGGCTTGACCCGCACCCGCCGGCGGATCACCTCGTCGCGGGTGAAGCGGTTGCCGCGGATCACGACGTCCTGCAGGCGTTTGGGCTGCCCTTCGACGACCAGGAACGTGACGTCGACGACGTGGCCCTCGCCGTAGACCTCCCGCGGCGGCCAGACCACGCGGCACGCCTGCGGCACCGACGACATGCCGGGGAACGACACCGGCGGGTGGCCGCGCTGGCCGTAGAACTCCTGGATCGACAACCAGTCGCGCTGCAGCCGCACGAAGTCGTAGTGGTCGCCGGGAGCCACCTTGAGCCCCTGCTGGATCTCCTCGGCGCGGTAGCGAGGCGGTTCGCGCAGCGGCTGCAGCTTGTCGTCGACGTGCTCGATGCGGATCGAGCGGATCGTGTAGCGCGGTCCCTCGTCGACGACGATCTTGACGTCGACCTGGGTGCGATCGGGCGTGTAGCGCACGTCGGCGACGTCGACGCTGGCGTCGAGGAAACCGCGCCCGCGATAGAACAGGCGCAGCCGGTCGAGGTCCTCGTCGAGCACCTCGCGGCTGTAGTAGCCGCCGTTGATGAAGCCCCACGCCGGGTCGCTCTTGATGTTCGCGTCGCGGGCCAGGTAGTCGCCGGCGCCGAGGAAGCCGAGGTCGGGCTCGACGGGGAACGAGTGGTTGCCGGAGAACTCGAGGTTGCGCACGGTGACGCGCAGGCCCTCGTCGACCCGGAACACCAGCGCGCGCGCGGCGCGCGTGCCGGGCACCACCACCGCACCGGGGGCGCCGTCGGCCGCCGGCACGTCGCGTTCCTCCAGCGTCACGCTCGCGAACGGGAAGCCGTCGCGCGCGTAGCGGGCCAGCAGCACCTTGCGCATCGCCCGCGCCTCGCTGGCGGTGATCTGCCGGCCGGCGTCGATGCCGAGCAGTTCGTCGACGGTCGACTGCGGCAGCTTGTCGAGGCCGCGGAACTCGACCGACGCGTAGACCTCGACCTCGTGTTCGACGACGAAGGTCACGGCGACCTCCTGGTCGACCGGCAGCACGTAGGCACTGACGACCAGCCGGCGCTCCTCCCACAGGGTCGTGCAGTCGTTGGACACCTTGCGGGCCTCGAAACCCTGGCCGACGCGCGTCAGCAGGCTGCGCACCAGCGGTTCGGACGTCGCCGCGTCGAGCAGCTGCGGCGCCCCACCACCACCGGCCCGCGCGAACTGGATCGACCGCACCGCCCGGCCGGACAGCTGCTTGAGCTGGTCCTCGAACAGCACCTCGCCCTGCGCGCCGACGCGCAAGCCCGCGGCCGGGTCCTGCGGCGGCACCTGGGCGCGCAATGCCGTGCTCAGCGCCACCGCGTGCAGCAGCAGCGCGATGGCCGCGCGCGCACTCGCCCGCCGGCAACTCAAGCGGCCACTCTCACTGCATCGGCTCCGCGCGGCGGGTGAAGTTCTCGAACCGCATGTACTCCTTGAAGAACCGCAGCACGACCTCGCCGGTCGGCCCGTTGCGCTGCTTGGCGATGATCACCTGCGCCAGCCCGGCGTTCTGCTCGGTCGGTTTGAAGTACTCGTCGCGGTGCAACAGGATGATCACGTCGGCGTCCTGCTCGATCGCGCCCGACTCGCGCAGGTCGCTCATGCGCGGCCGGTGGTCGTCGCGGTTCTCGACGTCGCGGTTGAGCTGCGACAGCGCGATCACCGGGATCGACAGCTCGCGGGCGATGCCCTTGAGTCCACGCGAGATCGCCGCGATCTCCTGCTGTCGGCTCTCGACGCGGCCGCCGGCCGACATCAGCTGCAGGTAGTCGACGCAGACCATGTCGATGCCGTGCTTCTGCTTGAGCCGGCGGCACTTGGCGCGCAGTTGCGTGATCGAGATGCCGGGCGTGTCGTCGACGAAGATCGGCACCTCGTAGAGCCGCGCCGCCTCCTCCTGCAACCGCCGGTACTGTTCGTTGGTGATCCGCCCCTTGCGCATCGCCTGACCGTCGATCTGCGCGCGGTTGCAGAGCATGTTCTGGATGACCTGCTGGCTCGACATCTCGAGCGAGAAGAACGCCACCGACGCCTTGTTGTTGGCGACCCGTTCGGTCAGGTTCAGTGCGAAGGTCGTCTTGCCCATCGACGGACGCGCCGCGATGATGATCAGCTCGCCCGGCTGCAGGCCGCCGGTCATGTCGTCGAAGTCGTAGTAGTCGGTGCCCAGCCCGGTGAGCCGCCCCTCGCGTTCGCGGAGCCGGTCGATGCGCTCGAACGTCGACTGCAGGATGTCGGCGATGCTCGACGCCTCGCCGGACTTGTCGAGCCGCGAGATCTCGAAGATCTGCCGTTCGGCCTCGTCGAGCAGGGTCTTGGCCTCTTCTTCGTTGGCGTAGGTGCGCCGGGCGATGTCGAGGCAGGTCTCCAGCAACCGCCGCGAGATCGCCTTCTCGCGGACGATCTCACCGTGGTGCACGATGCCGGCCGCGGTGACGACGCTGTCCATCAGGTCGAGCAGGGCCGGGTGGCCGCCGATGTCGTCGAGCCGCCCCATGCGCTGCAACTGCTCGCCGACCGCGATCGGGTCGGTGACGTTCTTGCGGTTGAAGGTCTCGAGGATCGCCTCGAAGATCTGCTGGTGCCGCGGCAGGTAGAAGTCGTCGGCCTTCAGGAAGGTGACGTCGGCGACGGCATCGGCATGCAACAGCAAGGCGCCGAGCACCGAACGCTCGGCTTCCAGGTTCTGGGGCACACCCCGCCCATCGGACGTCTCACGCAAGTCGACCATGACCGTGCCCTCATTCGTAGCGGGGCCGCCGGTTCGCGCAAGGGCGAGCGCCGCGAGTTCCTGAACTGTGCGACGCCGGGCGACTGGACAAAGTGGAAAGCCTGTGGAAAGCCGGATCGTGGCCGCCGCAGCGGCTCGGAGCCTGAGAGAGAAACCTCTCGAAGGCTCTGCGCGGCCGCGAAGGCGGCCGCCAATCGGCAATCCGAGAGGCCGTATACTGATTCCTTCTCGGCCTCCTAGCGCAGCACGCGACCGTGCGCGGCGTCATCGCCGAGCTCGACGATGCCGCGGCGCGCCAACTCGCCGAGCAGCTGCTCGGCGACGGCGAATTCGAGGCGCAGCTTGCGTTGCAGCAACGTCGCGCTGGCGCGACCACTGCCGACCACGACGTCGATCGCTTCGGCGACCAACGATTCGGGGAAGCTCGACGCCGCGGGCGCGCGGGCCGGCGGCGCGGTCGGACGCGGGATCGGCACCACGATTTCGTCGGGCGGGGCCGCTGCGCGGTCGTGGCTGGAGCCGGCCGCATGGCCGTCTGCGGCAGCCACCGGCACATCGTCTGCGAAGTCGTCGGCCGGCCCGGTGGCGCTGGCTTCGAACACGGTGCCGTCCGCAGGCTCGTCGTCGCGCCCCACTGCGACGGGTGCCAGGTCGTCGTCGAGGACCAGCACGCCGTCGTCGAGCGCTTCTTCGAGAGGCTCGTCGAG